>NZ_JBEXFG010000019.1:0-128548 GCF_040606675.1 Streptomyces sp. NPDC005393 | reverse complement strand
ACAGTGATCTTGGTCGACACGGTTCTAGCAGGAGCTCCATCTCTACTTCAGACGCCTTGACACATCAGCCCCGCCCTTAACTACACGGCGTTGGGGCTAGTGCTCCCCGCGCAGGCGGGGGTGGTCCGCGGTCCAGCCGACGGGTCGCCGCGGCGAAGTAGTGCTCCCCGCGCAGGCGGGGGTGGTCCGGCAGGCGCCGAGGGACTACCTTCCATGAGTCCGTGCTCCCCGCGCAGGCGGGGGTGGTCCGACGGTCTGGACTACGACGTCGAGGCGCTCGGGGTGCTCCCCGCGCAGGCGGGGGTGGTCCGTGGATCCTCCTGCCGCCGAACCCGGCGGAGTGGTGCTCCCCGCGCAGGCGGGGGTGGTCCGATCCCATCCAAGGAGGGGGCCGGTGTGCCAGGGTGCTCCCCGCGCAGGCGGGGGTGGTCCGTGGCGCAATGTGCGGAAGACCGGGCCGGCCAGGTGCTCCCCGCGCAGGCGGGGGTGGTCCGATCGATCGCGCGGCGTGTCGGGTAACTTCGCGGTGCTCCCCGCGCAGGCGGGGGTGGTCCCGAACATAAGCACCCGCGTCAGCCCCTCCCATGGTGCTCCCCCCGCAGGCGGGGGTGGTCCGTCCGTCACCAAGGCCCCGTCGGGGCCGCCCGTGTGCTCCCCGCGCAGGCGGGGGTGGTCCGAGGCTCGCGTAGGGCTGCGGCGATCCCTTGCAGTGCTCCCCGCGCAGGCGGGGGTGGTCCGGTCGTGATCCAGATCGAGGCCGTGTTCTTCCCGTGCTCCCCGCGCAGGCGGGGGTGGTCCGAGGCCGAGGGCCTGGCCGTGCAGCACCCCCGCGTGCTCCCCGCGCAGGCGGGGGTGGTCCTTCCCGCTTTCGGCGCGTGGGCCCCCGGAATGCGTGCTCCCCGCGCAGGCGGGGGTGGTCCGCAGCAGCACCAGGACGTGCCCGAGTATCCGACGTGCTCCCCGCGCAGGCGGGGGTGGTCCGTCCGCGCCATGGCAGCCAAGTTCGATGCCATCGTGCTCCCCGCGCAGGCGGGGGTGGTCCGCCGACTTGCGCGGCGCACTGCGCGGCCGCGGCGTGCTCCCCGCGCAGGCGGGGGTGGTCCGCTGCGCCGGACGTTGGCGCTCCCGGGCGGTGAGTGCTCCCCGCGCAGGCGGGGGTGGTCCCAGCGACGGGCCCGGCCGGACTCGTGCAGCACCGTGCTCCCCGCGCAGGCCGGGGTGGTCCGGTTCGGAACCCATCATGTCCGCTTCCGCTTCCGTGCTCCCCGCGCAGGCGGGGGTGGTCCGACCCGCCGCACCCCCCGCAAGACCACTCACCAGTGCTCCCCGCGCAGGCGGGGGTGGTCCGTGGCTCCTTCCGGCTGGCGCCGAGGGCGCAGCGTGCTCCCCGCGCAGGCGGGGGTGGTCCGTGGACTCGGCGCTGATGCCGAGCTGGGCGCCGGTGCTCCCCGCGCAGGCGGGGGTGGTCCGTACCTGGAGAGCGCCCTCAACGACTCGGCGCGGTGCTCCCCGCGCAGGCGGGGGTGGTCCGTTACGGGACTGGTACCAGCGCCAGCCGACGAAGCGCTCCCCGCGCAGGCGGGGGTGGTCCTTTCTGCGTACCCGGTGGTCCCGGCCATGCCTCGTGCTCCCCGCGCAGGCGGGGGTGGTCCGTCCCAATGAAGATCGAGGGACGCGCCGTGGGAGTGCTCCCCGCGCAGGCGGGGGTGGTCCGGAGGAAATCCAGGAGACCAAGACTGAGGCCAAGTGCTCCCCGCGCAGGCGGGGGTGGTCCTCGGCCTTGGTGGCGGCGTCGAGGCCATACAGCGTGCTCCCCGCGCAGGCGGGGGTGGTCCGCCGAGCGCTTTCATAACCTTCTGCAGACCACGGTGCTCCCCGCGCAGGCGGGGGTGGTCCGACCGGCACCAACTACACCACCGCCCGCCGCGCGTGCTCCCCGCGCAGGCGGGGGTGGTCCGACATACACGCTCCTGTCCGAGCAGCAGGCGTCGTGCTCCCCGCGCAGGCGGGGGTGGTCCGCTCTCCGAGTGGACCGAAGAGGCCACGTACCGGTGCTCCCCGCGCAGGCGGGGGTGGTCCGTTCATGGACTACGCCCGGCAGGTGGGTCCGCAGTGCTCCACGCGCAGGCGGGGGTGGTCCGGCAGGATCGGCGAACACGGGACCGGCCATGGTGTGCTCCCCGCGCAGGCCAACTTCACCGCCTCGTCCACGATGCGCGCGGCCACGTGCTCATCCATGCCCGGGTTGTTGTCGAGGACGGTCCGGATAACACCGGCCCTCTGGGGGCGTTCCAGTAACGCAGTAACGTCGGTCATGCGTACCTCTCTCTGTGTGTGTGGTGCGCGGTCCTCGCCCCGGTCGCTGGCCTCCAAGCGCGCGATCCGGGGCGGGGTCTTGGAGGGCGGGCCGCTGGCGCCGGCGCTCCGGAACGGGGGGTCCGGAGCCCAGCGGCCCACCCGGTCTATCGGGACGGGTCGCCGTACACGGCCAGGGCGACGGCGAGCACGAGCAGGCCCGCCATGGCAGCGAGGATCAGGGCGGCGCGCGCGGCGCGGATCGCGAACAGGGTGGCGTGACGCATCGGTCACCCCCTCCCCTGCTGTCGGACGCGGCGCATGGCGGCGGCCTCGGTGAACGGGTCGCGCTGCTCGGGGAAGCTGGCGGCGCACTTCCCCGGGCAGGCGTAGATGGTGCGCCCCCCGGCGCTCGCCGAGTGCTCGATCGCGACCACGACCGGGGCGGTGGTCGGAAGCTGGCAGCGGGCACAGACCTGGGACGTCACCGGGCGCCGTCCTCACAGACCGCCTTCGTCGCCATCTGCAGGACGCTGAGGAGGAACGCGGGCTCGGTCAGGTACCGGTCATAGCGGAGCGGCAGGCGCCAGTGCACGCCGGGTCCGCTGGTGCGGTCCGCGGGGGGTACGTAGACGAATGTGGTCCGGCCGTAGAGTTCGACGCCAGTCAGCCAGCTCATGTCCCACTGGTCGGCGGCCCCGGGCTCGATCAGCCAGCACAGGCGTTTGTCGAGCGGGTCGTCGATGACCGCGCCGGTGGCGTCGCCGACGAGCCGCAGGGCGTGTTCTCCGAGGGCCCGGGGTACGCGTACGGCGTCCCACCACAGGCCAGCGGGCAGCGAACGGACGCTGTCGATGTTGGGCGGGGTCCAGGGTAGGGCTTTGGTCGGCATGGTCGGCTCCATGTACGGACGGTGTGCTGACCGTCACATAGTGCCGACGTACAAAGGCCGGAACTGTCAGAGGTTTCTGATAGCCCCGGCCAGAGGTTGACAGGGTGTTACGCGCCCAGCCAGGAGCCGAAACCGGTGAACGTCTCCGGCATCGAGCGCCGCGCGTGCGCCAGTCCTGCGTAGGTCTCCCGGACCAGGGGGTGATAGCGCGTCTGCTGCGGGGCTACCCGGCGGGCATGACGGAGGCTGTCGAACGAGTCCTTCGTGCGGCCCATCCACAGCTGCGCTCGCGCCACCTCGGCGTAGTGGTGGCTCACCCTGGACGGCGGCCAGTCGTCCGGCAACGTCAGCCCCTTCGCGGCCGCCACTGCCTCCGGGTACAGATCCCGCTCGGCCAGGCTGGACACCCGGTGTACGCCGACGTTGGTCGGGCCGAACGCCAGCCAGTGAGTGGCGACCGCCTCACCCGTGCGCTCCGCGATCCGCTTGGCCTCGGCGAGATGCCCGTCCGCAGTGTCCCCGTCCTGGCTCCGTGCGGACAGTACTGCCGCGCCGAGGTGGAGCTGCCCCGTCATCACGTCACGCTCTCGGCTCGGCGCCGCCTGCTCCATCGTGGACATGCCCATCCGGATCAGCCGCTGCCCGGTCCCGTACTGCGCAGCCCGCAGGTAGACCAGCGCCCGCATGTACTGGCGCATCCCGGACAGCACCGGATCAGACCCGCGTTGCGCGGCCCACTCCACCCGGTCCAGCGCCACAGTGCACAAGTCCGCGTAGCCGAGCTTCGTCGTGACGTCGTAGGCCGTGCGATAGGTGCTGGCCAAGATCTGCCACGCACGGTCGCTGCCCTCCTCGTACGCCGCGGCGGTCGCCTCGTGGATGAGCCCTGGCAGCTCGGCCGCAGCGGTCTTGAGGTCGGTCGCGCGCACGAGTGCGCACAGCCGTTCGGCGTCGCCGTGCAGCTCGTCGAGTGCTCGGGGTGCGGCCTCGGGGTCGGGGCCGAGGTCGTAGATGTCCAGGGCCTCGCGGATGGGCTGGATCAGTCCGTCGAGCTGGTCATGGCGCAGTTCGTCCAGGTACGGCTGGCCGGTGAGGTCGGAGACGGGTACGGACAGGGCGCGGGCCAGGGCCCCGATGACGGAGGGGCTGGCGGGCATGTTGCCCTGCTCGACCTTGGTAATGGTGCTGTACGAGACGTGGCTCTTGTCGGCCAGTTCGCGCTGCGTCAGATGGCGTGATTTCCGTGCCCTCGCGATCCGCGCTCCGGTGTGCTCTTCGATGCTCTGTGGCATGCTGACTCCTGTTCTGCTCGACACCAGAACGGTACCCCTGGTCGGCTCCGGGGGTGCGCTCGATCGGCCCCTGACCACTCGTCGGGGGCCGACGTGCGTCCGGGCACGACGAAAGCCCCCTCGCCGGCCGGAGCCAGGCGAGGGGGTGTGATGTGTCAGAGGCGACGGCGGTCGGGCGCGAGCGCGGCCGGAGTCGACCGCGCCGGGCCGGAGGGCGGATGGCGTCGAGGTGCTTCTCGGCTGCCTGTGCTCCCCGCGCAGGGGGGGTGGTCCTTATGGGGCCAGTAGGACATCACGTCCTAGTCAGTGCTCCCCGCGCAGGCGGGGGTGGTCCGACCATCTCCGTACTCGGCAGCGGGTACGGGTCGTGCTCCCCGCGCAGGCGGGGTGGTCCGCTCTCAGGACAGGTGAATGAGCTAAGGCGGCGCACGCAGCTGTCACAGCTGTACCCGTACACGGTTGGGACGGCGTGCACCGGGCCGTCGCTGAAGTGCGCGCCAGCATCCGGGGCCTGCTGGCCGAATGACGAGGAAGGGCGCAATGACGACGATCGCTGTGACCGGGCACATGGACATCACCGACGACTCGGTGCCGCTGGTACGAGGCGAGCTGGACAGGGTGCTTGCCGCCTACGAGCCCGAGGGTCTGGTCGGGCTGTCGTGTATCGCGAAGGGGAGCGACAGCGTGTTCGCCGAGGCGGTCCTCGCTGCGGGCGGGCGGCTGGTCGTGGTCCTGCCGAGCCATGACTACCGGGAGGCGAAGGTCAAGCCCGAGCACGTGGCCACGTTCGACCGGCTCGTGGAGGCTGCGGACGAGGTGCTGGTGATGCCGCATGAGACGGCGAGCCGGCAGGCGTACGAGGCCGCGAACCGGACGCTGCTGGAGCGTGCCGACCGCCTGGTGGCCGTCTGGAACGGGCAGCCGCCCTCCGGCAAAGGCGGGGGCACGGCGGATGCGGTGTACGAGGCGCGTGGTGCCGGTGTTCCGGTCGACGTCGTGTGGCCCGACGGCGCGTCACGCCAGGCATAAAAGCGGTCATTGGCCGGCCCCTGGCCAGGCGGGGGTCCCCTGCCTGCAGCGCCCCCTTCCCGTGGGGCTTTACGGCCAGAGGCTGCCCAGCCCGTAGACGACCAGGCCCCAGCCGCCCACCATCACCGCGGCCGCAGCGACCAGCCACAGGAAGACGCCCCATGGCCACACCACCGGCTCGGGCGGCTTGGGTGGCGGCACGGGGCAGCACTTGGAGCAGTGCGGATCGGACATCCCCGCAGCATGCCGCGCGGGCATCCGAACAGCACAGCCCCGGAACCGGTCACACCGGACGCCTGCCGCCCCCGGGGGTGCGTGGTGCTCCGCAGTCCGGCTCGGTCACCACAGGCTCACCGGAGTCTCCTGTCTCAGCAGTGCCAACGTCCCCTGCTGTTACCCGCGGTAGGCGCGTGGCCGATTCCATTCGAACCCCGGCGACACAGGCGCCCCGCGCTGCTCGGGCGAGGGCCTTCCGCCGGGGAAAAGCGATGGACGCCCCCTCTGTCGTAGCGGCATGGTTCACTGCCGACGGACACATCCACGACGAAGGGGAGTCGCCGGTGTCACACGAAATCGATCCGTCCTTCCTCGCCCTGCCCCTCAGGGCGCTCGCCGACGCGGCTCTCGCGCGGGCCCGGGCGCTGGGCGCCGAGCATGCGGACTTCCGGTTCGAGCGGGTGCGCAGTGCCGCCTGGCGGCTGCGGGATGCCAAGCCGGCCGGGTCCTCCGACACCACCGATATGGGGTACGCGGTGCGGGTGGTGCACGGCGGGACGTGGGGGTTCGCGTCCGGAGTGGATCTGAGCATGGACGCGGCGGCGCGGGTGGCCTCGCAGGCGGTGGCGATGGCGAAGCTGTCGGCCAAGGTGATCCAGGCGGCGGGGTCCGCTGAGCCGGTGGAACTGGCGGACGAGCCGGTGCACGCGGACAAGACGTGGATCTCCGCGTACGAGATCAACCCCTTCGAGGTACCGGACACCGACAAGACCGGGCTGCTCGCCGAGTGGAGCGAGCGGCTGCTGGCGGCCGACGGGGTGGCGCACGCGGACGCGACGCTGCTGACCGTCCAGGAGAACAAGTTCTACGCGGACACCGCGGGCACGACCACCACCCAGCAGCGGGTGCGGCTGCATCCGCAGCTCACCGCGGTGGCGGTGGACCCGGTCAGTGGTGAGTTCGACTCGATGCGCACCCTGGCCCCGCCGGTCGGGCGCGGCTGGGAGTACTTGACCGGGGCGGGCGGCTGGGACTGGGACGCGGAGCTGGCCGAGCTGCCCTCGCTGCTGGCGGAGAAGATGCGGGCGCCGTCGGTCGAGGCGGGGTCGTACGACCTGGTGGTGGATCCGTCCAATCTGTGGCTGACCATCCATGAGTCGATCGGCCACGCGACCGAGCTGGACCGCGCGCTCGGCTACGAGGCGGCGTACGCGGGCACCTCCTTCGCCACCTTTGATCAGCTCGGGAAGCTCACGTACGGCTCCGAGATCATGAACGTGACCGGGGACCGGACGGCCGAGCACGGTCTCGCCACCATCGGGTACGACGACGAGGGGGTGGCCGCCCAGTCATGGGACCTGGTGAAGGACGGCACGCTCGTCGGCTATCAGCTGGACCGCCGGATCGCCCGGCTGACCGGTTTCGAGCGGTCCAATGGCTGTGCCTTCGCCGATGCGCCGGGCCATGTGCCGGTGCAGCGGATGGCGAATGTGTCGCTCCAGCCCGCTCCCGAGGGCGGGCCGTCGACCGAGGATCTGATCGGCGACGTCGAGAACGGTCTGTATCTGGTCGGCGACCGCTCCTGGTCGATCGATATGCAGCGCTACAACTTCCAGTTCACGGCCCAGCGGGCGTATCGGATCAGAAACGGCGCACTCGCCGGGCAGCTGCGCGACTTCGCCTACCAGGCCACCACCACCGACTTCTGGGGTTCGATGACGGCCGTCGGCGACCCGCAGACGTATGTCCTGCACGGCGCCTTCAACTGCGGCAAGGCCCAGCCCGGACAGATCGCGGCCGTTTCGCACGGCTGCCCGTCCGCGCTGTTCCGCGGGGTCAACATCCTCAACACCACCCAGGAGGCCGGTCGCTCGTGAGCGACGTGCGCGCGGCAGCCGGGCCGCAGCTGACCACGATTCCCGCGCCTCTGCGCCGCGCGGGCGGAGAAGCGAACAGGGGAGAAGGATGAGTGCGAAGCCCTACGAGATCGTCGAGCGCGCCCTGGAGCTGTCCCGCGCGGACGGCTGTGTGGTGATCGCGGACGAGCGCTCCACGGCCAATCTGCGCTGGGCGGGAAACGCCCTGACGACCAACGGGGTCACCCGGGGCCGCACCCTGACCGTCGTGGCCACCGTGGACGGCGCCCAGGGCACCGCCTCCGGGGTGGTGTCCCGGTCCGCCGTCACCGCCGAGGAGCTGGAGCCGCTGGTACGGGCCGCCGAGGCGGCCGCCCGGGACGCCGGACCGGCCGAGGACGCCCAGCCGCTGGTCGGGCGCGACCCCGGTTCGGCGGTCTCCCCCGACTTCACCGACTCCCCCGCCGAGACCTCCTCCGAGGTGTTCGCGGCCTTCGCCCCCGCCCTCGGCGAGTCCTTCGCACGGGCCCGCGCGGGCGGCCGGGAGCTGTACGGATTCGCCCACCACGAGATGGTCTCCAGCTATCTGGGCACCTCCACCGGGCTGCGGCTGCGCCATGATCAGCCGACCGGCTCGCTGCAGATCAACGCCAAGTCCCCGGACCGGACGCGCTCGGCCTGGGCCGGGCGGGCCACCCGCGACTTCACCGATGTGGACCCGGCCGCGATCGACGCCGAGCTCGCCCAGCGGCTCGGCTGGGCCGAGCGGAGGATCGAGCTTCCGGCGGGCCGGTACGAGACGCTGCTGCCCCCGACCGCCGTCGCCGATCTGCTGATCTACCAGCTGTGGTCGTCGGCGGCCCGGGACGCGGTGGAGGGCCGTACGGTCTTCAGCAGGCCGGGCGGCTCCACGCGGATCGGCGAGAAGCTGTCCGAGCTGCCCCTGACGCTGCGCAGCGACCCTCATGAGCCGGGTCTCCAGGCGGCGCCGTTCATGATCGCGCACTCCTCCGGGGACGACGCGTCGGTCTTCGACAACGGGCTGCCGCTGTCCGCCACCGACTGGGTGCGCGAGGGGGTGCTCAACCGGCTGATCACCACCCGGCACACCGCGGCCCTCACCGGGCTGCCCCCGGCTCCCGCGGTCGACAACCTCATCCTGGACGGGGGCGGCTCGCGCTCACTGGAGGAGATGACCGCGGCCACCGAGCGGGGTCTGCTGCTGACCTGTCTGTGGTACATCCGCGAGGTCGACCCGGCGACGCTGCTGGTGACCGGGTTGACCCGGGACGGGGTCTATCTGGTCGAGGGCGGCGAGGTCGTCGGCGAGGTCAACAACTTCCGGTTCAACGAGTCGCCGGTGGATCTGCTCTCCCGGGCCACCGAGGCGGGCCGCACCGAGCGCACGCTGCCGCGTGAGTGGAGCGACCACTTCAACCGCGCCGCGATGCCCGCGCTGCGCGTCCCGGACTTCAACATGAGCTCGGTCAGCAAGGGGGTCTGACCGGTCCGGCCGGTCTGCGGGTCGGTCCGCCGGTCCGCCGGTCTGTCCGGCCGGTCCACCGGTCCGCCGGTCTGTCCGGCCGGTCCACCGGTCCACCGGTCCGCCGGTCCGCCGGTCTGTCCGGCCGGTCCGAACGGCCGAATAGACTGGTCCCGCCCACCGAATCCATCCGTTTCTTCTATCTCCAGGAACGCCATGACACGCCTCGGCGAATCCGTCGCCCGCGCCAGCGAGCTCCTTGACCAGGACCTCTCCTCCGACAAGACCGTCGAGCTGCTGCTCGCCGAGACGGGCTCGCGGCGCTATCTCGACCTGACGGACCTGTCGGCGAAGGAGCAGGCCGAGCTGATCGCGTCCCGTACGGTCGAGGTCCTGCCGGGCGTGGACGAGCTGGCCGGGCGGATCGAGAAGCGCCGGGCCGCGGGCAAGGGCCTGGGCATCAAGCTGGGCATCGACCCGACGGCCGCCGATGTGCATCTCGGCCATGTCGTGCCGATGATCATCCTCAGCCGCTTCCAGCGGATGGGGCATGACGTCACGCTGCTGATCGGCGACTTCACGGCCAAGATCGGCGACCCGTCGGGACGTACGGCCGAGCGCCCGCCGCTCACCGACGAGGACATCGCACGCAACCTCGCGGGCTACCAGGAGCAGGTGCGGCCCTTCTTCGACTTCGAGAAGGTCAAATTCCGGCAGAACAGCGAGTGGCTGGCGCCGTACACCTTCCCGGAGCTGCTGGCACTGCTCTCCCAGGTGCCGGTCTCCCAGCTGCTGCAGCGCGAGGACTTCCGCAACCGGCTGGCCGCCGGCTCCGGGCTGACCATGTCCGAGCTGCTCTACCCGATCGCCCAGGCGCTCGACTCCGTGGCCCTGGAGTGCGATGTCGAGCTGGGCGGCGCGGACCAGCTGCTCAATCTGCAGATGGGCCGCAAGCTGATGGAGCTGCGCGGCCAGCAGCCTCAGCTGGTCGTCACCATGCCGCTGATCGAGGGCACCGACGGCACCGGCGCCAAGATGTCCAAGTCCAAGGGCAACTACGTCGCCCTGACCGCGCCCGCCGACGATGTCTTCGGCAAGATCATGTCGATTCCGGACCGGCTGATGAAGCCGTACCTGGAAGCGTGGACGGAGTGGACGGACGCGGAGATCGCCCTCGCGACCGGCCGGGTCGAGGACCGATCGCTGCACCCGATGGATCTGAAGAAGGTCCTGGCGGGCGAGGTCGTGGCCGCGCTGTACGGGATCGAGGCGGCGATGGCGGCGCGGGCCGGCTTTGTCGCCCAGTTCTCCAAGAAGAGCTTCACCGACGTCGGCACGCTGCCGGTGGTCGACGTCGCGGAGCACGGCGCCGACTCCATCGCGACCGTGCTGAGCAAGGTGCTGGAGTTCCAGCCCAGCGCCTCGGCCGCGCGCCGGGTCGCCAAGCAGAACGGGCTGCGGCTGGTGGTCGAGACCGAGGGCGGCCAGGAGTCGGTCGTGCTCGCCGAGGCGCAGGCGGTACGGCCGCTGGCCGAGGTGGTCGCGGAGACCCTGGCCGAGGCCGGCCTCACCGCGGGCTCGGGCGGGGTCTACCTCAAGGCCGGGCGGAAGATCGCTCAGGTGCAGGGGCTGTAGAGTCCCTCACCCCGCAACGTCCACGACAGGCCCACGACAGGCCGTAGCGGCGGTCGGTGCGCATCCACCACGCGCGCCGCCCGCCGCCGCTCGTGTGCGACGCTCCCCGGCCCGACGCACCCCCGCCCGGCCGTCAGGTCGCCCGTCTCCTGCCGCCGTGGCGAATGGTCTGCCACAGCGGGGTGCCGAGGGCGACGATGACCACCGCCCCGGCCAGCTGCAGCAGATGCCGGATCCAGTCGAAGCCCTCGGTGTGCTTGACCCCGATCCATCCGGCCACCGCATTGCCGAGGATGCCGCCGAGGATGCCGTAGATGCAGGTCAGCCAGAGCGGGATGTCCTGCTTGCCCGGCAGGATGGCCCTGGCAATCACGCCGAGAATGATTCCCACGACGATCGCCCATAGCCAGTTCATGTCGCCTCCTGACACATGGCGGGGGATACACGTTTCTTCCCAGTGTTCGACCACTTCCGGTACGGCGCACGCCGGAGCGACCGTACGCGGTGTGGCGCACGGCGGGGCACCCATCAGAGCGCCCTGGCCTCGAACCGTCCGCTGGCGCGGCGTAACGTTGAGTACGTACCGGAGCGGGGGGAGCCTGCTCGGCGATCAGGTGGTGGAACGTGATGCGGAAGCGGAGCAGTACGGAGGTCTTCCGGATCACCGGAGCCCGTCAGGGGCTGGACGCCGATGTGCGCGGGCGACAGCGCCGCTATGTGATCTCGATGTCGGTGCGGACCGTGGCGGTCGTGCTGGCGGCGGTGCTGTGGAACGTGGAGCGCCATGTGGCCATCGTGGCCCTGGTGCTGGGTGTGGTGCTGCCGTACATCTCCGTGGTGATCGCCAACGCGGGCCGGGAGAACGCCACTTCGCTCCCCACCACCTTTATCCCGATGCCGCCCCGCCCCATGCTGATCTCCGGGCGGAAGACGGATTCGGAGGATTCCCCGCGGGCGGAATCCGTCCCGGAGGACGTCGGACATACCAGCGAGGATGGACGCGGCGAGCGGGGCTGACCTGCCGTGTTTCCCTAAGCTCAAGAAAACCTCAGATCAATCGTGCAGTTCCGGTGCACCGGGCCCCATCCCTCGTGACATACTGCGTACGCGCTCCGCATCCCCCGTCGGAGCGACGGACCGACGCCGGGCGGCTCCCCCCGTGGCTGCCCGGCGTCGCCATGTCCGTGGCGCATTCCGTAGAGTCTGCGGTGTGAACACCCGCGAGACCGCCGCCGAGACCGACACCGCGATCTGCTCCGCCAAGGACTGTCGCGCCCCCGCCGTATGGGTGCTGGCCTGGAACAACCCGAAGATTCACACCCCGGAGCGGCGCAAGACCTGGCTGGCGTGCGACGAACACCGTGAGTATCTGTCCGAGTTCCTCGGTATGCGGGGCTTCCTCAAGGACGTGGTGACTCTGGAGGAGTGGTCAGCCGCCGATCGCTGACATCGGACGGTCGGGCTGGAGGAACGACGGGTCGTCGAGCCCGGAGCCGGCCTTCTTGCCCCACATCGCCAGCCGCCACAGCCGGGCGATCTCCTCATCCGGCGCACCGGAGCGCAGCGCCCCGCGCAGATCGGACTCCTCACGCGCGAACAGACAGGTGCGCACCTGTCCGTCGGCGGTCAGCCGGGTCCGGTCGCAGGCGCGGCAGAAGGGCCGGGTGACCGAGGCGATGACGCCGACGCGGGCCGGGCCGCCGTCGACCAGCCAGCGCTCTGCGGGCGCGGAGCCGCGCTCCTCGCCGTCTTCGGGGGTGAGGGTGAACCGGGTGCGCAGACTGGTCAGGATGTCCCCGGCGGTGATCATTCCCTCGCGCTTCCAGCCGTGCTGGGCATCCAGCGGCATCTGCTCGATGAAGCGCAGCTCATAGCCGCTTTCCAGGGCCCAGGCGAGCAGCTCGGGAGCCTCGTCGTCATTGAGGCCGGGCATCAGCACGGCGTTGACCTTGACCGGGGTGAGCCCGGCGGTGTGGGCGGCGTCGAGGCCGCGCAGCACATCGTCATGGCGCTTGCGCCGGGTCAGGGCCTGGAAGACCTCGGGGCGCAGGGTGTCGAGCGAGACGTTGACCCGGTCCAGGCCGGCGTCGCGCAGCGCCTGGGCGGTGCGCTGGAGCCCGATGCCGTTGGTGGTCAGCGACATCTGGGGGCGCGGGGTGAGGGCCGCGCAGCGCTCGACGATGGAGACGAGGCCGGGGCGCAGCAGCGGCTCACCGCCGGTGAAGCGGACCTCGGTGACGCCGAGCTCGGTCACGGCGATCCGGATCAGCCGGACGATCTCGTCGTCGGTGAGCAGATCCGGTTTGGCGAGCCACTGCAGGCCCTCTTCCGGCATGCAGTAGGTGCAGCGCAGATTGCACCGGTCGGTCAGGGAGACACGCAGATCCGTGGCGACGCGCCCATAGGTGTCGGTCAGCATGGCGACGGCCCCTCCACTGTTCGCGTGCGTGCTCTACGTCAATACTCCCGCAGCGTACGTGACGGCTGTGACAGGGAGGGGCCGCGCCGGTAGTCGGGCTGTGCGTCAGTGGGCTCCGTAGCCGGTGAGCGAGCGGACCTCCAGCTCGGCGAACTTCTCCCGGTCCGGCTCCTCCTTGGAGAGGAGGGTGCCCAGCCAGCCGAGCAGGAAGCCCAGCGGGATGGAGATCAGTCCCGGGTTCTCCAGCGGGAACCAGTGGAAGTCGACGTCCGGGAACATCGAGGTCTCCTTGCCCGAGACGACCGGCGAGAAGAGCACCAGGAAGACCGAGGAGACCAGTCCGCCGTAGATGGACCACAGAGCGCCCTGGGTGGTGAACCGCTTCCAGAACAGGCTGTAGAGGATGGTCGGGAGGTTGGCGGAGGCGGCGACCGCGAAGGCGAGCGCCACGAGTCCGGCGACGTTGAGATCGCGTGCGAAGACGCCCAGGACGACGGCGACGGTGCCGATGCCGACGGTGGCCCAGCGCGCCGCCGAGATCTCCTCCTTCTGGGTCGCCTGTCCCTTGCGGATGACGTTGGCGTACAGATCGTGGGCGAAGGAGGACGAGGAGGCGAGGGTGAGCCCGGCGACGACGGCGAGGATGGTCGCGAACGCCACCGCGGAGATCACCGCGAGCAGAACCGCGCCGCCGAGCTCCTCGGCGAGCAGTGGTGCGGCGGTGTTGCCCGACTTGTTGGAGGCGATGATGTCGTTCCGGTCCAGCAGCGCGGCGGCGCCGAAGCCCAGCGCGATGGTCATCAGGTAGAACACGCCGATGATGCCGATCGCCCAGTTCACCGAAGTGCGGGCGGCCTTGGCCGTGGGGACGGTGTAGAAGCGGATGAGGATGTGCGGCAGGCCCGCGGTGCCGAGGACCAGAGCGATGCCGAGCGAGATGAAGTCGAGCTTGGTGGTCGCGGTGGCCCCGTACTTCTGTCCGGGCTCCAGGAACGCGTGGCCGATGCCGCTGTTCTTGGCCGCCTCGCCCAGCAGGTCGGAGACGTTGAAGTCGAACTTGAGCAGCACCAGGAAGGTCATCAACAGGGCGCCCGCGATCAGCATCACGGCCTTGACCATCTGCACCCAGGTGGTGCCCTTCATACCGCCGATGGACACGTAGAGGATCATCACGACGCCGACGAGCACGACGATGAGGATCTTCCCCGCCTCGCTGGTGATGCCCAGCAGCAGGGAGACCAGCACGCCCGCGCCCGCCATCTGGGCCAGCAGGTAGAAGATCGACACGACGATGGTGGAGACGCCCGCGGCGGTGCGGACCGGGCGCTGGCGCATCCGGTAGGCGAGCACGTCGCCCATGGTGTACCGGCCGGAGTTACGGAGCGGCTCGGCGACCAGCAGCAGGGCGACCAGCCAGGCGACGAGGAAGCCGATCGAGTAGAGGAAGCCGTCGTAGCCGGCGAGCGCGATGGCCCCGGCGATGCCGAGGAAGGACGCGGCGGACATGTAGTCGCCGGAGATGGCCAGGCCGTTCTGGAAGCCGGAGAACTGGCGGCCGCCGGCGTAGAAGTCCGTGGCGTCCTTGGTCTGCCGGCCCGCCCATACGGTGATGACCAGCGTCGCCACGACGAAGACCGAGAAGAGTGTGATGATCAGCGGCCGGTTGTCCGTGGCGCTCTCGGCGGCGAGCTGATAGGGGCTCATGAGTCGTTCTCCAGGCTGGACTTGATCGCGGCGGCGCGCGGATCGATCTTGGCGGCGGCGTGCCGGGAGTACCACCAGGCGATGAGGAAGGTGGTCAGGAACTGGGCGAGGCCGAACACCAGCGCCACGTTGATGTTGCCGGCGACCTTCGTGTCCATGAAGCCGTCCGCGTAGTTGGACAGCAGGACGTAGAGCAGGTACCAGCTGACGAACGCGATGGTGAGCGGGAAGGCGAACGAGCGGTGGGCGCCGCGCAGTTCGCCGAACTCCGCACTCGTCTGCACCTCGGCGTACGAAGGACGGTCGTGCTGCCGCTGATCGTCGGGGCGATCGCTGGCCGGTGCGGTATCCACGGTCTCTCCTGGTGAGTGGCTACGACGGGATGTGTACGGCGGCGATAGTGATCCGGATCACGCATGGTAGGGCGCTGCCGGGGCTTCCGACAGGGGCCGGTGATTGAAAGACGGAGAAGAAGCCAAAGGAGCGTTTGACTCCGGGTACTGTGGCGGGATTTCTTCCGGAATGCATTGATGCCCGCCCTTGATCAGCGATAGCTTCCTTCGTCATGTACCCGCCCACGTGCAAGCGCAGGCGGTCCGTACGGATGAAGTGGAGACCCCATGGCTCATCTGAGATCGGCTCCTTCAAGACCCGGACAGCGGGCCGCTGACGGCCCGTCCCCGTCGTACGACGGCATCACCGTCCCCTGCGGCCTCGTCCCCCGGCCCCGCGGCGTCCCGGGACGGCGAGCGGACGTCCCCCGGATGACGCGCTGAGCGCGCGCCCCTACCCCGGGACCGGAACGCTGTCGAACCAGCCCCGGTCCGCCCGCCCCGACCGTCCGCACCCCCTCAAGAGAACCGGAGTACCCATGACGCCGCGCCGCACCTCCCTGCCGCTGCGCACCGCCGCGATACCCGCCGCCATGGCGCTCACCACCGCGCTGGCCTTCCTGCCCACCACCGCCACCGCCCTGGGGCAGGACGGCCACGCCACCGCCGCCGCGACCACCGCCGCGGCCGACGGCCCGTCGCTGAGCTATGTCGTCAACACCCGCCCGGGGCACCAGGACTCGTCCCGTATCCGGAAGGCCATCGCCCAGGCCGGCGGCACGGTCGTGGTCGCGTACGACCGGATCGGCGTCATCGTCGTCCACTCCGCCAACCCCGACTTCGCCAAGACCCTCCGTACGGTCCGCGGCGTCGCCTCCGCCGGTGCCACCCGCACCGCACCGCTGCCCGCCCAGTCCACCGACGACGTCGGCACGCCGCAGCTGCTGACCGACCGGGAGCAGAAGGCCGCAGCGGCCAAGGCCGAGGCCGGTCAGGACCCGCTGGAGCCGCTCCAGTGGGACCTGCCCGCCATCAAGGCGGACAAGGCGCACGAGAAGAGCCTGGGCAGCCGTGATGTCACCGTCGGGGTCATCGACACCGGTGTGGACGACACCCACCCCGACCTCGCCCCGAACTTCGACCGCAAGGCGTCCGTCAACTGCGTGTCGGGCAAGCCGGACACGGCCGACGGCGCATGGCGGCCGACCGCCGCGGAGAGCCCGCACGGCACGCATGTCGCGGGCGAGATCGCCGCCGCGAAGAACGGCGTCGGCGTCACCGGTGTGGCCCCGGGCGTCAAGGTCTCCGGCATCAAGGTGGGCACGACCGCCGGGTTCTTCTACACCGAGGCCGTGGTCTGCGGCTTCGTCTGGGCGGCCGAGCACGGGGTGGACGTCACCAACAACAGCTATTACACCGACCCGTGGTACTTCAACTGCACCACCGACCCGGACCAGAAGGCCCTGGTCGACGCGGTGCGCCGGGCCTCGTCGTACGCGGAGCACAAGGGCGTGGTGAACGTCGCCGCGGCGGGCAACGAGAACTACGACCTCACGTCGGACACCATCACCGACCCCTCCAGCCCCAACGACACCACCCCCGGTGACCGGGACGTGGACCCGAGCGTCTGCCTGGACATCCCGACCCAGCTGCCGGGCGTCGTCACCGTCGCCGCGACCGGCGCCAAGGGGCTCAAGTCGTCGTTCTCCAACTACGGCCTCGGGGTCATCGACATCGCGGCCCCCGGCGGCGACAGCACCGCCTACCAGAAGCCGGAGCCCCCGGCCACCAGCGGTCTCATCTACAACACGCTGCCCGGCGGCAAGTACGGCTATATGGCGGGCACCTCGATGGCCTCCCCGCATGTCGCGGGCGTCGCGGCGCTCATCAAGAGCACCCATCCGCACGCCTCGCCCGGGCAGGTGAAGGCGCTACTCAAGGCCGAGGCCGATGACACCGCCTGCCCGACCGACTACGACATCGACGGGGACGGCACGGTCGACGCGGTGTGCGAGGGCGGCAAGCGGTACAACGGCTTCTACGGCGCCGGGCTCACGGACGCCCTGGACGCCGTCGAGAAGTGATCGACTGATCCCGTGCGCGGGCCGTCGGGCGGGGATGACCCGCCCGGCGACCCGTCGCGGAGCACCCCGGCGGTCAGCAGATACTGGGCCGCCACATAGGTGACCATGACCCAGAACTGCGGTACGGGCGGTCGTGGCCAGTGCGCGAGACCGGCGGCGATCAGGGTGTCGGAGAGCAGGAACAGCGCCCCGCCGAGCCCGGTCCACGGGCCCGCCCGCAGCGCGCCGAGCGCCATGGCCGTCAGCAGCAGGCTGTAGCCCGCGACGGGGACCCGCAGATCCGCGTCGAGGCCGGGCCACAGGAGGACGACGGTGCCGAGCCACGCGGCCCCGTATCCGGCGGCGACCCAGGGCACCGTACGGCGTCGCGCGCGGACGAACAGCGCCATATAGCAGACATGTCCGGCGGCGAAGCACCCCATTCCGGCCAGGAACCTGGTGTCGCCGCCGATCTGCAGCAGCACATCGCCGCCGCAGCCGCACAGCAGCGCGGCGGCGAGCCACCGGGACCCGCCGCGCACGAGGGCGTACCCGGCGAGGACGGGCATCAGGGCGGGCTTGGTGGCATGGACGACCGGGGTGGCGTCCGCGAGCAGCGCGCCCAGATGGACGGCGGCCAGCAGCGCGAAGAGCCCCAGCGGGGCGCGCGCCCCGCGCCCCGCGGCGGTCATGCCACGCTCTCGGTGACGGGCTTTCCGGCGGCCTCGGGCTGTCCGTCCTCGGGTGCGGGCGCCGGCTGCCAGCCCGGCCCCCGGAAGACCCGGCCCGCCCGCTCGCGCCAGCCGCGCGCCGCCGCGAGGTCGCGGGCGATGGCCGCGTACTCATGGGTGGCCACGCGCAGCGGGTTATAGGTGTCGATGTTCTTCGTGAGCCCGTAGACCGGCCGCTGTGTCTCCGGAACGAAGGACCGGAAAAGCCGGTCCCACACGATGAGGATGCCGCCGAAGTTACGGTCCAGATAGCCCCCCTGGGAGGCGTGGTGGACGCGATGGTGCGACGGCGTGTTGAAGAGGAACTCGATGGGGCGCGGCAGGGTGCCGATCCGCTCGGTATGGATCCAGAACTGGTAGACCAGGCTCACCGATGAGCAGAACGCGACCGCGGCGGGATGCACCCCGAGCGCGATCATCGGTACGTAGAACGGCCAGACGGTCCAGGTGGTCCACGGCTGCCGCAGTGCGGTGGTGAGGTTGAACTTGCGGCTGGAGTGGTGCACCACATGGCATGCCCACAGGATGCGGATGACATGGTGCCCGCGGTGCGACCAGTAGTAGAAGAAGTCCTGCGCGAGCAGCATCAGCGGCAGCGTCCACCACTCCACGGGGACACGCAGCGGAGTGAGTTCATAGACGGCGGCATAGACCGCCACAATCGGGATCTTCCATGCCAGATCGAAGACGAGGCTCCCGAGCCCCATGGCAACGCTGGTCGCGGCGTCCTTGGCCGCGTACCCGTCGGCGTCGTCGTCGGGGTGGAGCCGGTAGCTCACCATCTCCACGACGGCGAGCAGGACAAAGGCCGGGATGGACCACAGCACGGCATTGGGCAGGTGCGGCATGTCCCGCAACATAGAACCGGCCACAGGGCCTTCGCTAGAGGTAGTTACCAACAAGTATGGTAGATGATCTGTCAGCAATGGTGCCCGCCGTGTCCCCCTGACGCCGGCGGGCGACGATGACTTCCCCTCACACACCGAACCGGCGGTCCGAGTTGTCGGCGGCGGCCCGTATCCTCGTGAACCATGCTCGAAGACCCCACGGCAGCCGCACCGCAGCTCGCATCGCCGTCCTCGTGGCCGACCGCCTATCCCCAGGGGTACGCGGTCGTCGACGTGGAGACCACCGGCCTCGCCCGCGACGACCGGATCGTGTCGGCGGCGGTCTATCAGCTCGACGCCCGGGGCACGGTGCAGGACCACTGGTACACCCTGGTCAATCCGCAGCGCGATCCGGGCCCGGTGTGGATCCACGGGCTCACCCGGGAGATGCTCGCCGACGCCCCGCTCTTCCCGGAGATCGCCGGTGAGCTCGCCGAGCGCCTCGCCGACCGCGTCCTGGTCGCGCACAACGCCGTCTTCGACTGGTCGATGCTCGCCCGCGAGTACGCCCGCGCCAAGAGCGCCGCGCCCGTACGGCAGCGGCTGTGCACCATCGCCCTCTCCAAGGAGCTGGGCCTGCCGCTGCCCAACCACAAGCTGGAGACGCTCGCCGCGCACTACGGGGTGGTCCAGCGTCGCGCCCACCACGCGCTGGACGACGCGCGGGTGCTCGCCGAGACGTTCCGGCCGAGCCTCCATCTGGCCGCCGAGGCCGGGGTAAGCCTCCCGCTGCTGGCCTGTCAGCCGCTCACCGAGTGGTCCGACGGCCCGGCGCGCGCAATCGGTCAGCAGCGGTCGTACCGGCAGCCGAGCTGGCGCCCCAGCCGTAAGCGCCCCGCCTGCCCCTACCCCAACCCGGGGCGCTACGAGCCGGGCAGGCAGCTCGTCCAGGGCATGCGGGTGGCGTTCTCCGGGGACACCTCGGTCGACCGCGAGCTGCTGGAGGACCGGGCGGTCGAGGCCGGGCTCCATGTGGCCACCAGCGTCTCCCGGCTCACCAGCGTGCTGGTCACCAACGATCCCGTGTCGCCCACGTCCAAGACCACCAAGGCCCGCTCCTTCGGCACACCGGTCATCGACGAGGCCGCTTTTATGCAGCTCCTCCAGGACGTCACCCCCGCACCGCCGACAAACAGGTGAAGTCGGCGCGACGCGCCCGCCCGCCGCTCGCCCACCACCACGCGGGCCCGCACGCTGTGGCCTATGGCACGTTGTGAGGTCTGTGGAAACGACTACGGGATGACATTCGAGGTGCACGCGCAGGACAGCGTGCATGTCTTCGACTGTTTCCAGTGCGCCATCCATCGCATGGCGCCCATCTGCGAGCACTGCCGGTGCCAGATCATCGGCCAGGGCGTGGAGGCGGACGGCCACTTCTACTGCGGCGCGCACTGCGCCCGCGCGGAAGGGAAGGTGGGCATCGTCGATCACGTCTGATCCGGCCGTGGATTGTCCCCCGGTGGCCCCACCGGCCGGGGGACAATCCACGCCGAGTAGGGTCAAGGGCGTGTACCGCTTCCTGTTGACCCGGCAGTGGGTGATCCTCACACTCGTAGGCCTCGCCCTGATCCCCACCATGATCAGGCTGGGTTTCTGGCAGCTCCACCGCCATGAGCACCGGGTCGCACAGAACCAGCTGATCGGGGACAACCTCGACGCCCGGCCCCTGGCCGTCGACAAGCTCACCTCCCCCGGCCGTACCGTCCCCCGCGACGACACCTGGCGCACCGTGACCGCCACCGGCACCTACGACACGGCCCACGAGGTCGTCGTCCGCCAGCGCACCGGCTCCGACGAGCAGTCCATCGGCTACTTCGTCCTCACTCCGCTGCTGCTCCCGGACGGCCGGGCGGCCCTCGTCAACCGCGGCTGGATCCCGGCCGGCCCGGATCTCACCAAGTTCCCGAAGGTCCCCGCCGCCCCCGCCGGCAAGGTCACCGTCACCGGCCGGCTCAAGGCCGACGAGACCACTGGCAACAGCGGCATCAAGGACAAGAAGGGGCTGCCGCCGCGCCAGGTCACGCTCATCAACAGCGAGCAGCAGGCGAAGGCCCTGTCCCGGCCCGTTCTCGGCGGCTATATCGAGCTCACCGCCTCCTCCCCCAAGGGCACCAAGCAGCCCCAGCCGGTCCCGGCACCCAACCACAGCGACATCGGCCCCCATATGGCGTACGCGGTCCAGTGGTGGCTGTTCTCCGCCGGTGTGCCCGTGGGCTGGGTCGTCCTGGTCCGCCGCGAGCGCCGGGACCGCGCCGCCGAGGCCGCCGCCCCCGCCACCCCCGGGAAAGTCCCCGCCACCGCGGCTGCCGACTAGGTTCCCACTTCCCGGGAAGATTCCTCGGTGTGGCTCAGCGCATCGACGACTACGCACTCATCGGGGACCATCAGACAGCTGCTCTGATCAGCCGTGAAGGCTCCATCGACTGGTTGTGCCTGCCCCGCTTCGACTCGGCGGCGTGCTTCGCCGCGCTCCTCGGCGACTCCGACAACGGCCACTGGCGGCTCGCCCCCAAGGGCGCGGGCGCCTGCACCCGCCGCGACTATCTCGACGACTCCCTCGTCCTGGAGTCCGTCTGGGAGACCGAGTCGGGCACCGTCAAGGTCATCGACTTCATGCCGCAGCGCGACCGCGCCCCCGACCTCATCCGCATCGTGGAAGGCGTCTCCGGCAGCGTCGAGATGCAGGGCGTCCTGCGGCTGCGCTTCGACTACGGCAACGTCATCCCCTGGGTGCGCCGCGACGACGGCCACCGGATCGCGGTCGCCGGGCCCGACTCCGTATGGCTGCGCTCCGAGCCCGAGGTGCACACCTACGGCAAGGACTTCAGCACCCGCTCCGAGTTCACCGTCTCGGCCGGGGAGCAGGTGGCCTTCGTCCTCACCTGGCACCCCTCCCACGAGCCCCGGCCGCGCCTCGTCGACCCCTACACCTCCCTCCGCTCCAGCCTCGCCGACTGGCGCGCCTGGGCCGCCCGCTGCCGCTACGAGGGCCCGTACCGGGACGCCGTCGTACGCTCCCTGATCACCCTCAAGGCGCTCACCTACGCCCCGACCGGCGGCATTGTCGCGGCCCCCACCACCTCACTGCCCGAGCTGCTCGGCGGCGTCCGCAACTGGGACTACCGCTACTGCTGGCTGCGCGACTCCACCCTCACCCTGAACGCACTGCTCTGCGCCGGCTACCGCGAGGAGGCGAGCGCCTGGCGCGACTGGCTGCTGCGCGCGATCGCCGGCGACCCCGCCGAGCTGCAGATCATGTACGGCCTCGGGGGCGAGCGCCGGCTCCCTGAGCAGGAGCTCTCCTGGCTCGAAGGCTACGAGCACTCGGCGCCCGTCCGGATCGGCAACGGCGCGGTCAGCCAGCACCAGCTCGACGTCTACGGCGAGGTCCTCGACTCCTTCCACCTCGCCCGCGCCTCCGGCCTCGCCTGCCCGCCGCACGCCTGGAGGCTCCAGAGCGCGCTCATGGACTTCCTGGAGTCCGCCTGGCGCGACCCCGACGAGGGCCTGTGGGAGGTCCGCGGGCCCCGCCGCCACTTCGTCCACTCCAAGGTCATGGCCTGGGTCGCCGCCGACCGCGCCGTCCGCACCATCGAGGCCCACCCCGAGCTGAGCGGG
Organism: Streptomyces sp. NPDC005393; assembly: GCF_040606675.1. Classification (NCBI taxonomy): domain Bacteria; kingdom Bacillati; phylum Actinomycetota; class Actinomycetes; order Kitasatosporales; family Streptomycetaceae; genus Streptomyces; species Streptomyces sp. NPDC005393. The sequence continues at coordinate 106,096 of NZ_JBEXFG010000019.1, read as the reverse complement.
GACGTGGACCGCTGGCGCGCCATGCGGGACGCGGTCCACCGCGAGGTCTGCGAGAAGGGCTACGACCCCGCGCGCTCCACCTTCACCCAGTCCTACGGCTCCACCGAACTGGACGCCGCCACCCTCCTCATCCCCCGCGTCGGCTTCCTCCCCGCCACCGACCCCCGCGTCATCGGCACCATCGACGCGGTCCGCCGCGAACTCAGCGAGGACGGCCTCATCCGCCGCTACACCACCGACAGCAGCAACGTGGACGGCCTCCCCGGCTCCGAAGGCGCCTTCCTCGCCTGCTCCTTCTGGCTCGCCGACGCGCTCCAGCTCACCGGCCGCCACAAGGACGCCCGAGCCCTCTTCGAACGCCTCCTGTCCCTCCGCAACGACGTCGGCCTCCTCGCCGAGGAGTACGACCCGGCGAGCGGCCGCCAGCTCGGCAACTTCCCCCAGGCCTTCAGCCATATCGGGCTGGTCGGGACCGCCCTTACCCTCGCTGAGGGGGCCACGGCAGACTGACCCCATGGATCTTGGACTCAAAGACCGGGTGTACATCGTCACCGGAGCCACCCGCGGGCTCGGGCTCGCCGCCGCCCGTGAGCTCGTCGCCGACGGCGCCAAGGTGATCATCACCGGCCGCGGCGCCGACGCCGCGGCCGCCACCGCCGCCTCCCTCGGACCGGGCGCCGTCGGTGTCGCCGCCGACAACGCCGACCCCGCCGTCGCCGACCGCCTCATCACCACCGCCCGCGACCACTTCGGCGGCTTCGACGGCATCCTCATCAGCGTCGGCGGCCCGCCGGCCGGGCCGACCGCCGACATCACCGACGCCCAGTGGCAGACGGCCTTCGAATCCGTCTTCCTCGGCGCCGTCCGGCTGGCCCGCACGGCCGCCTCGGAACTCTCCCCCGGCGGCGTGATCGGCTTCGTCCTCTCCGGCTCCGTCCACGAACCCATACCCGGCCTCACCATCTCCAACGGCCTCCGCCCCGGCCTCGCCGGCTTCGCCAAGTCCCTCTCCGTCGAGCTCGGCCCCCGCGGCGTCCGCGTCGTCGGCCTGCTCCCGTCCCGCATCGACACGGATCGCGTGCGCGAGCTGGACGGGCTCTCCGGTGACGCGGATGCGGCGCGCGAGCGGAACTGCGCGACGATCCCGCTGCGGCGATACGGCACCCCCGAGGAATTCGGCAAGGCCGCCGCCTTCTTGCTCTCCCCGGCGGCCTCGTATCTCACGGGCCTGATGCTGCCGGTGGACGGCGGGGCGCTGCACGGCTTCTAACGACGCCGCGGGGGCTCCACCCCCGCACCCCCGGCTCCTCAAACGCCCTGGGTGTTGGAGTTCCGCCCGGAATCCGGGCACACCCTCCGGGCGTGTCCTCAAACGCCGGACAGGCTGGATCACGGGCCGACCGCCAACCGCACAGGCAACCGGTCCCCCGAGGCCTGGAGCGAGGGGGCTGGATGGCCGGACGAGGCTGGGCCTCGGGCGAACCCCCGACCGGACAGGACCCCGGGCCACGGACGCCAGCGCACGGCAGCGGCGAGGCGGGCCACCGGGCCTGGGGTCGGCGACGAGCGGGGCGCTCCCACCCCCACCGAGCCGACTACCGACCGGGCAGGGGCCAGGCCACCAGGCCGGAGGCCGGGCCACCAGCCCAGAGGCCGACAACGAGACGGAAGGGGACGGGGGCACCCCCACCACCAGGCGGACCGCCGACCGGGCCGGAGGCCGGGCCACCAGGCCAGAGGTCAGCAACGAGACGGAAGGGGACGGGGGTGCAGGGGTGGGGGTCCTGGACGCTGACGTGTATTTGTGGCGCCAATCTCCGGCCAACCCAACGCCTCCGAGCACCGGCGCCGTAAATATACGGTCCAGGGCCCCCGTCCCGGAGGCCCCGCACCCGGCACCCACCACCCACGCAACCCGCACCCGCACCCGCACCCACCCCGGAACCCGCACCCACCACCCACGCAACCCGCACCCGCACCCACCACCCCGCGCACCCGCCCCGGAACCCGCACCCGCCCCGGAACCCGCACCCGGCTACCGCGCCCGCTCCGCCCGATGCCGCTCCGTCCTCAGCCGTACCTCCGCCGGCAGCCGCTCCAGCCCCGCCGAGCCCCGCGCATGCTCCAGCGCCTCCGCCCGCAGCCCCTCCAGCGTCCGCACCGGCTCCGCCCGCGCCTCCAGCACCAGCCCTACCTGCGCCTCCGGCGCGGTCCGTCGGCCCCGCAGCCGTACGTGCGCCTGCTCCACTCCGCCCAGCGACTCCGCCTCCGCCGTCAGCGCCGCCTCCAGCGCATGCCCCCGCAGCAGCGCCCCTTCCCCATCCCCGGTCTCCACCAGCACCTCCGCCAGTCGGCCCCGCCGCAACTGGGCGAGCGCCCACCACACCGCGAGCAACACCACCAGCCCCAGCGCCGCGATGACCCCGGGCCACCACCACCCGGCATCGCGCCACCGCATCCGGTCGGCACGGCTCAGCAGGACGTCATCGCGCCCGTCGAACGGCGGCCAGCCGGCCAGGACCACCGCGCCGAAACCCAACAGCAGCAGACCCACCACACCCAGCAGCACCCGGTTGACGATCCGCAGCATCGTCCGCTCACCTCTTCGATGGTCGCCGTACGTGCACGGAAAGAGCGGGCGGCCGGGCCAGGCCCAACTGTCGGATGCCCTCGTCGAGGGCGGCGTCCAGATCCGCCCGTACCGCGTCCAGGTCGCGGAAGTGGGCCTGCGCCCGGGCCCTCACGCGCCGACGGCCGACGTCGACGCGTACCGACCGCACCCCGGGCACCTCCATCGCCCGGTCGCGCAGCACCAGCCTCGCGGCGGCCCGGTCGATCCCGGCCCGGACGTCACCCGCCGCGCGCATCGGCAGCAGGCCCCGCAGCCCCGGGGTGAGCGCCAGCACGATCATCCAGATCCCCAGGACCACCAGCAGGGCGGCCCCGCCCACGACCCATCCGTCGTCGAGCGGCCGCGAGGAGAGCTGTTCGGCGAGCCAGACCCGCCACCGCATCGCGGACCGGCCGGCCCGCACGGCGGCCACGTCGTACAGCAGGAGTCCGGCGCCGGCGACGAGGGCCAGTGCGACGAGCCCGGCGGGGATCCGTCGCTCGGACCAGAAGCGGCCGACGTACGGGGACGGATCGCCGGACCCCGACCCGGCGTCGTACGCCGCCGAGGACGCGGACTGCCGCAACTTCTCGCCCGCATTCACCGCACCGCCCCCATCCACCGCACCGCCCGCGTTCATCGCACCCTCCCCCGATCCGCCCGCTCCAGCAGCGGTGAGTGCAGTCGCTCGACCGTCACCGCCACCTCGGGCACCTCAATACCCGCCAACTCACCTACCCGTTCGACGACATGACGACGCACCGCCCCGCACTGCGCCCCGATGTCGGACGGATAGCCGAGCTCGACGCCGACCCGCACCCGCGCGACGCGCTCGCGCACCACCACGGCCGCGTGCGGCAGCGCGAAGGCGCCGTCGGCCGGCAGCGCCTCCCACGCCGCCTGCGAGGCGATCTTCGCGATGACGCGGTCCGCGATCCGCGTCGCACCCCGCTCACCCGGTTCGACCACGGCGCGTCACCGTCGCCGCTCGTCACGGCCACGGGAGCGGAAGAATTCGCCCGGTTCCAGATCACCGTCCAGGAACCGGCCCGCGATGAATCCGACGGCGCCCAACGCCGCCACCAGCAGAAAGGCGCCGAAACCACCGAAGTAACCGGCGAAAGCGAGCGCCATCCCCGCGATCATGCCGACCACGGCCATGCTCATCGTGTGCTCCCCTACTGGAGCCAACCGAAGCCGCTACCGGGCCACGGAAGCCCGAGCTACTGGAACCCGGGCTACTGGAGCCGCGGCTCCGGCGATTCCTCTTCTTCATCCGGCAACTTCACATCGCTGACCGCGATATTGACCTCGACCGTCTCAAGGCCGGTCATCCGCTCGACCGCCGCGATCACGTTCTCCCGCACGGCCCGGGCGACATCGGCGATGGAGACGCCGTAGTCCACCACGATCTCCAGGTCGAGGGCCGTCTGCACCTCGCCCACCTCGGCCTTCACCCCGCGGGTGACCGACCTGCCCCCGGGCACCCGGTCCCGTACGACCCCGAAGGTGCGCGCGAAACCACTGCCCATCGCATGCACCCCGAGCACATCGCGGGCCGCCATACCGGCGATCTTCTCGACGACGCCGTCGGCGATGGTGGTACGCCCTCGGGAGGCGGGGTCGCCCCCGCCGCGCCGGGTCGGAGCGGCCGTAGCGGCGTCGCCCCCGAGGGTCTTCGGCGTATCGGCCGCGGGCTCCGTGGCGGGGTTCTCGGGCCGGTTCCGTGGTGCTGTCTCGGACATCACCGATCGTCCCTTCCAAGGCGAGAGCTTTCCAGAGCCTTCCGCTCGCTCTACTAGCCACACTAAAGCCGCTTTCCCCGAACCGCTTCGCAGATGCGGCACTCGCACGATGGATACGGCAGGCTGAACCCAGCACATACAGCGCAAAGGGGTGACGGCGGTGGTCACGGATTGGCTCGCGGAGGCGGTACGGCAGCAGCTACGGCTCGGCCGGCTGCTGCCCCTGGGCGGCGCGGCGGACGGCTCGTGGCTGACCGAGCTCGCGGCGGACACCGTGCTCGAAGGAGCGGCCGACAAGGTACCCGGCGTACGCCTCGGCACGCTCCGTATCGGGCTGGCCGACCCCGACACCGCGGGGACGCCCGCGGTTCCGCCCCCGCCGAGCGCGCTGCCGCCGGGTCCGCTGCGGATCGAGGCGGAGTGCGCGGCGACGGTGGATCAGCCGCTGCCGGTGGCGGCGGACCGGCTGCGCGACGCCCTGTTCCAGGCGGCGGTGGACCGGCTGGGCCTGGAGGTCGAGGCGGTGGATCTACGGGTGACGGAGGTACTGGAGGCGCCGGAGACACGGGCCGCACCCACGCCCCCGCGACGGCGGCCCCCACGGCAGAAAGCGCAACACCCACCGGCGACCGACGACTCCGACCCGGCCCTCACGGCCGCGGCCACCGCCGCCGTCTCCGTCCCCGGCGTGACCCGGCTCGCGCCCGTACTGGGCTCCTCCCGCGCCGTGCATATCGAGGATGCGCACATCCGGATCGAACTGGCCGTCGCGGCGGACCACCGCGCCCTGGATGTGGCACGGGCGGTACGGACGGCGGTGGCGGCCGCCGCCCCGGAGCCCGTGACGGTGGCGGTCCTGGTCACCGCCGTAGAACCTGCCGAGGAACCTGCCGTAGAACCTGCCGAGGAACCGCCGTAGAAACCGCCGTGGAACCAGACCGCGGCTCAGCCGCCGCCCTCGCGCAGCCCCTCAACGGTGCGCTCCAGCTCGGCGATGCGGTCGGCCAGCTCCTCGGCCTCGGCGTCTTCGGCGGCGCGCAGCAGTACCCCGGTGCGCGCCAGCTGCTCGGCGACCTTCCCCAGCCGGTCCTCCGAGGGGGGCCGGTCGCCGGCCAGCCGCTGCCGTAGCTGCTCGGCCTGGGCCTCGAGCTGGCGGTTCTTACGGTGCAGCTCCAGGAAGACCGTCACCGACGGGGTCACCGAGCGGCGGAACGGCACCCATCAGCTGGACGACGACGACGGCCTCTCCGACATCCTCCGCGGCTGCGTCGGGCTCGGCGCCAAGGCCGTCGCGGAGCGGGTGCGGCGCGCCGCGCACGACTTCAGCACCGAGCCGATCGACGACGACCTCGCGGTGCTGGTGCTGGAGGCGGTGCCGACGGTGGCGACGGCGCTGCGAGCGCCTGACCTTCGGGGCCAGGGGGCTGAGCCCCTGCGGGGGCCAGGGGGCTGAGCCCCCCGGAACAACGTCTAGTCGGCCAGGCCCGCGAGGTCGCGCAGGCGGCGGGCCTGGGCGGCGCGCTCGGCGGCACGCTGCTCCTCGTACGTACGGTCCACGGCCCCCCGCAGCAGCGCCTTGGTCTCGATGACCGCGTCCCGGGGCGCGGCGAGGAGGGCCGCGGCCAGGTCCTGGGCCGCGGCGTCCAGCTCGGCGGCGGGGACTACGAGATTGGCCAGGCCCGTCCGCTCGGCCTCATCGGCGTGGACGATGCGCCCGGTCGCGCAGATCTCCAGCGCTCGGGCGTACCCCACGAGCCCGACCAGCGGATGCGTGCCGGTGAGGTCGGGCACCAGACCAAGGCTGGTCTCGCGCATCGCGAACTGGGCGTCGTTCGCGCACACCCGCAGATCGCAGGCGAGCGCGAGCTGGAAGCCGGCGCCGATGGCATGGCCCTGGACCGCGGCGATCGACACGATGTCGTTCCGCCGCCACCAGGTGAACGCCTCCTGGTACTCGGCGATGGCGGCGTCCAGCTCACTGTCGGAGCCGCGCGCCAGATCGATGAAGGACGGCTCGCCGTCGAACCCCTCGGGCGTGAACGCCTGCCGGTCAAGGCCTGCCGAAAAGGACTTGCCCTCGGCGCGCAGCACCACGACGCGCACGCCACCGGTCACCAGCCGCCCGGCCTCGGCCAGCGCCCGCCACAGCGCGGGCGACTGGGCGTTGCGCTTCGCCGGGTTGGCCAGGGTCACCGTGGCGACCGCGTCATCCACGGTGAGCTGAACGCCGTCCTTGTCGAGCAGGGTCACAGGAGCCTCCGCTAGGCTGCAGTCAGTACAAGTGACTGCACAGTAACCACCCGGCCGAGTCGACGATCAGCCGGGTGGCACCGTCCCTGCCTGCCGATGACGACGGAGCGAGCGGGCGATCAGGCCGATGCGGCCTTCTTGCCTCGCGTCGCGCCACCGCGACCACGTAGGGAAACTCCCGATTCGCTGAGCATCCGGTGAACGAATCCATAGGAACGGCCGGTCTCCTCGGCCAGCGCCCGGATGCTCGCACCGGAGTCGTACTTCTTCTTCAGGTCTGCCGCGAGCTTTTCGCGCGCGGCGCCGGTCACCCGGCTGCCCTTCTTCAGAGTCTCGGCCACCCGTGCCTCCTCATGGGAAGTGCGCTCTGGACTCTCATGATCACCCCTACACGCCGTCCTGGCCACCCATTCGGCAAGGTCTGTGGATGAAGGATTCCCTGAAATTGCGGCGCGACGACCTTCGGAAGCCAGGATTCCGGTGCTGTTCGCCCTGAAACTCTTTCGTGTTTACCGACGAAGAGGCAGGTCAGGGCATACGTGACCAGGCCCGGCCCACCCCGGACCGGCGCACGGCACGCTCCGTGCGCCGGTCGCCCGCGACGCGCCGCGATACCAGCCGTTCTCACTCAGATGATGGATCACGCCTAGGCCGAATGATCTACAGGAAGTGGATCAGACGGGAAGAATCGGACGTCAGGCGCTCCGAGGGGGCGGACCGAAGCCCGCCCCGGACGTCAGGCGAGCGCGACGAGATCCGCGTAGTCCTGGCCCCACAGATCCTCGACCCCGTCCGGCAGCAGGATGATGCGCTCCGGCTGCAGGGCGTCGACCGCGCCCTCGTCGTGGGTCACCAGCACCACCGCCCCGGTGAAGGTGCGCAGCGCGCCGAGGATCTCCTCGCGGCTGGCCGGGTCGAGGTTGTTGGTGGGCTCGTCGAGAAGCAGCACATTGGCCGAGGAGACGACCAGGGTGGCCAGCGCGAGCCGGGTCTTCTCGCCGCCGGAGAGCACTCCGGCCGGCTTGTCCACGTCGTCGCCGGAGAACAGGAAGGACCCGAGCGTCTTACGGATGGCGACGAGGTCGAGGTCCGGGGCGGCGGAGCGCATGTTCTCCAGGACGGTGCGGTCCGGGTCGAGCGTCTCGTGCTCCTGCGCGTAGTAGCCGAGCTTCAGCCCGTGGCCGGGGGTCACCTGGCCGGTGTCCGGCTTCTCGACCCCGGCCAGCAGCCGCAGCAGCGTCGTCTTGCCGGCGCCGTTCAGGCCGAGGATGACGACGCGCGAACCCTTGTCGACGGCCAGACTGACATCGGTGAAGATCTCCAGCGAGCCGTACGACTTCGACAGGCCCTCGGCGGTCAGCGGGGTCTTGCCGCACGGGGCCGGGTCCGGGAAGCGGAGCTTGGCGACCTTGTCGGACTGCCGTACGCCCTCGAGGCCGGACAGCAGCTTCTCGGCGCGGCGGGCCATGTTCTGCGCGGCCACGGTCTTGGTGGCCTTGGCGCGCATCTTGTCGGCCTGGGAGTTGAGGGCGGCGGCCTTCTTCTCGGCGTTGGCGCGCTCGCGCTTGCGGCGCTTCTCATCGGCCTCGCGCTGGGCCTGGTAGAGCTTCCAGCCCATGTTGTAGATGTCGATGACCGAGCGGTTGGCGTCCAGGTAGAAGACCTTGTTGACGACCGTCTCGACGAGGTCGACATCGTGGGAGATGACGATGAAGCCGCCGCTGTAGGTCTTCAGGTAGTCGCGCAGCCAGGTGATCGAGTCGGCGTCGAGGTGGTTCGTCGGCTCGTCAAGCAGCAGGATGTCGGAGTCCGAGAAGAGGATCCGGGCCAGCTCGACCCGGCGCCGCTGACCGCCGGAGAGCGTATGGAGCGCCTGGCCCAGCACCCGGTCGGGCAGGCCGAGGCTGGCGGCGATGGTCGCGGCCTCCGCCTCGGCGGCGTATCCGCCCTTGGTGAGGAACTCGGTCTCCAGGCGCTCGTACTTCTTCATCGCGCGCTCGCGGGTGGCGCCCTTGCCGTTGGCCATACGGTCCTCGTTCTCACGCATCTTGCGGAGCACGGAGTCGAGGTCGCGGGCGGACAGGATGCGGTCGCGGGCGAGGACGTCGAGATCGCCGGTGCGCGGGTCCTGCGGAAGGTAGCCGACCTGGCCGGAGCGGGTGATGCTGCCGCCGGCCGGGATGCCCTCGCCGGCCAGGCACTTGGTGAGCGTGGTCTTGCCCGCGCCATTACGGCCGACGAGGCCGATGCGGTCGCCCTTGGCGATGCGGAAGGAAGCGGACTCGATGAGGACACGGGCGCCGGCACGCAACTCGACGCCGGAGGCGGTGATCAAGGAAATTACTCCTGGGCAGGGTGGGACGGCGGACGGGACGGGCGAGGTTGGGCCGACGCCGTCTAATGCACGAGGAGAATTGCCATGCGGATAGTTTAGCGGGGCGGGGCAAGTCGTTTTCCCCCGGTCTCGGACCCCCCTTCTCCCGCTGTCAGACCCCGCCGGTGTGCACCTGGAAGGCCGCGCGGCGGACCGCCTTGGCGAGGGCCGGATCGGGGTGGGCGGCGGCCAGCGCCACCAGGACCTGCACGGTGCGGGGGTGGCCCACGGCCCGTACCTCCCGCAGCAGCGCGGGCACGGTGCCCTGGACGGCGGACTCCAGATGGCGGACGAGCAGCGGGCTCTCGCCGTGGTCGGAGATGGCCGCGGCGGTGTCCACCCACAGCCAGGTGGCCTCCTCGCGGGTGAGCGCGTCCAGCGCCTCCTCCGGGTCGGCGCCCTCGTGCTCCGCGAGCCAGATGAGGGCGTACGGGCGCAGGCACGATTCCTCGACGACGGCCCGTACGGAGGGCTCGGCCGGCGCCCCGACGACGCGCAGCGCCTCGAAGGCGAGCCCGCGCAGCAGCGCGTCGTCGCCGCGCGCCGCGCCGATGAGCTCGGTGACGGCGCTGCCGACGGGGCGGGCGGCCAGCCAGGCCCGGTACTCGGCGCGGGCGGGGCCCGGCGTCAGGCCCGCGCAGCCGCGCAGCATGTCGGCGGCGGGGTGCTCGATGTTCCCGGCGGGGCTCTGGGCGGCGACACAGATCTGCTCCAGCTTGACCCACACCGCCCAGTTGCCGAGCGCGGTGAGCACGGCCTCGCGCTGACCGCTCGCCACGCCCTCGGGCCCGTCCTCGGTGCTGTCCCGTACGGTGAGCGCCCCCACGGAGGCGAGCGCGTCCAGGCCCCAGCCCAGGAGCCCCTCCAGGGCCTCGTCCGCGTCCTCGGCGGCCTGGGGGGCGGCCAGGGCGCCCTCGTCGGGCTCCAGGACCTCCGCGACCCCCTGGGGGATCTCACAGCGCTCGGTGCGCAGCTCCGCCACGCGCTGCCGCAACATGTCCAGCAGCACGGGGATCTGGACCGGGCCCGCCGACAGTTGAAGCAGCGAGAGCAGCTGTGGTACGGCCTCCACGACCTCGGCGACCGCCGAGGGCTCGGCCGTTTCCGGGGCGGGGCAGGCCAGGGACCACGCGTCGAGCAGCGCGACCCAGCCGCGCAGCACCGCGCTGTCGTCGCGGTCCCACGCCTGGAGCCGCCAGCCGGCGCGGGAGGTGCCGGCGTGGTGTTCCACGAGGCCGACGAGGCGGGCCCGGTCCCAGTCGGCCCGCACCTCCTCCGGGCTCAGCCCCAGCGCGGCGGCGGCCCGCGCGGCGGCCTCGTCGGAGAGCGCGCCGGGCGCGCCGTGCTCGGCCGCGGCCCAGTGGGCGATCTCCACGGCACCGGCGAGTCCCGATCGGGCCTGCCGGGCCAGCTCCGCGGGGGGTGGGGTGCCCTCGGGCGGACGGGGCGCCGGTCTGGAGCCGCGGTTCGCCGCGGGCCGGCGGGCGGTGGCCAGCGGCCGGTTGCTGACGAGTCGGAGCCGGGAGTCGCGCGGAGTACGGGACGTCACGGGAGCAGTCTCGCCGCTGACGGCCCGAAAGCCCAATCGGCACCCGTCCGGCGGTCGCCGCCGGCGGATCCCGGTCGCTACACGAGCGCCGCGCGGGCGCTGCCGGTGGCGCTACAGGAGCGGCGTCAGAAAGCGCCGCAGAACCTCTTCGTAGCCCTGCGGATCCGCGTTCCACATGGCGGCGTGCGGGGCCTGCCGGACCGTGTGAAGGCTGACCATTTCGGACCGGCGTGCGACGAGTTCGCGCGAGAGGTCCCACGGGGCGAGGGTGTCGTCGGGGCCGTGGACGAGGAGCGTCGGCACGGCCAGCCGCTCGGGGTCGGACGCCTCCGCGAGCGCGCTCTCGCCGAGTCCGGCGCGCCCCTCGGCGGCGCGTATCACGAGCGGCAGCAGCGCGGCGGGCGTGCCGCGGGCCATGGCGAGGGCGCGCAGGGTGGCCTGCCAGTCGAGCACCGGGGAGTCCAGCACGATGCCGTTGACGCGGTGCCGCAGCGCGGAGTTGGCGGCGGCGTGCAGGGCCATCGTGGCGCCGGTGGACCAGCCGTACAGGACGATGTCCTGGGCCCCGTACCGCACCGCGTAGCGGATGGCCGCGTCCAGGTCGCGCCACTCGATGTCGCCGAGGTGGCCTATGCCGTCCTCGGGGCGGGGGGCGCCGGGGTCGCCGCGGTACGCGATGTCGAGCACCGGGACCCGCAGCCGCCTCAGGAAGGGCATGACGACCATAGGGTGTTCACGGGTCGTGCCGAGGCCATGGGTGGTGATCACCCAGGTGGTGCGTTCGCCGGGGAGGAACCACGCGGGCAGCGGCCCGAGTTCGCCGGGCACGTCGACGTCGGCGTGCTCGATGCCGAGGGCGTCCCGCGGATTGCCGATGTGCACCTGCGGGGTGAGCCGGACCCGGGTCCCGGGGTCGAGGGTGCCGTGGGTGATCCGCTCCAGGCGGCGCACGACGCAGTCGGCGGGGTGCGGGGCGTCCTCGATGACGGGGCCGACGACGGCGTGGCAGGCGCGGCCCGCGAGGCCGTAGGTGCCGGGGCGCAGCGAGGCGAGCGAGCGGGTGAGGGTGATCTGGCCGTCCGTGGTCCCGTGCACGGTGAGCGGGGGTTCGTTCGGCAGCGGACGGTCGGGGGCCGGTTTGAGCGCAGCGTCGGTGGCGTACCGTCCGCCCGCCACCGCGGTCGCGCCGACACTGAGGATAGTGGTGGCGGCCGCAACCGCCGTTGTCCGCAGACGCATCCCTCCCAGTGTGAGCGGGAAGCCGCCTGCCGGCCAGACGGGCGCGTCCGGTCGTGCGGTCCGGCCCCGGCGGGGCGGCTCAGCGGGGCCGGCCGTAGCCGCGCAGCTTCTCGGCGGCGCGGGCCAGCTCGTCCGGCGGGATCAGGGCGGGGGTGCGGCCCGGGACGGCGGCGGCGGTGAGCCAGACCCGGCACATCCATTCGAGCTGGGCGGTGCGGTCGTACGCCTGGTCCAGGGTCGCGCCGTGGACGACGGTGCCGTGGTTGCGCAGCAGAGCGCCGCTGCGGTCGCGCAGCGCCTCGAGCATGGCGTCGGCCAGCTCGTCGGTGCCGTAGAGCGCGTATCCCGCGACCCGGACCGGCCCGCCGAGCGAGCCGGTCATGTAGTGGATCGCGGGGACCTCGTCGACCAGGGTGGAGACGGCCGTGGCGTGGACGGCGTGGGTGTGGACGACGGCCGCGGCGTCCGTGTTCCGGTAGACGGCCAGGTGCATCGGAAGCTCACTGGTGGGCGTGAGCGTCCCGAGGACCTGCCGGCCGTCGAGATCCACGCCGACCGCGTCGCGCGGGCCGAGCCGGTCGTAGGGGAGGCCGCTCGGGGTCACCAGGACGGTGTCGCCGACCCGCGCCGAGACATTGCCCGAAGTGCCGACGACGAGGCCGTCGGCCGTGGTTCTGCGGGCCGTCCGGACCACCTGGGCCCACGCCTGCCGCAGGGGCCGGGTCAGCCGCGGCCGCTGTGGGGATCGCGACTCCGTCACGCCCTCACCTCCGGGGTCCGATCCTGCCAGGCGGCCGGGGCCGAGGACATGGCGGGGCGGGGTCCTTATCGGCCCTTCGGGTACGCCCCTCAAACCCCGTATGACGTACGGAAGTACGGCGAGAGTCGGACCGGCGCCGCACTCTCGCCCGCGCGTCACCATGACGCCCGCCTCAGTTCACCTTCCGTTCATCCAGTTTCCTTACGTTCACCGTGCTGATACCGAACCTTCGAACTGATTGACCGGGTGTATGGAACACATCACGCTTCTCATCGGGATCGTGATCATCACGGCCTTGGTGTTCGACTTTACGAACGGCTTCCACGACACCGCCAACGCCATGGCCACCACCATCTCCACGGGAGCACTCGGTCCCCGGGTGGCGGTGGCGATGTCGGCGGTCCTCAATCTCGTCGGCGCGTTCCTGTCCGTGGAGGTCGCCAAGACCATCTCCGGAGGGATCGTCGACGAGAATTCCGGCATCCGACCCGAAGTGATCTTCGCGGGTCTGGTCGGCGCGATCCTCTGGAATCTGGTGACCTGGCTCGCCGGGCTCCCCTCCAGCTCCTCGCACGCTCTCTTCGGCGGCCTCATCGGCGCCACGGTGGCCTCCGTCGGCCTGCAGGGGGTCAACGGCGACGCGATCGTCATGAAGGTCCTGATCCCCGCCGTCGCCGCGCCGATCGTGGCCGGAATCGCCACGTTGGCCGCCACCCGGCTCACCTACCGGCTGGGCCGCGACCGCTCCCCCGAGGACACCGCGAAGGGCTACCGCGCCGGCCAGATCGCCTCGGCCGCCCTGGTCTCCCTCGCCCACGGCACCAACGACGCCCAGAAGACGATGGGTGTGATCACCCTGGCGCTGGTCACCGGCGGCGTCGTCGCGCCCGACTCCGACCCGCCGCTGTGGGTCATCGTCTCCGCGGGCCTGGCCATCGCGCTCGGCACCTACCTGGGCGGCTGGCGCATCATCCGCACCATGGGCAAGGGCATCACCGACATCCAGCCGCCGCAGGGCTTCGCCGCCCAGACCGGTGCCGCGACCGTCATCCTCGCCTCCTCCCACATCGGCTTCGCGCTGTCCACCACCCAGGTCTGCTCCGGCGCCGTGATGGGCGCGGGGGTCGGCCGCAAGGGCGCGGTGATGCACTGGTCGACCGCGGGCCGCATGGTCATCGCATGGGTGCTGACCCTGCCGGCCGCGGGTCTCGTCGCGGGCGGCGCGGCGCTGCTGGCCGACCAGGGGAGCTGGGGAGTCACGGCGGTCGCCGTGCTGGCCGTCCTGGCCTGCGGGGCGATCTGGGCGCTGTCGCGCCGCAAGCCCGTGGACCACACCAACGTCAACGAGGTCGGAGTGCCGTCCGCCGAGCCGGTGGGCGCCGTCACCGCCGCCCTGCGGTCCGTCGCCCCGCCGCCCGCGGGTGCCGCGACCACTACCGAGACCACCGCGGACACCACCGCGGAGAGCGTCCCGGAGCCCACCGCGGCGCCCGCCACGGAGACCACCCCCACCCCCGCCGCCGCGGCGACCAGCACCACCAGCTAAAGGGAGCTACGTAGATGAGCATCGACTGGGCGGCACTCGGCCAGGTCTTCGGCATCAGCCTCGCGGTGACGGTCGGCATGGTGGGCGTCTTCACCCTGGGGATCGTCGGAACGTCCCGGAGTGACCAGCCGCAGCCGCACGACGGCGCGGTCGGCACGGCGGTGGTGGCGGGCGGCGCCTCCGCGGCCGCCCGCACCGCCGCGTACGCCTGCTTCGGGCTGTGCGCCGCGGTCGTGGCGTACGGCATCTATCTGATCGTCGCCTGAGGACCGCACGTCCTCATCGACCCCACCGACCGCCGGGCGGCGGCGCTGACCAGCGTCGACCGACCGGCGGTCGGTCCATGTGGGCCTCGGCACACTCACGCATCGCGGGTCATATGCGAGTTGACGGCCATTCGCGGCCCATGGTGGACTTCCGGAGCCAAACGGCGGCAGGAGAGGAAGCCGGTGAGAATCCGGCGCGGTCCCGCCACTGTCACCGGGGAGCGCTCTCCCATCGCCTGTATGGGGTCACGGCTCATCCATATGGTTCGTCCGTATGCGGAGCTGGAAGGCCGGGAGAACCGCGGATCCGGGAGCCAGGAGACTCTCACCGCCGGTCACGTCGAGCCAGGGCGCGGACCCTGAGTGAGGACATACCGCCATGCCCGGCCCCGAAACGCCGCCAGCCCCACCTGTCCGCACGCCGCCGCGCCGAGGCGCGACGGCGGGCTGACGGATGCGTGCCGACCACGCCTCGTACGCGTGCGGCGCCGCCCTCGGCTTCCTCGGCGACCTCGCCATGGGCGATCCGCGCCGCGGTCATCCGGTGGCCGCGTTCGGGCGCGCCGCCGCGGCCGCCGAGCGGCGGCTGTGGCGCGACCACCGCGGCCACGGGGCCCTGCACACCGCGCTGTGCGCGGGCGGCGCGGCCGCCGGTGCCGCGCTGCTGACGCGTACCGTACGGGCCCTTGCCGGGCCCCGTACGACGGACATCGCGCTGACCGCCGCCGCCACCTGGGCCGTGCTGGGCGGTACGACGCTCCGGCGTGAGGCGCGGGCCGTCGGCGACGCGCTGGCCGCCGGGGACCTCGCCACCGCCAGGGAGCGGCTGCCGCATCTGTGCGGACGCGATCCGCAGGCGCTGGACGGACAGCAGATGGCCCGCGCGGTCGTCGAATCGGTCGCCGAGAACACCTCCGATGCCGTGGTGGGCGCGCTGGTGTGGGGCGCCGTGGGCGGAGTGCCGGGGCTCATCGGCTTCCGCGCCGTCAACACCCTGGACGCCATGGTGGGCCACAAGTCGCCGCGCTACCGGCGGTTCGGCTGGGCGGCGGCCCGTCTGGACGACGCCGCCGGCTGGCCCGGTGCGCGCCTTACGGCGGCCCTGGCCACCCTCGCGGGCGCCGACCCGCGCGGCGCGTGGCGCGCCTGGCGGCGGGACGGACGGCGCCATCCGAGCCCCAACGCGGGCCCGGTGGAGGCGTCCTTCGCGGGCGCGCTCGGCGTACGGCTGGGCGGCACCCTCGCGTACGGCGGCCGGGTCGAGCACCGGCCGGTGCTCAACTCCGGCGGGCGCGCCGTGGAGATCACGGACATCGACCGCGCGGTGCGGCTGTCGCGCCGCGTCGGCGCCCTGGCGCTGCTGACGTCGATCGCGGCGAGAGCCGTTGTGGGCCGCCGTTCCTCCCCCGGCTACCGCTGGGAGGTTCCCTCTGGGCGGGACGGGTGGGCACAACCCACCCACCGGCCCGCACCCGACAACGAAAGGGCACGCCGATGACCGGGCCTGGCCACGGCCTGCTGGTCGCGGGGACGACCTCGGACGCGGGCAAGAGCGTGGTCACGGCGGGTATCTGCCGGTGGCTGGCGCGCAAGGGCGTCCGCGTGGCGCCCTTCAAGGCGCAGAACATGTCGCTCAACTCCTTCGTCACCCGGGACGGGGCGGAGATCGGGCGCGCCCAGGCCATGCAGGCCGCCGCCGCGCGCGTCGAGCCCAGCGCCCTGATGAACCCCGTACTGCTGAAGCCGGGAAGCGACAGCAGCAGCCAAGTGGTGCTGCTGGGCAAGCCGGTGGGCGAGCTGAGCGCCCGCGGCTACCACAGCGAGCGGCGCGAGGCGCTGCTCGGAACTGTCACGGAGTGCCTGGCGGAGCTGCGCCGCACCCATGACGCGGTGATCTGTGAGGGCGCGGGCAGCCCGGCCGAGATCAATCTGCGCCGTACCGACATCGTCAACATGGGGCTCGCACGGGCCGCCGGGCTGCCGGTCGTGGTGGTCGGCGATATCGACCGCGGGGGCGTCTTCGCGTCCTTCTTCGGCACGACCGCGCTGCTGTCGGCACAGGACCAGCGGCATATCGCCGCCTATATGGTCAACAAGTTCCGCGGCGATGTGACGCTCCTGGAGCCCGGTCTGGAGATGCTGCGCGGCCTGACCGGGCGGCCGACCGTCGGCGTGCTCCCGTTCGCCCATGGGCTGGGCATCGACGAGGAGGACGGGCTGCGGGTATCGCTGCGCGGCGCGGTGCGCGAGAGCGTCGTCGCGCCCCCGTACGGTGCGAATGTGCTGCGGGTCGCGGTCGCCGCCGTTCCGCTGATGTCCAACTTCACGGATGTGGACGCGCTGGCCGCCGAGCCGGGTGTGATCGTGCGGTTCGTGGACCGGCCGGAGGAGCTGGCCGACGCCGATCTGGTGGTGCTGCCGGGCACCCGCGGGACGGTACGGGCGCTGGAGTGGCTGCGCGAGCGCGGGCTCGCCGACGCGATCGCGCGCCGGGCCGCCGAGGGGCGGCCGGTGCTGGGCATCTGCGGCGGCTTCCAGGTGCTCGGCGAGCGCATCGAGGACAAGGTCGAGTCGAAGGCCGGGACGGTCGCGGGACTCGGGCTGCTGCCGGTGCGGGTGCGGTTCGCGGCGGAGAAGACCCTGGCCCGGCCGGTGGGCGAGGCGCTCGGCGAGCGGGTGGAGGGCTACGAGATCCACCACGGGGTCGCCGAACGGCTGGACGGGGCCGACGAACCCTTCCTGGACGGCTGCCGGGTGGGCTCGGTGTGGGGCACGCACTGGCACGGCTCGCTGGAGAGCGACGGCTTCCGGCGCGCCTTTCTGCGGCGGGTGGCCGACGCGGCGGGCCGGGCGTTCGTACCGGCGCCGGACACCCGCTTCGGGGAGCTGCGCGAGGAGCAACTCGACCGGCTGGGCGATCTGATCGAGGAGCACGCGGACACGGACGCGCTGCTGCGGCTCATCGAGGACGGTGTGCCGGACGGACTGCCCTTTGTGCCGCCGGGGGCGCCCCCGACCCCCGGGAAGACCTCCGCTGACGCGGAGACGGCAGAGCACGAACCGCCGTGCTGTTCGCAGTGCCCGGGACACCCCTGGGACAGCGGGGACAACGCTGACACCGCCGCACGAAACGCTGACGACGGCATCCCACGCCGAAGCGACTCACTCGAAAGGGGCACAAGCTGATGGCTTCAGCCATTTACCCGTTCACCGCGGTGGTCGGAATGGACGACATGCGGCTCGGCTTGCTGCTCAACGCGGTGTCACCGTCGATCGGCGGGGTGCTGGTACGTGGCGAGAAGGGGACAGCCAAGAGCACGGCCGTCAGGGGGATCGCCTCACTCCTGCCGGAGATCGAGGCCGTCGCCGGGTGCCGGTTCTCCTGCGACCCGGCCGCGCCCGACCCGTCCTGCCCGGACGGGCCGCATGAGCCGGACACGGGGGCCGTGCGCCCCGCGCGGATGGTCGAACTGCCCGTCGGCGCCTCCGAGGACCGGCTGGTCGGGGCGCTCGACATCGAGCGGGCGCTGTCGGACGGGGTCAAGGCGTTCGAGCCGGGGCTGCTGGCGGACGCGCACCGGGGCGTGCTGTACGTCGACGAGGTCAATCTGCTGCACGACCATCTGATCGACCTGCTGCTCGACGCGGCCGCCATGGGCGCCTCCTATGTGGAGCGCGAGGGCGTCTCGGTGCGCCACGCGGCGCGCTTTCTGCTCGTGGGCACCATGAACCCCGAAGAGGGCGAGCTGCGCCCGCAGTTGCTGGACCGCTTCGGGCTGACCGTTGAGGTCTCCGCCTCTCGGGACACCGATGAGCGGGTCGAGGTGGTGCGGCGGCGGCTGGCGTACGACGAGGACCCGGCCGGATTCGCGGGGCGCTGGGCGGCGGACGAGGGCGCGCTGCGGGAGCGCATCGCGGCGGCGCGCGCCCTGCTGCCCGAGGTGCGGCTGGGCGACCGCGCGCTGCGGCAGATCGCGGCGGTGTGCGCGGGGTTCGAGGTGGACGGGATGCGCGCGGACATCGTGACGGCCCGTACGACGACGGCGCTGGCCGCGTGGGCAGGGCGTCGCGAGGTGCGGACCGAGGACGTACGGGCGGCGGCGCTGCTGTCGCTCCCCCACCGGCGGCGACGGTCTCCGTTCGACGCGCCGGGGCTGGACGAGGACAAGCTGGACGAGATCCTGCGGCAGTTCGAGGAGGACGAGCCCGACCCCGAGCCGGGCCCGGACTCCGGCTCCGGCTCCGGCGACCCTGACGACGATCCGGACGGGCCGGGCGGACCCGGGGGCCCCGACGGACCGGGCGGACCGGGCGGGGGCCGGCCGCGGGAGGGCGGACAGGACCAGGCGCCTCCCCCGGCGCCCGAGCCGTCCGTCCCCGAGCAGCGCTCCGGCGAGGAGACGCGCGGCGAGCCCGAGACCGCGGAGGCCCCCCAGGAGTCCGAGGTGACCCAGGAAGCGGGCGCCGGGACGGGCGGAGGCGGCGGCGAGCGGGCGGCCGTGGGCGCCGCCGAGCCGTTCCGTGCGCGCCGGCTCGACGTTCCGGGGCTGGGCGAGGGGGCGGCCGGACGCCGCTCGCGCGCCCGCACCGCGCACGGCCGTACCACGGGCGCGCGCCGCCCTCGGGGGACGCTCTCCTCACTGCATCTGACGGCGACCGTACGGGCCGCGGCCCCGCATCAGCACGCGCGCGGACGGCGCGGCCCCGGCCTGCTGGTGCGCCGCGACGATCTGCGCGAGGCGGTGCGCGAGGGCCGGGAGGGCAATCTCGTGCTGTTCGTCGTGGACGCGTCGGGGTCGATGGCCGCCCGGCAGCGGATGAGCGCGGTCAAGGGAGCGGTGCTCTCCCTGCTGCTGGACGCCTACCAGCGGCGCGACAAGGTCGGTCTGATCACCTTCCGGGGCTCGGGCGCGGAACTGGCGCTGCCGCCCACGTCGTCGGTGGACGCGGCCGCCACGCGGCTGGAGAAGCTGCCGACCGGCGGGCGTACGCCGCTGGCGGCCGGACTGCTGAAGGCCCGTGAGGTGCTGCGGGTGGAGCGGCTGCGGGACCCGTCGCGCCGCCCGCTGCTGGTCGTGGTGACCGACGGGCGGGCCACGGAGGCGAAGAAGACCGGCGGATCCACACCGGTCGCACGGGCCGGACTCGCGGCACGGATGCTCGCGGGCGACGGGATCGCCTCGGTGGTCGTCGACTGCGAGTCGGGGCCGGTGCGGCTGGGGCTGGCGGGCGCGCTCGCCCGCGAGCTGCGGGGCACCCCGGTGACGCTCGACGAGCTGCGGGCGGACAGCGTGACCGCGCTCGTCCGCGAAGTACGGACCGTATCGAACACACGGAGGGCCGCCTGATGCCGCAAGGACAACCGACCGTCGTCCCCGACGACGGGCTGACCACCCGCCAGCGCCGCAACCGTCCGCTGGTGCTCGTCCACACCGGGGTGGGGAAGGGCAAGTCGACGGCCGCGTTCGGGCTGGCGCTGCGGGCGTGGAACCAGAACTGGCCCGTCGGTGTATTTCAGTTTGTAAAGTCCGCGAAATGGCGGGTCGGCGAGGAGCGTGCGCTGCGCGTCCTCGGCGACTCGGGCGAAGGGGGGACCGTCGCATGGCACAAGATGGGCGAGGGCTGGTCGTGGGTCCAGCGCGACATCGCTTCCAGCGAGGAGGCGGCGCGCGAGGGATGGGAGCAGGTCAAGCGCGATCTCGCGGCGGAGACATACCGGCTGTATGTGCTGGACGAGTTCGCGTATCCGATGCACTGGGGATGGGTGGACCCGGACGAGGTGGTGTCGGTGCTGCGGGACCGGCCGGGGACGCAGCACGTCGTCATCACGGGGCGTAACGCGCCCGCGCAACTGCTGGACTTCGCCGATCTGGTCACCGACATGTCCAAGGTCAAGCACCCGATGGACGCCGGTCAGAAGGGCCAGCGAGGCATCGAGTGGTGAATGTCCCGCGCCTGGTCGTCGCCGCGCCCGCCTCCGGCAGCGGCAAGACGACCGTCGCCGCGGGGCTGATGGCCGCCTTCGCGGAGCGCGGTCTGGAGGTGTCCCCGCACAAGGTGGGGCCGGACTACATCGATCCTGGCTATCACGCGCTCGCCGTCGCGTCCTCGCGTGGTGGCCGGGGCGGGCGCGCCCGTCCCGGCCGCAATCTGGACGCCTATCTCTGCGGTCCGGACCGGATCGCCCCGCTGTTCCTGCATGGGGCGGCCGGCTGCGATCTGGCCCTGGTCGAGGGCGTGATGGGGCTGTTCGACGGGGCGGCCGGGCAGGGCGAGCTGGCGTCGACGGCGCATGTGGCCAAGCTGCTGCGCGCCCCGGTGGTGCTCGTCGTGGACGCGTCGTCGCAGTCGCGGTCGGTGGCGGCGCTGGTGCACGGCTTCGCGTCCTGGGACCCCCAGGTGCGGGTCGCGGGGGTGATCCTCAACAAGGTCGGCTCGGACCGCCACGAGACGATGCTGCGCGAGGCGCTGGAGGGGGCGGGGGTGCCGGTGTTCGGCGTGCTGCGCCGGACCGGGGCCGTGCGGGCCCCGAGCCGTCATCTGGGTCTGGTGCCGGTGGCCGAGCGCCATGCGGAGGCGGTCGATTCGGTGGCCACGCTGGCGGCTCGGGTGCGCGAGGGATGCGATCTCGACGGTCTGCTGGCGCTGGCCCGCAGCGCGCCGCCGCTGCCGGATGCGGCCTGGGATCCGGAGGAGGAGGTGCGCCGGGCGGCGGGCCCGGCGCCGACCACCGGCTCACACCGGGGCGGGGACGGGGCCCGGCCGGTGGTCGCCCTGGCGGGCGGGGCCGCGTTCACCTTCTCGTACGCGGAGCACACCGAGCTGCTGACCGCCGCCGGTGCGCGGGTCGTCCCCTTCGATCCGCTGCGGGACGAGCGCCTCCCGGAGGGCACCGGCGGTCTGGTGATCGGCGGCGGTTTCCCGGAGGTGTACGCGCCCGAGCTGTCCGCGAACGAGCCGCTGCGCGCGGCGGTCGCCCGGCTCGCGGCGGCGGGCACGCCCATCGCCGCCGAATGCGCCGGCCTGCTGTATCTGGCGCGCTCGCTCGACGGGCAGCCGATGTGCGGGGTGTTGGACGCCACGGCACATATGTCGGAGCGTCTGACGCTCGGCTACCGTGAGGCCGTGGCCGTCTCCGACACCTCCCTCGCCGCCGCGGGGACGCGGGTGCGCGGCCATGAGTTCCACCGCACCACCATCGAGCCGGGCGCGGGGCCGGAGCCCGCCTGGGGGCTCGTCCACCCGGAGCGTCGCGTCGAAGGGTTCGCACAGGGAGATCTGCATGCCTCGTATCTGCATGTGCACTGGGCCGCGGTCCCGGAGGCGGCGGTCCGGTTCGTCGGCAGATGCGCGCTCCCTACCGGGTGAACCGAGGCGGCGACCTGACGTGGATGTCATCGACCAGGCCGCGGCGGGCCCACCACCGGTGCCGCCCGAGCCGCCCGAGCCGCCGCCGTCGCTCGTCGTCGGGGTCGGCGCGAGCCGGGGTGTGGCCGTCGGCGAGGTGACCGCGCTCATCGAGGCGGCCCTGGTCTCGGCGGGCCTTGTTCGGGGCCGGATCGCCGAGTTGGCGACGGTCGAGGCCAGGGCCGCTGAGCCCGGACTGCTCGCGGCGGCCGGGCTGCTCGGGGTGCCGCTGCGCGGATACCCGGCCGGGGCGCTCGCCGCCGTCGAGGTGCCGAGCCCGTCCGCGGCGGCGCTGGCCGCCGTGGGGACGGCCGGTGTCGCCGAGGCCGCCGCGCTGCTGGCCGCCGGGCCGGGCGGCGAACTGCTCGTCCCCAAGCGGAAGTCCTCGCCGCGCGGCCACCCGGCGAGGGCCACCTGCGCCGTCGCGCGCCGCCCGGCGGGGGTCAAAACCGGGCAGGGCGGGCAGCGAAGACCTGCCGTCATCCGCCCCGACGCAGGTCAGTAACGTCTCGGGGCGAGAGAGCCCCCGCCGCCCCCCACGTGACATCCCGCACCACCTGCACCAAGGAGACCTCGTGACGACCCCGCCCGCGCTGCTCATCGCAGGCATCGGCACTCGAGACGAGAGGCGCGCCGCCGCCTTTCACGACTTCGTACGGGAGTTGGGAGCACGCCACCCGGACCTGCCCGTGGCGGGCGGCCTCACCGGGCCCGGCCCCCACTCGCTGTCCGATGCGGTGTCCCGGCTCGTCGGGGAGGGGGTGACCCGCTTCGGCGTCGTACCGCTGACCCTGATCCCGGTCGAACACCCCAGAGACGGCATCGCCGCCGCGCTGGCCCAGGAGGCGGAGCGGCATGCCGACGCCTCGTTCACCTGCGGCCGCCCGCTGGGCCCGCACCCCGCGCTGCTGAGCGTGCTGGAGCGGCGTCTTGACGAGGCGCTGGGCGACGGTCCGCGGCTGCCCTCGGACCGGGCGGAGACGACCGTGCTCCTGGTGGGCGGCGGTTCGCCGCTCCCCGAGGCCAACGCCGAGGTGCACCGGGCCGCCCGGCTGCTGTGGGAGGGCCGTGGCTTCGCGGGCGTGGAGGTGGCCTTCGCCTCGCTCGCCGCGCCGGATGTGGCGTCCGGTCTCGACCGCTGTGTGCGGCTCGGGGCGCGGCGGGTCATGGTGCTGCCGTACTTCCTGTTCGCGGGCGGCGTGCTGGAGCGGGTGCGGCAGCAGGCGGAGGGCTGGGCGCTCGCCTATCCGGAGGTCGAGGTGGTGTCCGCCGATGCCATAGGCCCGGCCCGGGAGTTGGCGGACCTCGTCATGGAGCGCTACGCGGCGGTGGCCGACGCCGTCGAGCGGGCGGGCCTCCCCGCCGGGGCCCATGCGCTCGCCCATCCCGACGCCCACGCCGATGTCCGCTGACGCGCCCGCCGACGTGCCACGTGACGTGCCCGGTGACGTGCCACGTGACGTGCCCGGTGACGTGCCACGTGACGTGCCCGGTGACGGCGCGGCCGTGGGGTTCGATCTGCGGCACCACGGGGACGCGGAGGTGCGCGGCGCCGACGCCGGGCTGACGGACCTCGCGGTCAATGTCCGGGCCGGTACGCCGCCGGGCTGGCTCAAGGCCCGTATCGCCGCGTCCCTGGACGGGCTCGCCGCCTATCCGGACGGGCGGGCGGCGCGCGAAGCGGTCGCCGCGCGGCATGGGCTCCCGGCCGGCCGGGTGCTGCTGACGGCGGGGGCCGCGGAGGCGTTCGTCCTGATCGCACGCGCCCTTCCGGCCCGCCGCCCGGTGGTGGTGCATCCCCAGTTCACCGAGCCGGAGGCCGCGTTGCGGGACGCGGGGCACGCCGTGGAGCGGGTGGTGCTGGATGAGCGGGACGGCTTCCGGCTGGCCCCGGAGGCGGTGCCGGACGACGCCGACCTGGTGGTGATCGGCAACCCCACCAACCCCACGTCCGTGCTGCACCCCGCCGACGCGCTGGCCGGTCTTGCCCGGCCGGGGCGGACGCTGGTCGTGGACGAGGCGTTCATGGACGCCGTCCCGGGCGAGCACGAGTCGCTGGCCGCCCGCACCGATGTGCCGGGGCTCGTGGTGCTGCGCAGCCTCACCAAGACGTGGGGCCTGGCGGGGCTGCGCATCGGCTATGTGCTGGCCGGGCCGGACACGATCGCGGAGCTGGAGCGGGTCCAGCCCCTGTGGCCGGTCTCCACACCGGCCCTGGCGGCGGCGGAGGCGTGCTGCACGCCCCCGGCCCTCGCCGAGGCCGCCCGCGCCGCCGACCGCACGGCCGCCGACCGGGCCTATCTGGCCGGCCGGCTGGCCGAGTTCGCGCATCTGCGGGTCTGCGGCCCGGCGGCCGGCCCCTTCCTGCTGATCCGCCTCCCGAAGGCGGCCGCGCTCCGCACCCGGCTGCGTGAGCTGGGCTTCGCCGTCCGCCGCGGCGACACCTTCCCGGGCCTGGGCCCGGACTGGCTCCGCCTCGCCGTCCGCGACCGCCTCACGACGGACCGCTTCGTCATAGCCCTGTCCAAGGCCCTCTCGGAGACCGAGGACTGACACGGCGCCGCCCCCGCCGGGCGCGGTGAATCTTCCGCGACCCGAGGCCCCTCCCCCGCGCCGGGAGGGCACGGGGTCGGGGCCGCTGCCGGCCGCGGACGGATCAGGCGTCGCCGCCGGTGGCGCGGCGGCGGCGGGCCAGGATGACCGCGCCGCCACCCATGGCGAGCAGCAGGGCACCGCCGCCGACCAGGTACGGCGTGGCCGAGCTGCCACCGGTTTCGGCGAGGTGCTCCGGCTTGGGCTCGGGCGTCGTCCGGGAGCCCACGCCCGGGCTGGGCTTGGCCGCGGCGGTCGGGGACTCGCAGGTCGCCTGGGCGAGGGTGATCTGCCCCTCGACCTCGGAGACGTTCAGCTTGAGCGGGTTCACGGAGACCTTGAGGTGCAGGGCCGTGGCCGCGGCGGTGCGCGAGGTGGTCGACGTCCGGGACAGATCGAGCCGTACCTGGCCGAGCGAGGGCACGTCGACCTTGGTGGTGCCGCTCGTGCTCAGGGTGACCTGCTTGCCGAGCACGCTCACGGTGCCGAGCAGGTTGGAGTGGGCGGTCGGCCGCTTTCCGGCCGCGCACACCGCCTTGGAGGTCACCTGCTGGACCTTGATGAGGGGCACGGAGGCCAGCCCCGGCACATTGACCTGGGCGTTGACGAGGTTGGAGTACCCCTCGGCCCGCTGCTTGTCCACGGCGGCGCGGGCGGTGGCCACATCGGCGCGCAGCACGTTGAACGGCCGGCCGCCGTCGACACCGTCCAGGCTCGCGGTGAGCGCGGTCTTGCTGGCGGTCGCGGGCGCCTTCACATCGTTGAGGG
The DNA here is from genome assembly GCF_040606675.1 of Streptomyces sp. NPDC005393. Taxonomy (NCBI): domain Bacteria; kingdom Bacillati; phylum Actinomycetota; class Actinomycetes; order Kitasatosporales; family Streptomycetaceae; genus Streptomyces; species Streptomyces sp. NPDC005393. The sequence continues at coordinate 80,989 of NZ_JBEXFG010000019.1, read as the reverse complement.
CGACCGCGAGCGGCGCCGTGACCGTCTTGTTGAGCAGGGAGACATCGAGATCGGCGCGGAGCACGACCGCACCCGCCTTACCGGTGGTCGTGCCGGTCTTGGCCTGCGCGGTCCCTACGGGCAGCACGCCCAGGACGGAGACGGCGGCAGCGGCGGTGGCGGTGGCGGCCACCAGGCGGCGGGTGGGCATGCCGAAGAAGGTGTTACGGGAACAGGACACGTGAGTTGACCCCCACAGGAGACATGGAGCCGCCGGCGCCTGCCGCGGGGGACTCCACGGGCGCCGACGGCCTCGACTCCGCCATATTTGCGCACCGGGGGTAATCAGGCAGACACATGATGTCCGTTCATCCCAACGGGTGTGGTTCGCCGCTGAGTTCGAACCCCCGGTCCTCCCAGCACCCCTCGCCCCACATACCCCACCCGCGTCAGCCGAACACCCGCATCGGCCGACCACCGGCGTCAGCCGACCACCCGCCCCCGCAGCACCACCCGCCGTGGCGCCGTCAGCACCCGCACGTCGGCTCGCGGATCCGCCTCGTACACGACGAGGTCGGCGGACGCCCCCTCGGTGAGCCCCGGCCGCCCGAGCCAGGCCCGCGCACCCCAGGTCGCCGCCGACAGCGCGTCCCGTGCCGGGATGCCCGCCTTCACCAGCTCGGCGACCTCCTGGCCGACCAGCCCATGGGCGAGCGAGCCGCCCGCGTCGGTGCCGGTGAAGACCGGGATGCCCGCCTCGTAGGCCGCGCGCACCGTGTCGTACCGGCGGGCGTGCAGCCGCCGCATATGGTCCGCCCAGCGCGGGAACCTCTCCTCGCCGCCCTGTGCCAGCCGGGGGAAGGTGGCGATGTTGACCAGGGTCGGGACGATCGCGACGCCCCGCTCCGCGAACAGCGGGATGGTCTCCTCGGTCAGCCCGGTCGCGTGCTCGACGCAGTCGATGCCCGCCTCGACCAGCGGGGCGAGCGTCTCCTCGGCGAAGCAGTGCGCCGTGACGCGCGCGCCGAGCCGGTGCGCCTCGGCGATTGCCGCCTCGACCGCGCCGCGCGGCCAGCAGGCGGCCAGGTCGCCGCGGTCGCGGTCGATCCAGTCGCCGACGAGCTTGACCCAGCCGTCGCCGCGCCGTGCCTCCGCCGCGACGTAGGCGACCAGGTCCTCCGGCTCGATCTCATGCGCGAAGTTGCGGATATAGCGCTTGGTGCGGGCGATATGGCGGCCCGCCCGGATGATGCGGGGCAGATCCTCGCGGTCGTCGATCCAGCGGGTGTCGGCGGGCGATCCGGCGTCCCGCAGCAGCAGCGCCCCGGCGTCGCGGTCGGTCAGCGCCTGCTTCTCGCTCGTCGACTCGTCGACGGCGCCATGGTGGTCGAGGCCGACATGGCAGTGGGCGTCGACGAGTCCGGGCAGCACCCACCCCTCGATGAGCCGGATGTCCCGGGCCCCGGCGGGCCGGGCGAATGTGATCTTTCCGTCGACCACCCACAGCTCGTCCCGGACGCCCTCGGCAGCGTCCCCGGCGTCCTGTCCGACCAGGATCCGGCCCTTGATGTGCAGCACCGCGCTATCCCTCATGGAACGCACTGTACGAGACCGGGCAAGGGCATTGACCGGCCCATTCGGGCGGGTACGGACGGCTCCACTCGAACAACACGCGGTGCGCCGCTACGCTCGCGCAACCCACCGGACGAGTGCCGGCGAGGAGGCCCGCGTGAGCGCCCCTACCGATGATCCGGCCGCCGCCCAGGCTGGGCCCGCGGAGGCGCCGTCGGACGTACCGGCCCACGACTTTCAGGCGGAGTTCCGGGAGTTCCTCGAGCGGCACCACGCCGAACTGGCCGCCCGCCGGACGGCGAGGGCGAGCGCCCCGCGGCGGAGGCGCGAGGACAGGTCCAGGAGACCGTACGGAAGCTGCGCCCCGGACCGATCGGTCACGCCGGGCACCCAGCGGGGGGCGGCTGATGATCGACCATCGCGAGGACCGCGACGGCCGCGATATCGCCGCCGAGCCGCGCGCGGCCGCCGCCTCCCATGAGCCGGACCGGGCCGCGGTGCCGGCCCGGGTCACGGCGGGCATGGAGGCCGGTGACCGGCGCCGCACCGGGCGTACGGGCCGCGGCGAGCGGGCCGGGGACGGGCCCAGGCAGTGGACGCGGGTGGCGGGCCCGGTGGCCGGGCGGGCCGCGGCGGTCGCCGTCGCGGGCATCGCGGTGGTGGCCACGGACACCGCCGGGCCGCCCCAGACCGTACGGACGTCGAGCCGGCCCGCCGTGGGTCCGGCCGGTGCGGGCGAGCACCTGGACCGGACCGCGAAGGGGCCGGGCACAGGCTCGGGCACGGCGTCGGGCGACGGCTCGGACAGGGGGTCGCAGGGCGGGGCTGAGCGGCACACTCCGACCGCTTATCCCACCGCGGTAGGCCCAAACCATCTCGCCGATCCGACCGTGCGCGCGAAGGGCGCGATCAACAGCCACTGGCATCGGCACTGGGCGCAGAGTGAGTCCATCCTCACCACGGGTGAGCCCCTGACCTCGCTGACGGTGGAGCCGCGGGTCGCGCGCCCCGGGGCGTACGGACCACCGGGTCCTGGAGCACGCTGCCCGCCGGCGCCGTGAGCGTCCGGGCGCGCGCCGAGGACGGCGCGCTGGTCTACCGCCGGACACTGAAGAGGGGCGCGAGCGTGCCCGCGGGCGGGCATGTCTTCGCAGGTCACTACCGTCACGCCGAGAGGCACACCGGACGGGACGGCTACGCCGCCACCGGCCATGGGGCATCCGGCGCATTCGCCGTCCGCGGCGACTTCCCCGAGTTCCCTCCGCGCGATTGAATTAAGCCCCTTCGGAGCGCCCTGAAGAGAAATTCAGGGCGTTTTTCCGATACTACTTCCTGACTCTTCTTCCCGCTTCTCCGATTCCTAAACGCAAAATTTTTCGAGGCCTTGAGGGGCTCAATTCCTCCCCATCACCGGCCAGTTACGCACATGTGACAGACCCCACACGCGGACCGGTTCGCCCCGTTAACTCCCCCTCAAATCAGCGCTTTTCGGCGATCGGCCGGACTCGCGCGCGCTCCCGCGTGATACCATACCTACCCCATCCCACGTAACCCCTCCCCACGATGCATTTTCCGATTCTGCTGGGTAAATTGAATTCGCATGACCGCCGCACAAGCAGACCTAGCCCGTAGAGAATTGGATTTGCCGGAGGGGCTCAGCCTCGACACACCACGCGTCGAGGACGGAGCCGCGATCTGGCGAATCGCCCGCGACTCCAAAGCCCTGGACCTCAACTCCTCCTACAGCTACCTCCTGTGGTGCCGTGACTTCGCTGCCACCTCCGTGGTGGCGCGCGATGCCGCGGGCGAGCCGGTCGGCTTCATCACCGGCTACATCCGCCCCGAGCGCCCCGAGACCCTCGTCGTCTGGCAAGTCGCCGTCGACCACGCATGGCGCGGCCGCGGACTGGCCGCCACCCTGCTGGACGGGCTGACCCAGCGCGTCGTCGGGATGGGCGTGAGCGGCATCGAGACCACGATCACACCGGACAACACCGCGTCGAACCGGCTGTTCACCTCGTTCGCCGAACGGCACGGAGCGCCCGTCGAGCGTGAGGTGCTCTTCCACGGCGGTCTGTTCCCCGACAGCGGACACGAGCCCGAGGTGCTCTACCGCATCGGGCCCCTCGCGGACCTCCCCTGATCCCCTCCCTGACGCACACCCCCTCATCACCCCCTCACCCTCACCCCCCTCGCACTCATCTCCCTGGAGAATGCTGTGACCATCACCCCGCCCGCCCTGAGCGTCTTCGAGGCCCTGGAGTCTGAGGTACGCAGCTACTGCCGCGGCTGGCCCGCTGTCTTCGACCGCGCGCAGGGCAGCCACATGTACGACGAGGACGGCCATACGTACCTCGACTTCTTCGCCGGTGCCGGGTCGCTGAACTACGGCCACAACAACCCGGTCCTGAAACGCGCGCTGATCGACTACATCGAGCGTGACGGCGTCACGCACGGCCTGGACATGTCCACCACGGCCAAGCGCGCGTTCCTGGAGTCGTTCCAGAACAACATCCTGCGCCCGCGCGACCTGCCCTACAAGGTCATGTTCCCGGGCCCGACGGGCACCAACGCCGTCGAGTCCGCGCTGAAACTGGCCCGTAAGGTCAAGGGCCGCGAGTCCATCGTCTCCTTCACCAACGCCTTCCACGGCATGTCGCTGGGCTCGCTGGCCGTCACCGGCAACGCCTTCAAGCGCGCCGGCGCGGGCATCCCGCTGGTCCACGGCACCCCGATGCCGTTCGACAACTACTTCGACGGCACGGTCCCGGACTTCCTGTGGTTCGAGCGGCTGCTGGAGGACCAGGGCTCGGGCCTCAACAAGCCCGCCGCCGTGATCGTCGAGACGATCCAGGGCGAGGGCGGCATCAATGTCGCGCGCCCCGAGTGGCTGCGCGCGCTGGCCGACCTGTGCGAGCGCCAGGACATGCTGCTGATCGTCGACGACATCCAGATGGGCTGTGGCCGCACCGGCGCCTTCTTCTCCTTCGAGGAGGCGGGCATCACCCCGGACATCGTGACCGTCTCGAAGTCCATCAGCGGCTACGGCATGCCCATGTCGCTGTGCCTGTTCAAGCCCGAGCTGGACATCTGGGAGCCGGGCGAGCACAACGGCACCTTCCGCGGCAACAACCCCGCCTTCGTCACCGCCGCCGCGACCCTGGACACCTACTGGGCCGACGGCCAGATGGAGAAGCAGACCCTGGCCCGTGGCGAGCAGGTCGAGCAGGCGCTGAAGGCCATCTGCGAGGAGCAGTCCGGCGCCGAGTACCGGGGCCGCGGCCTGGTCTGGGGCCTGCAGTTCGACGACGCCGATCGCGCCACGGCCGTGTGCCGCCGCGCCTTCGAGCTCGGTCTGCTCGTGGAGACCTCCGGCCCGGAGAGCGAGGTCGTCAAGCTGCTGCCCGCGCTGACCATCTCCCCCGAAGACCTGGACGAGGGTCTGCGGACCCTCGCCCGCGCGGTCCGCGAGACCGCTTGACCACCTCCTGTACAGCACAGAAGAGAAAGGCAGCAACTCACCGTGATCGTCCGATCCTTCAAGGACATCGAGGGCACCGAACGGCATATCAAGGCCAAGACCGGGACGTGGGAGAGCAAGCGCATCGTCCTCGCCCGGGAAAAGGTGGGCTTCTCGCTGCACGAGACCATCCTCTACGCGGGCACCGAGACGTCGATGTGGTACGCCAACCACATCGAGGCGGTGCTGTGCGTCGAGGGTGAGGCCGAGCTCACCAACGACGAGACCGGTGAGAAGCACTGGATCACGCCCGGCACCATGTATCTGCTGAACGGGCACGAGAAGCACACGATGCGCCCCAAGACGGACTTCCGGTGCGTCTGTGTTTTCAACCCGCCGATCACCGGACGGGAGGACCATGATGAGAACGGGGTATACCCGCTGATCACCGAGACCGAGGAGGCCTGATCCGATGACCACGGTCACTGACCTGTACCCGACCCGTGGCGCTGTTGAGGTGGCCACACCGCGCATGGACCCCGTCGTGTGGTCCGAGCCGGGCGCCCCGGGGCCGATGCAACCGTCCGAGCTGAGCGATTTCGATCGCGACGGCTTCCTGGCGGTCGATCACCTGATCGCTCCGGACGAGGTCGCGGTCTACCGCGCCGAGCTGGACCGGCTGGTCACCGACCCGGACGTGCGCGCCGACGAGCGCTCGATCATCGAGCCGCAGTCGAAGGACGTACGGTCGGTGTTCGAGGTGCACCGGATCAGCGAGGTCTTCGCGAAGCTGGTGAGCGACCCGCGTGTGGTGGGCCGCGCGCGGCAGATCCTCGGCTCGGACGTCTATGTCCACCAGAGCCGGATCAACGTCAAGCCGGGCTTCGGCGCCTCGGGGTTCTACTGGCACTCGGACTTCGAGACCTGGCACGCCGAGGACGGTCTGCCGAACATGCGGACCGTGTCGGTCTCGATCGCCCTGACCGAGAACTTCGACACCAACGGCGGCCTGATGATCATGCCGGGCTCGCACCGCACCTTCCTCGGCTGTGCGGGCTCGACGCCGAAGGACAACTACAAGAAGTCGCTGCAGATGCAGGACGCCGGCATTCCGTCGGACGAGGCGCTCACCGCGTTCTCCGACAAGCACGGCATCAAGCTGTTCACCGGCAAGGCCGGGTCGGCCACCTGGTTCGACTGCAACTGCATGCACGGGTCCGGCGACAACATCACGCCCTACCCGCGCAGCAATGTCTTCATCGTGTTCAACAGCGTGGAGAACACGGCGGTGGAGCCCTTCGCGGCGCCGATCCGCCGGCCGGAGTACATCGGAGCGCGGGACTTCACGCCCGTGCGGTGACATCCGTACGGATGTGACGTCCGTGACCTGAGGGAAGCCGGGGTGCCCCGGCTTCCCTCAGGTTTTTCCGCGTCCCCCAGGTTTTTGCGGGTCCCCCAGGTTCTTTCCGGGTCCCTCAGCCGGCCAGCGCCTCCAGCAGCCGGTCCACCTCGGCCGCGGTGTTGTAGAGGTGGAAGGAAGCACGGAGGTTTCCGGCGCGCGCCGAGACATGGACATCCGCCTCCGCCAGCCGGGGCGCGGCCTCGCCCAGGCCCGGTACGGAGACGATCGCCGAGCCCGGGGCGGCGATGGCCTGGTGCCCCAGCTCCGTGACCCCGGCCCGGAAGCGGTCGGCGAGCGCGCGGTCATGGGCGGCGATGGCCTCGGTGCCCAGCTCCTCGATCAGCGCGAGGGAGTGCCTGGCCGCGACGTACGAATACAGGCTGGGGCTCTCGTCGAAGCGGCGGGCGGAGTGGGCGAGTTCGGCCACCGGTCCGTAGCAGCTGTCCCAGGGCTTCTCGCCCGCGACCCAGCCCGCGAACACGGGGGTGAGCCCGCCGAGGTCCTCGGGCACGGTCAGGAAGGCGACGCCGCGGGGGCACAGCAGCCACTTGAAGCCGACGCAGACGGTGTAGTCGGCCTCGGCCGCGCTCACCGGCAGCCAGCCGACGGCCTGGCTGTAGTCCACGAGGGTCCGGGCGCCGTGTGCACGGGCGGCGGCCCGGAGGGCGTCGAGATCGGCGATCCGGCCGTCGGCCGACTGGGCCGCGCTCACGGCGACCAGCGCCGTACCGGGCCGTACCGCCTCGGCGATCTCCTCCAGCGGCACGGTGCGCAGCTTGAGGTCGCGGCGGACGGCGAAGGGGTTGACCAGGGAGCTGAAGTCGCCCTCGGCCGCGAGCACTTCGGCCCCCGGCGGCAGGGAGGCCGCGATCATCCCGGCGTATACGGCGACGGAGGCGCCCGCCGCGACCTGCCGCGCCGGTACGCCGACGAGCCGGGCGTAGGCGGCCCGGGCCTCCTCGACCGCCTCGAAGGCCTGGTCGATGAAGCGCCCTCCGGCGGCGGCGTCATCGAGGGCCGCCTTCATGGCGGCCACGGAGCGTGCAGGGATCAGACCGCTGGACGCGGTGTTGAGATAGGTCGTCTGTGGCGCGAAGTCGGCGCCCGCGAGGCTCTCCATGTCCCATCACTATGGGACGCGGTCACCACCGCGTCCATTGCATTTATCTGGCGCATACCCCCAAGACAACCTTATGCATCCCCGCTGACCTGCGCCGATTCCCATGTCTGGCGCGGCGCGCGGCTGAAGACCTCAGCCGGTTGGCCCCCGGAGACGGGTGCGACGGCCGTGCCGTCTCCGGGTCCCGGCCTGGGCTTCCGCGGGCCTCAGCGGCGCTCCTCCCGGATGCCGTTGACCCGGCGGGGCAGGCCGAGGGAGTTCTCCTCGCGCAGCTCCGGCGGGAGGAGGGCGGCCGGGGTGTCCTGGTAGCTGACGGGCCGCAGCCAGCGCTCGATGGCGGTGCCGCCGACCGAGGTGGAGGTGGAGGTGGTGGCCGGGTACGGGCCGCCGTGGTGCTGGGCCGGGGCGACCGCGACGCCGGTCGGCCAGCCGTTGACCAGGACCCGGCCCGCGAGCGGGGTGAGCTCGGCGACGAGGTCGGCGGCCCGGCCCTCGGTGCCCTCGCCCTCGGCGGCGGAGATCTGGACAGTGGCGGTGAGGTTGCCCTGGAGCCGGGCGAGGACGGCGGTGATGTCGGCGTCGCTCTCGTAGCGCGCGACGACGGTCACCGGGCCGAAGCACTCCTCCAGCAGCACATCGTGCGGGCCCTCCTCGGCGAGCCGGCGGGCCGGTACGGTCAGGAAGCCCGCGCTGACCGTGTGCTCACCGCCGGCGCCGGGGGTGACCGGGGCGTCCACGTCGGGCAGTTCGGCACGCTCCTTGACCCCGGCGACGAAGGTGTCGCGCATCCGGTGGTCGAGCAGGACGCCGGGGTCGGTGTTGCTGACCGCGTCGGTGAGGGACTTCACCAGCGCGTCGCCGGCCGCTCCGGCGGGTGCCAGGACGAAGCCGGGCTTGGTGCAGAACTGGCCGACGCCCAGCGTCATGGAGCCCGCGAGCCCCGCGCCGATCTGCTCGGCGCGCTCGGCGGCGGCGGCCTCGGTGACCACGACCGGGTTGAGGCTGCCGAGCTCGCCGTGGAAGGGGATCGGCACGGGCCGGGCGGCCGCGGCGTCGAACAGGGCGCGCCCGCCGCGGATTGAGCCGGTGAAGCCGGCGGCGGCGATCAGCGGGTGCCTGACGAGCTCGATGCCCGCATCGAAGCCGTGCACCACCGAGATCACCTCGGCGGGCAGCCCGACCCGCTCGGCGGCGCGGCGGAGCGCGGCGGCGGCCACCTCGGAGGTGGCGGGGTGGTCGGGGTGGGTCTTGACGACGACGGGGCAGCCCGCGGCGAGCGCGCTCGCGGTGTCGCCGCCGGGCACGGAGAAGGCGAGGGGGAAGTTGCTGGCGGCGTAGACGGCGACGACGCCGAGGGGCACCTTGTAGCGGCGCAGATCGGGCCAGGGCGGGGTCTGCGTGGAGTCGGCGTGGTCGATCCGTACGTCGAGGAAGGCGCCCTCGTCCACGATGGTCGCGAAGGACCGCAGTTGGTAGCTGGTGCGGGCCAGTTCGCCGGTGAGGCGGGCGGGGCCGAGCGCGGTCTCGGCGTCGGCGGCCTCGATCAGCTGGTCACGGGACTCGTCGAGCAGATCGGCGGCGGTGCGCAGCAGGGCGGCGCGCACCGTACGGTCGGCCAGGGAGCCGCGCGCGGCGTGGGCCGCCCGCACCACGCCGTCGACCTCCTCCGCCGTGGCTTCGACCGCTACCTGTTCACGCTGCTTTCCGGTTCGGGGATCGACGCTCCACACTGGTGCTGACACCGCGGATTCCTCCTGCTGTGGTGTTACCGCTGCTTGCGTCTCGCACATCGACGGGTGTTCGATATACTGAACGCTGTCCCGGGTGGTGAATACTTTCGGGACTCTATGGCTGGTCGAACAGAGGGGTCAAGGCGATGTCAGTTGCCGTGACAGGCGGGGCCCAGGTCAAGTCGGCGGTCCGCACAGTCGAGTTGCTGGAGTTCTTCGCCGGACGGCCCGGGATGCACAGCCTCGCCGGCGTGCAGGAGGCCGTGGGCTACCCCAAGTCGAGCCTTTACATGCTGCTGCGCACGCTGGTGGAGCTCGGCTGGGTGGAGACGGACGCGACCGGCACCCGCTACGGCATCGGCGTACGGGCGCTGCTCGTCGGCACCTCGTACATCGACGGCGACGAGGTCGTGGCGGCCGCCCGGCCCACCCTGGACCGGCTCTCGGACGACACCACCGAGACCATCCACCTCGCCCGCCTCGACGGTACGAACGTGGTCTACCTCGCCACCCGCCAGTCGCAGCACTATCTGCGCCCCTTCACCCGCGTCGGCCGCCGGCTGCCCGCCCACTCCACCTCCCTGGGCAAGGCGCTGCTGGCCACGTACTCCGACGAGCAGGTGCGCAAGCTGCTGCCGGAGACGCTCAGCCCGCTGACCGAGCACACGATCACCGACCGCGAGAAGCTGATCGAGGAGCTGCACCTCATCCGCGAGCAGGGGTACGCGGTGGACCGCGAGGAGAACACGCTGGGGCTGCGCTGCTTCGGCATCGCGATCCCCTACCGCACCCCGGCGCGGGACGCCATCAGCTGCTCGGTGCCGGTGGCCCGGCTCACGCCCGCCCATGAGCAGATGATCAAGGACGCCCTGTACGACGCCCGCGACCGGCTCGCCCTCGCGACGCGACGTCTGTGACCCGCGGGAGGAGGGCCGCCTCCGCCGCGCGGCGGAGGCGGATCGTCGGGCCGGGCGCGGTGCGGCTGGTCGCGTGCGGCGATTCGCTGCTGTTCCCGGCCGCGGTCCGGGCGATGGCCGCCACGCACTCCGAAAACGCTGCCGCCCGCGCGGCGCACCGCGGCGGGGCGGCGCGTGCGCTGCGCGACCGGCTCTCCGAACGGGAGGCGGAGGTGCTGCGGCTGATGACCGCCGGGCTGTCCAACGCCGAGATCGCGCACCGGCTGGTGGTGGGCCCGGCCACGGTCAAGACGCATGTGGCTGCGGTGCTCGCCAAGCTCGGCGTCCGGGACCGCACCCAGGCGGTGATCGCGGCGTACGAATGCGGTTTCATCACCCCGGGCTGACATCCCGCCACCGGGGTATCCACTGTGACGGATCGAGCGAAAGGGGCAGGCACATGGAGTACGCGCGGTTGGGCGGATCGGGCATCAAGGTGTCGCGGATCTGTCTGGGGATGATGAGCTACGGCAGCCCCGAGCACCGCAAGTGGCAGTTGGACATCGACGCGGCACGGCCGATCGTGCGGCGGGCGGTCGAGAGCGGGGTGACGTTCTTCGACACGGCCGACATGTACTCGGTGGGGCGGAGCGAGGAGATCACGGGAGAGCTGCTGCGGGAGCTCTTCCCGAGCCGCGACGACTATGTCCTCGCCACGAAGGTCTACCACCCCATGGGGGCGGGCCCCAATGACCGGGGGCTGTCCCGTAAGCACATCATGGCGGGCATCGACGCCTCGCTGCGGCGGCTGGGCACCGACCATGTGGATCTGTACCAGATCCATCGCTTCGACCCCGAGACGCCGGTCGAGGAGACCATGGAGGCGCTGCACGATGTGGTGCGGGCGGGGAAGGCGCGGTACATCGGCGCGTCCTCCATGTTCGCCTGGCAGTTCGCCAAGGCCCAGCACACGGCCGAGGCGCGGGGCTGGACCCGGTTCGTATCGATGCAGAACCACTACAACCTGCTGTACCGGGAGGAGGAGCGGGAGATGAACCCGCTCTGCCTCGACCAGGGCGTCGGGGTCATCCCCTGGAGCCCGCTGGCGCGCGGGCTGCTCGCGGGCACCCGCGACCGGGACCGCACCGGGCCGACGACCCGCGCGAGCAACGACCCGCTGGTCGAGAAGTGGTACGCCGACGCCGAGTTCGGGATCGTGGACGAAACCCGGGCGGTCGCCGAGCGGCGCGGGGTGTCCCCGGCGCGGATCGCGCTCGCGTGGCTGCTCAGCAGGCCCGCGGTGACCGCGCCGATCGTGGGGGCGACGAGGATCGGCCATCTGGACGACGCGGTCGCCGCGGTGGGGGTGACCCTCGACCACGAGGAGGTGGCCCGGCTGGAGGCCCCGTACCGCCCGCGCCCCATCATGGGTCACGGCTGACAAAGTCCAGCCCGTCCGGCGGATTGAGGACACGCCCGAAGGGCGTCCGGACAGGACGGGGGCGGCACAGCGAGCGGCTCAGGTCAGCAGCTGCTCGACCGGGTCGATCGCGAAGTACACGGCGAACAGCGCCGCCGTCCCCCACAGCAGCCAGTGCACCTCGCGCGCCTTGCCCAGGACGGTCTTGATGACCACGTACGAGAGGAACCCGGCGCCGATCCCATTGGTGATGGAGTAGCTGAACGGCATCACGGCGATGGTGAGAAACGCGGGGATGGCGACCTCAAAGCGTTCCCAGTCGATATGCCGCACCTGGCTCATCAGCAGAAAGCCGACGGCGATCAGCGCCGGGGCGGCGGCCTGGGCGGGCACCACGGTCGCCAGCGGGGTCAGAAAGAGCGCGAACCCGAAGAGCGCTCCGGTGACCACGCTGGCGAATCCGGTGCGCGCGCCCTCGCCGACGCCCGCCGCGGACTCGATATAGCTGGTGTTGGACGAGGCGGACGCGGCGCCGCCCAGGGCCGCCGCGGCCCCGTCGATGAGCAGCACCCGCCCCAGATTCGGAACCCTGCCCTCCGCATCGAGCAGCCCGGCCTCATTGCTCACCCCGACGACCGTGCCCATGGTGTCGAAGAAGTCGGACAGGATGAGGGTGAAGATCAGCAGAACGATGGTGACGACGCCGACCTGCTGGAACGCCCCGAAGAGGCTGAAGGAGCCGACCAGTCCGAAGTCCGGGGTGTCCACGAGGCTGTCCGGGAGGGTCGGGACGGTCAGCCCCCACGCCTGCGGCTTGATGTCCGCGATCTCGTTGATGACGATCGCGAAGACGGTCGAGACGACGATGCTGATCAGAATGGCGCCCTTGACCTTGCGCGCCATCAGCGCGACGGTCAGCAGCACCCCCACGCAGAAGACGAGCACCGGCCAGCCGGTGAGCCGGCCGTCCGTACCGAGCTGGACGGGCGTGGAGCCGGTGAGCCCCGGAATGCGGGAGACGAAGCCCGCGTCGACAAAGCCGATGAACGCGATGAACAGGCCGATGCCCACACTGATCGCCTGCTTCAGCGGCTGCGGAATGGCATGCATCACCGCCTCGCGCAGTCCGGTCGCCACCAGCGCACAGATGATCAGGCCCTCCAGGACCACCAGGCCCATGGCGTCGGGCCAGCTCATCCGCGGGGCGATCTGGAAGGCGACGACGGCGTTCAGCCCGAGTCCCGCGGCGAGCGCGAGCGGAAGATTGCCGCCGACGCCCATGAGGACCGTCATCACGGCGGCCACCAGCGCGGTGACGGTGGCCAGTTGGGTGCCGGAGAGCTGCTCGCCGAACTTGTCCTTGGCCCCACCCAGGATGATCGGGTTCAGGACCAGGATGTACGCCATCGTGAAGAAGGTGGCGAACCCGCCCCGGATCTCCCGGCCGAGGGTGGAGCCGCGCTCGGATATCCGGAAGAACCGGTCGACCGGAGGGAGTCCGGGCGCCGGTGGGGCGGGGGCCTTGTCCGTGATCTGTCGTGCCATGGTCGCGCTCCTCGGTCGGCGGCGTGCGGGGTGAGGGGATTGTGCCCACCGGGAGCGCGGTTCAGGTTTTCGCCGTGTTACGAGATCACATGCGCACCCTCGACCTCGACCGCGCAGTGCGCCGCTCCCGGTCGGGGGCCGCCCCACAGATCCGCCACCGGCTGCCCGTCCGCATACACGGCGAGCTGTGCGGCATGGCCGGGTTCGGCGGCGAGCGCCGTCTCGAACGCCTCGCGGATAGGCTCGAAGCCGGCGGCGACGGTGCCGGTGGCCGTGCCGGTAGCCGTGCCGGTAGCCGTGCCGCTCGTGTCCGCCGTCGGAGGGGCATCCGCTTCCGGCTGGGAGTTCTCCGTCGGCATGGTTCTCCTTCGAGGTCGGCCACTTCCCAAGGGGTTAACGGCCGTTCGCCTCCGGATGTTCCGCCGGGTCAGTCCATGGTCGAGCCGAGGGCGGTGCCGTCCATGACCACGAGGAAGCTGGTGACCGGCAGCGAGCCGTCCTGCCGCCGGGAGCCGAGGGCGGTCGTGGGGTCGGTGGTGACCAGGGGTGGGGTGGCCGGGCCGCCGGGGGTCCAGTTGTCTCCCCGGGAGACGGCGAAGCGCCCCTGATCGGCGCCGCGACGGCCGTTGGAGACGGCGAGGTTGTCCTGGAGCAGGGCGTGGGAGCCGGAGAAGGAGTAGCCCTCGTGGCGGTTGGCGAAGGCGGTGGTGCGCTGGAGCCGGATGGTTCCGGTGTTGCCGCCGGAGTCGAAGCCGCTCTTGCTGTTGTTCCAGGCGGCGGAGGACCGTACGAGATGGGCGGGCGAGGGGGCGGCGGGCCGGTCGGAGCCGAGCTGGAAGCCGCTGCCGTCGCCCTTGAAGTCGCGGATGCGCCAGCGGTTGGCGCCGTTTCCGTAGGCCCAGGAGTGCTCGATGGTGACGGGGCTCGCCCACATCCACAGATCGAGGCCGTCGTCGCTGTTGTCGAAGAGTCTGGAGCCGGTGATCACATTGCCGGTGCCGGAGCCATGGGTGACGGCTATGCCGTCGGCTCTCTGGCCGCCGGTGGCGTCGTCGTGATTGCCGTAGGAGTCGAGATTCCGGATGACGTTGTCGTGGGTGTTGTCACCGCGCAGGGTGAAGCCGGTGTCCCCGTTGCCGTGGGTGGTGAGGTTCTGGAAGACGCCTCTCGCACACGAGGTGCAGACCAGCCCGCCGCCGGGGGCGTTGCGCAGCTCGATGCCGGAGACCGTCCAGTAGTTGGCGCTGAGCGAGACCAGGGAGGAGCCGGTGCGGAGCCGGGAGCCGTCGATTCTGACCTTCTCCGCCTCGTACGGCCGCAGTTCGACGCGCTCGCGCGGGGTGCCGCTGACGGAGCTGCGCAGCGTTCTGGACGGGTAGTACGTACCGCCGCGCACCTCGATGGTGGTGCCCGCCTTGGCGACCGAGAAGGCCTTCTCGACGGTGCGGTACGGAGACCTCAGGGTGCCCATATGGCTGTCATCGCCATGGGCGGCCACATAGACGGTGGTGGGCACGGCGCTCGCCCCCTGTGGGGACGCCGTCAGATACACCCCGGCCACGGCCGACGCCACAATGACCGCACTGCCGAGCGGCAGCGTGCGGTCCTTGCGCCGGCGGTGGCGGCCCCGCTTACGCCTCACCCTCATGGCAACTCCTGTTCTGCGTCGGGAGAACGGGCCGGGGGATCCAGGACCGGCCCGCTCCTTGCCGTAGTTGCCGCCAGTCCAGAGTAGGGTGCCGCGCTCCCGAGGATTCTTAGATTACGAAATTGGGATCGCCTTGCGATAGCTTCTGCCAACTCTTGATCATTTTGTGGCCGTTGAGGTTTGGGTGCGGCCGGTACGGGCACCTCGCTACGAGGCCCGCGCATAGGTCATGATCGAGACGCTCTCACCGATGAGGGTGTCGGTGAGCCTGAAGCGACGGGCCCCGAACTCGCCGCCGAACAACGGTATTCCGGAGCCGATAGCCACCGGGTTGACCTTCAGCACCAGTTCGTCGATCTCCGCTTCGAGGGTCCGCGCGAGCCGCGCCCCGCCGCAGAGGTAGATGTCCTTCCCCTCCTCCCGCTTGAGCTCGCGGACCCGGCCGACCGGATCCTCGCTGATGAGCGTGACCGCCGGATCGGGGCTGCCGCTCATGGTGCGCGAGACCACGTACTGCCGCAGCCGGGGGTACTGGTCGGTCAGCCCGACCCGGGCGCCGATCTCATAGGTGGACCGGCCCGACATCACGGTGTCGAACCGTGCGTTCGCCACCTCGGGGCCGACGCCGAACGCCTGGAGGCCGGGCGCCGGAAGGGTTTCCGGGAAGTGCTTGACGATGAGGTCCCGGTAGTCGTCGCCCAGCTGGAAGAAGTCGAACGAGCCGTCGGGTCCGGCGATGAAGCCGTCCAGGGTGACCGCCACGAAGTACACGAGCTTGCGCAAGCGATGCTCCTTCGTTCTCGTGTGTTCTCGAGTAATCACTCCGATTGGAGTACTTGGAACGTAGTACTCTGACCGTAGTGGTTGCAAGCGGCTTTTCTTCTGGAGGACGGATGACCCGCAATCCGGACCGGCGCGCGACCCTGATCGACGCCGCCATCGAGGTACTGGCCCGGGAGGGCGCACGAGGGCTGACCTACCGCGCGGTGGACACCGAGGCAGGGGTGCCCGCTGGCACGACATCGAACTACTTCGCCAACCGGGACGACCTGCTCACCCAGGTCGCCCCTCGAGTCACGGAGCGGCTGACTCCCGACCCCGACGCACTCGCCGGAACCATGAAGGCGCCCCGGACGCGGGCGCTGGAGGCCGAGCTGCTCCGGGGCACGATGGACCGCATCTCACAGGACCGCAGCGGCTATCTGGCCCTGCTGGAGCTGCGCTTGGAGGCGACACGGCGGCCGGGCGTACGGACAGAGCTCACCAAGACCATGAGCGCGACGCTGGCGGACAACATCCGTTTCCATCTGGACGCGGGGCTTCCGGGCGACGAGACGACGGTCGTACTGCTCTATCTCGCGATGACCGGGCTGGTCATCGAACAGCTCACGCTGCCGGAGGCGTTGGCGCCGTTCACGGCGGACGGGTTGATCGAGGCGTTGGTGGCCCGAGCGCTTCCCGACGACTGAACGGGGCCCGGCCGGGGGCGCGCACGGCCCCCGACCCAGCCCTCTCAGGGCCGGTAGACCTTGCCCGGCTCCGCCGTGGCCGGGGCCAGCAGCCGCGACACCGTCACCACCGTGTAGCCCCGCTTCTTCAGCTCGGCCAGAATCCCCGGCACCGCCGGCACCGTCCCGCGATAGATGTCGTGCAGCAGGATGATCCCGTCA
The DNA here is from genome assembly GCF_040606675.1 of Streptomyces sp. NPDC005393. Taxonomy (NCBI): domain Bacteria; kingdom Bacillati; phylum Actinomycetota; class Actinomycetes; order Kitasatosporales; family Streptomycetaceae; genus Streptomyces; species Streptomyces sp. NPDC005393. The sequence goes on along the minus strand of NZ_JBEXFG010000019.1, from coordinate 64,547 downwards.
CGGTCCGTCTGCTCCAGCACTCGCTTCTTGATCAGCGCCGAGTCCGTCGTCCGGTAGTCCTTCGCCGTCACACTCCACAGCACCTGGGCGAGCCCCAGCTCTTTGCTGATCTTCGAGACCCGCTCATCCGTACGCCCCTGCGGCGGTCGCATCAGCAGCGGTTTGCGGCCGGTGAGCTTCTCGACGGCGTCCTGGACGCGGGAGAGCTGGGAGCGGACCTCGTCGGAGTCGGTCTTGGTGAGGATCTTGTGCGACCAGGTGTGATTGGCGAGCTCATGGCCCTCGTCCGCGATGCGGCGCACCAGATCCGGATGTTTCTCGATGTGGTTCTTGCCGAGCATGAAGAAGCTCGCGTGGACGTGCTCGCGTTTCAGGATGTCCAGCAGCCGGGGCGTGTTCTCGCTGGGGCCCGCGTCGAAGGTGAGGGCGACGCACTTGGCCTTGGCACAGTCAACCGCCCCGGCGCCCGCCCCGCCCTCCGATGTGTCCAGCGACACGTGCTTCGCGTCCGCCGTCGCGTGCTCTCTGGCGCTGCGGGGCGAGGTGGTGTCGTACTGGGCGCCGCAGCCGCTGAGGCCGAGCGTCAGAGATATGGCCGCCAGCAGCCCGGATATTCGTCCTATTCGCCCCATGAAAACCCCCGTTGACACTTTGTCCCCCATGTCCACCCCGGTGCCATGAACAAGTAAAACAGCGTGCAAATAGCAGCACATGCACACTGTACTGGTCTCTGTACTGTCAACAGAGGTACAAATCCGTAAAGTTGACGGCATCGCGAGCACTATACATGGCACGTATACATCCGATGCATAGTCAGGTGACGGCGAACGGACGCGACCCGGGGGCCATGGAGCCGTGAGCTGGGTGCCTGGGTGCGGGTGCCGGGGGCGGGGCCGGTGGGACGGAGTCCGGGGCGGCAACTCGGTGGGGTCTGCACCGAGTCCCGCATAGCCGACGCTGCGGCTCTCGCAGAAGCTGAGCGGCGGATCCCTCGACGAAGAGGCACCCTTGACGCTCCGTCTCGTCAGTCCTTTACCGTGATCAGGAATGTGATTCGCATACATGAATAAAACCCGTATGGAGGAGATCCGCCCATGCCCGCTCCCCGCACCGTCCTCCTCACCGGCGCCGCCGGCGGCATGGGCACGATGATGCGTGAGCTTCTTCCCGGGTACGGCTACGCGTTGCGTCTGCTCGACATGGATCCCATCGAGGGCGAGCCGGACGCGATCACGGCGGACCTGGCCGACAAGGACGCGCTGCGCGAGGCCGTAAGGGGCGTCGACGCGATCATCCATCTCGCGGGCATCTCACTGGAGGCCCCGTTCGAGAAGATCCTGCGGGCCAATGTCGAGGGCACGTACAACCTGTACGAGGCGGCGCGCGAGGCGGGGGTCGGGCGTATCGTCTTCGCCTCCAGCAACCACGCCGTGGGCTTCACGCCGCGCCCCGTCGGCGACGATCCGCTGATCCCGATTGACGTTCCGCGTTGCCCCGATACGTTCTATGGGTTGTCGAAGTCGTTCGGCGAGGACCTGGGCTCGTACTACTGGGACAAGCACGGCATCGAGACGGTGGCCATCCGTATCGGCTCCTGCTTCCCCGAGCCGAGGTCGGTGCGGATGCTGTCCATCTGGTTGAGCCCTGCCGATGGCGCCCGGCTGCTGCACGCCGCCCTTACGGCAGCGGGTGTGGGGTACCGCGTCGTGTACGGCAGCTCGGCCAACACCCGCCTGTGGTGGGACCTTTCATCCGCTCGCGCGCTGGGGTACGAGCCGCAGGATGACTCCGAGCCGTACGCGGCGAAGCTGATCTCCGAAGAGGGCGAGTTGGAGCCGGGGAGCGCCGACTACGAGTACCTGGGTGGCGGTTTCTGTACCGATCCGCCGATGTGGCGGCGCTGACGCCTCAGGGGCCGGCTGATGACCGTATGGGCACCGTTGACGGGGGCGAGGTGGCTTTGAGCATTGGGCCGGGGGGTGGGGGGCGCGGCGCCGCCACCAGCGGCCGGGTCGGCGGAGGTTGATTTTGCGGTGGGTTTGGGCCACTGATCGCCATGGCGTGGGCGTTAGGGCGACCAAACCCGCCGCTCCCGAGGAAGGTCACCTGCTGGAGGCGGCTCGCGTCACTGCTCGCGTCACTGCGTCAGGAGTTCCAGGACGGCGCGCGGCCAGGGGAGATCCTCCTGCCCGACGTACCGCCGTACGCGGCGGGCGCCGCTTCGCGAGAAGGCTGTCCGTCCACAGCGGACGACCAAAAGGCAAAGGCAAGGAGATCCCACTCCTTGCCACTCTTAACTTATAGCGCACCGGGGGGCTTGCGGCAAGGCCCGGGTTGTACCGCAGAATCGGCGGCCGAAAGCCAGAACCTGCGGAACTGGGAGCCCGAAGTGCGAGTGTTGTTGACGACGTGGGGATCGCGCGGAGATGTCGAACCGCTGGCGGGACTGGCGGTGGGGTTGCGGGAACTCGGCGCGCAGGTGCGGGTGTGCGCGCCGCCGGACGAGGAGTTCGCGGCGCTGCTGGCGCGTGTCGGCGTGCCGCTGGTGCCGCTCGGCCCGACGGTGCGCTCGGTGGTCGCCGGAACGAAGCCGCCGACGGCGGAAGACGCGTTCCGGCTCGCTCCCGAGCTGGTCGCCGCGCGGTTCGACACGCTCACCGCGGCGGCCGAGGGATGTGACGCGCTGCTGGCAACCGGCCTGATGCCGGCCGGCGCACGGGACGTGGCCGAGAAACTGGGCATCCGCTACGTGTTCGCGTGCTTCCAAATCTTCGGACTGCCGTCGCGGCACTTCTCTCCTGGGGTGCGGCCGGGCAAGCAATCCCCGCAGGACGAGACCGACAACCGGGTGCTGTGGGAGCAGGACGCCCAGAGGGTGAACGCGCTGTACGGCGAGGCGCTCAACAGCCATCGGGCGCCGATCGGCCTGCCACCGGTGGACAACGTCCGCGACTACGTCTTCACCGACCAGCCGTGGCTGGCGGCAGACGCGACGCTGTGTCCGTCGCAGGGCATGACGGACCTCGACATCGTGCAGACCGGGGCGTGGGTCCTGCCCGACGACCGTCCGCTCCCGGAAGGGCTGGAGGCGTTCCTGGACGCGAGCGCACCACCGGTGTACGTGGGCTTCGGAAGCATGGCCGCGCACGCCCCGAAGGACATCGCCCGGGTGGCCATTGAAGCGAGCCGCGCGCATGGCCGCCGTGTACTCCTTGCCCGCGGCTGGGCCGACCTGGCCCCGATCGACGACGTCGATGACTGCTTCGTCGTCGGCGAGGTCAACCAGCAGGCACTGTTCCGCCGCGTCGCCGCCGTCGTGCACCACGGCGGCGCGGGCACCACGACGACAGCGGCCCGGGCAGGCGCGCCTCAGGTGGTGGTCCCCCAGATCGCGGACCAGCCGTACTGGGCCGCCCGAGTGGCCGAGCTGGGCATCGGCTCGGCTCACGACGGCCGGACGCCGACCTTCGACTCCCTGTCCGCCGCGCTGACAACGGCCCTGACGCCCGAGACCCGCGCACGAGCGAGGGCCGTGGCCGGCACAATCCGCACCGACGGGGCGAGCGTGGCCGCGAAACTGCTACTCGACGCAGTCAGCCAGGAAAGGCCGCCCGTGTCCGCGTGAACCACGCGGAATCGTCGAGTCAGGCACCGACGGGACAGCACCGGCTTCCGGGATGGCAGCCGGCGTCCTGAACGTGGCCCACGGTGAACCGCTGCACGTCCATCACGAGCAGGGCGGTGTTGTTCACGTGCCGAGCCTTTCGCGTCGCAGTCCAGCCTGGCGGGGTTGGGCGGGTCAGGCTGGACTGTTGGGTGAGGCGTGCGCTCAGTCGTTCGTGGCGAACCCTACGAACGCGGCCCACTCGTCCGACGTGAAGGTGAGGATCGGGCCGGTGGTGTCCTTGCTGTCCCGTACGTGGACGGTGTCGGGGCAGGCGGCGATTTCGACGCAATCGCCGCCCTGGGCGCCGCTGTAGCTGCTCTTACGCCAGTCCAAGGCGACCTCGACGCAATCGCCGCCCTCGCCGCCGCTGTAGCTGCTCGTGAACCACACCAACTGGCCTATGCCCTTGCTCATAGCTCCCCCAGCAACTTCTCAATGAAGATGGACGACTTCCGTGGAGTGAGAGCCTGGGCCCGGATGATGCCATACCGCGCGGCGACGGCGTGGACCTCATCCCGGTCAGTGAGCAGAGTGCTGCGCCCCGGACCTTCCACGTATGCGACCTGCTCTCCTCCCTTCGGGGCCATGAGGCTGAACGGACCGTCGACTCCGCGTGGCGCGCGGCGCCGAGATCGCCGCCGACGGCCAGCGGATCGGGCAGGGCCGTCTGAGGTGGCTGCGGAAGTACGAGGTCCCCACCCGAATGCCGCTCAACGGCTTCCCGGACACGATCACGGTCAGGGCGTGGTGGGACGGGGGCACCGGCTCCTGTCCGTCCTTCACTCTGGAGTGGGACGACCCGGGGTTGGACCGGAAACCCGACTTCGACTTCATGGGCCCGGATTTCCACCCCTGACCTCGGCGGCCCGCTCCAGAGCACTGTGAGCCAGCCTGCGGGAGACGGCGATCGGGTCGGGGGCGGCCGACAGGCCGTAGAGCACGGTGGCGCCCTCGTGCAGCAGGAGCAGCTCGTCGGCCAGCTCATCCGGCTCCGCGACGCCCGCCTCCTCGCACAGTTTCCGCAGGTAGCCGCGCAGCCAGCGCTTCTGGTCGGCGATCACCTGCCGGGCCGGATGCCCGGCATCCGGCAGCTCGGCGGCGGCGTTGACGAAGCCGCAGCCGCGCGGGTTCTCGCGGCGCATCCACCCGGCGAGCGCGTCGAAGGTGGCCAGGACGCGGTCCGCCGGGGGCGACTTGTCGACTTCGGCGGTCAGCCACGCCCGCCACCGCTGGTCGCGCTCGCGCAGATACGCGGCGATCAGGGCTTCCTTCGAGCCGAAGCGCTCGTAGAGCGTCTTCTTGGTGACCCCGGCGCGCTTGGCGATCAGGTCCACGCCGACCGCGTTGATCCCCTGCCCGTAGAACAGCTCGGCGGCGGCGTCGAGGACGCGGCGTGCCGCGGGCGTGAGGGTTTCCATGGCCCGATCGCCTCCCGGGCTTGACGGGTAAACCGATCTGTTTAGTCTAGTACCCAGGAGAGTAAACAGACCGGTATACCCATCGCCCACCGGAACGAGGACATCCCATGCCTGTCAGTGCGGTCACCTCCATCGGGCTCGTCGTGATGTGGAGCTCCGGCTTCATCGGGGCCGAGCTCGGCACCCGGCAGGCCCCCGCGGACACCCTGCTGATGTGGCGCTTCCTCGTGGCCGCCGTCCTCCTGTACGGCGCCTGGCTGCTGCTGCGACGGCGCAGGCTGTCCCCGCGCGCCATGGCCGAGCAGGCGGCGATCGGCGCGCTCTCGCAGGGCGGCTACCTGGGCGGGATCGTGTGGGCCGTCGGGCTCGGCGTACCGTCCGGCACCGCCGCGCTGATCGCCGCGTTGCAGCCGCTCGCGGCGGGCGCGCTGGCCGGGCGGCTGCTCGGGGAGACGGTCAGCCCGCGCCAGTGGGCCGGGCTCGCGATCGGGCTGGGCGGGGTCGCGCTCGTCGTACGGGACGATCTGTCGGCAGGGCCGGACGCGGCACCGGGGTGGGCATACGGGCTGCCGTTCGCGGCCATGGCGGCGCTGCTGGGCGCGAGCTTCCTCGAACGGCGGGCGCGGGCGCCGCTCGCGCCCGTGGACGCCGTCCCCCTCCACTGCGTCACCAGCGCCCTGCTGTTCACCGCGATCGCCGTGGTGGGCGGCCATGCCGCGCCTCCGACGGGCGGTGCCTTCTGGGCGGCGGTGGCCTGGACCGTTCTGTTGTCCACGGTGGGGGGCTACGGCTTCTACTGGCTCAGCCTGCGGCGCAGCGGCGTCACCCGCACCAGCGCGCTGATCTATCTGACCCCGCCGACCACCGTGGTGTGGGCGTACGCGATGTTCGGCGACGCGCCGGGGGCGGTGGCCCTGGTCGGCATGGCGGTCTGTGTGCTCGGGGTGACGGCCGCCGCCCACCGATCCGACCGGCCTGTTCAGCCGGCCGATGGCTCCGCGAAGGAGCTGCCCCCGGACGGGCAGATCGACTGGCCTATCCCAGGAACGCCGCGGTCGTCGCCACGAACCGGTCGGCATCGTCAAGCCACGGGACGTGCCCGGCCCCGGGCTGAATGACCAGCTCGGCGTGGGGAAACAGCCCGGAGAACTCGGCCATCGCGGGAGGAGGAGAATTCAGATCGGCCTCCCCGGCGAGCAGGAGCACCGGCGAGGCGAACCGCGCGAGTGCCGCGCGGGTGGCGTCCGGGTCGAAGGCGCCGTCGGCGCCGAAGACAGCAGCGGCCTCGTCGTTCCTCTGCTCATCGCCGGCAGCCTGATGGGCCTGAGCCGCCTCGTCCCAGCGACCGTAGGAGAACGGGGCGATGGCCTGGCAGCTGTCGTCGGTCGCCTTGCCCTGCACAATCGCTTCCAGGGCCGCGAACGCCGCCGGGAACCACGGCTCGTCCCGGCGGAGCCGGGCCGTCTCGAGCCGGACGTCTGCGGTGACCGTGATACCGACGGCCCTGACGCTCGGCGTGATCAGCGCGAGCTTGCCGACGCGCTCCGGATGGCGGCCCGCGTACAGCACCGCCGGATTCGCGCCAGCGGAATGCGCGAGCAGGTCCATGCGATCGAGGCCCAGATGCTCGCGCAGGGCGTCCACGTCATCGACGAGCCGGTCGCAGCGGTAGGAGCCGACCTCCTCCGGTATCGCTGACTGACCGGTGCCCCGAAGATCCAGCATGATCAACTGCCGGTGCGCGGACAGCCCGCCGAGATCCCCGAGGTATGCCGAGTCCTGCATCGGCCCACCGGGCAGGCAGACCACCGGCGGGCCGTCTCCGAACACGTGGTAGGCAAGCTTGGTTCCGTCGTGCGCGGAGAAGGTAGGCATGGCCAAAACCCTGTCAGCGGCGTGCGGACAGGGCAACTGGGTTTCTGACCTGCGTGAGGGACGTCAGCCGCACTGCCAGGTGAACATGGCCGCCTCGAAGCGGCCCGCGGCAAGGTCGTCCGGGCGGATCAGCCAGTACAAGGCTCCCGCGTCGCCCCACATCATGTCCGCGTCCTCGTCCGAGTCGAACTGCGCGAGCAGCACCCAGCGCTGCGCCTCCTCCTCGATACGCGGATCCCGCCACGGCACATCACCGCCCAGCGCGCCGTGGGCCACCTCGATCTCCACGGCGTCCTGAACGCACTGCGCATGGCCGCCGATCTGATGCGCGGTGCCGCTCTGGTGGTCCCGGAGTGCCCTCTCGAACGCGTCCGGGAGGTCGGACGGACCGAACGCGGCCTGCTTCAGCGCGAGTGACGCGAAGTCGGGGGCGCTCGGCTCCATCCGGACGGTCAGCGGCACCGCCGGGTACGGGGTGAGACCGGCCGGCGCGGGCCGCTCGGGCGCCTCGGCGGACTCGGGCGGCAGGTGGATGACGCGGGCACCCGCCCAGGTGTCCGGGTCGGCGGTGTCCACCAGGGCGTCGTCGTCCTCGTCGCCGTAGTAGAAGAAGGCCAGCCAGCCGTCCGTGGGGAGCGGTATGTCCAGTTCGCCGGTGGGCAGCGCGGCGCAGTCGACCGCCGCCACGAAGCCCAGCGGTCCGTGCCCCTCCCATACCGGCCACTCCGTGCCCTCGGGCAGCCGGGGCAGCCCGCCGAGCCGGCCGACGACCGGATCGCCGGCGTGGGCCCTCCGCAGGTGGGCCGCCGGGCGCAGCAGACCGGCCCAGCGGTCGGCGAGGTCGGCGGGCAGATGGGCGTGGGCCAGGGTGCGCAGCGCGTCAGGGGCGGGCGTGGCGATCGTCATGCGCGCCATGATGGCGGGCGCCACTGACAACGGCGGCAGGGACCACCGTGGTGGTGACGACCGCGGCAGGCAAGGAGTGGGTCAAGGAACCGTAAAGCGGGGCTGTTCGTTACCCCGGACATGACCGCTATGACTCCCGGCTCGAACATCCCCCTCTCCGTCACGCGCGTGGCGGTTGACGTCACCGCGCCCGTGCGGCTCGACGTATCGGGCCTGCTGCTCACCGCCGACGGCAAGGTCCGCTCGGACGACGACTTCGTCTTCTACAACCAGCCCACCGGGTCCGGGGTGGCCCACCGCGCCGGGGCCGAGGGCGTGGGTGACACGATCAGCGTCGACACCGCCGCCGTCCCCGCCGACATCGACAAGATCGTGGTGACGGCGAGCCTGGACACGCCCGGTGCGACCTTCGCGGGCACCGAGCCGACCGCCACCGTGCGCGGCGCGGACGACGGTGCCGTGATCGCGACCTTCACCCCGCCGCGGCTCGGCTCCGAGACCGCGCTCGTGGTCGTGGAGGTCTACCGGCGCAATGGCGCATGGAAGGTCCGCGCGGTCGGGCAGGGGTATGCGAACGGGCTGGCGGGCATCGCCACCGACTTCGGCGTCTCGGTCGAGGAGCCCGCCGCGCCGGCCGCGCACGCCACCCAGACGCCGCCCCCGCCGAGCGGCCCGCCCGCCGGTTTCCAGCCCCCGCCGCCCATGCCGACCGCGCCCCCGCCCGCCGCGCCCGCCGCCCCGGCGCCGGCCACCGGGAAGATCAACCTGGACAAGGGCCGCGTCAACCTCCAGAAGAACCAGACGGTCTCCCTGGTCAAGGGCGGCCGCCCGCTGCTCAGCTCCGTGAAGATGGGCCTCGGCTGGGAGCCCGCCTTCCGCGGCGCGGACATCGACCTCGACGCGTCCGTGATCGCCTTCGGTGCCGACCGCAAGAAGATCGACGCCTGCTTCTTCGGCAAGCTCGCCATCCTCAACGGCGCCATCCAGCACTCGGGCGACAACCTCACCGGCGAGGGCGGCGGCGACGACGAGACCATCACCGTCCACCTCGGCGGCCTCCCGCCCGAGGTCACCGGCCTGGTCTTCACGGTCAACTCCTTCTCCGGCCAAAAGTTCACCGACGTGGCCAAGGCGTACTGCCGCCTGATCGACGCCGGGACGGGCGAGGAACTGGTCCGCTTCGACATCACCCACGCCGAGCCGCGCACGGGCCTGATGATGGCGAAGTTGATCAAGCAGTTCTCGGGCGAGTGGGAAATGACGGCGATGGGCGAGTACGTGGACTCACGCACCGTGCGCGGCATGGTCAAGCCTGCCGGAAAGGCCCTCTGAGCCCGCAGCGGATGGCCCTGCCCCCCGGGGGCAGGGCCAGGCCGAAAACGCGCGCGAGACGATGCCCTCCTGAAGCTCTCCAGCCGCATCCGGATGCTTCTGCAGGAACGCCGCCGGCTGGATCATCAGCTCACTGCGCAGCCGTTCCTCGACCGGACCGCGCTCACTCTCAGCGCTCTCGACGAGCCGCAGACGCGCCGCGTCGATCAGACATCAGACGCAACTCCTGCTCGGACCGCTCCCGCCCCTGCCGGGTGCGGGAGCGGTCCAGAACGATGGCGGGTCGGGAGGATTCCCGAGCCCGGTACGCATCAGCCGCGCTGGCGGCGCCAGGGGCCGGTGATCGCGAGCATGATGCCCGGCGTCTGGATGTTGGCGTAGAGGGTGCGGCCGTCGGGCGAGAAGCAGACCCCGGTGAACTCGCTGAACTCCGGCTTGTCCGCCGCGCCGATGTTGAGCTCGTTGCGCGCGATCGGGTACGTCCGCCCGTTCTCGGTGGCCCCGAAGAGGTGCTGGACGCCCTCGCCGTCCTCGGCGATGACCAGACCGCCGTAGGGCGAGACGGTGATGTTGTCCGGGCCGTCGAAGGCGCCGTCCTTGGCGGGGTCGGGGTTGACGGCGAGCAGCACCTTGAGGGTCAGGGTGCGCCGCTTGGGGTCGTAGAACCAGACCTGTCCGTCGTGCTGGACCGGGCTCTCGTCACGGGCGAACGAGGAGACGATGTACGCGCCGCCGTCCGCCCACCACATGCCCTCCAGCTTGCGCGCGCGGGTGATCTCGCCGTCGGCGAACTGCTTGCGCACCGGCACCGACTTCGCGTCGCGGTCCAGCACCGCCTCCCAGTCGACGCCGTAGACCGTGCCGGTCTTGGTGGCGCGCGAGAGGTCGTCCACGAACTTGCCGCCGGAGTCGTAGCACTTGGGCGCCTGGAGCACGCCCGCGTCGTCGGCCAGCGTGCGCAGCTGTCCGCGCCCGTGCCGGAAGCCGTGCGGCGGCACCCACCGGTAGAAGAGGCCGTTCGGGCCGGAGGCGTCTTCGGTGAGGTAGAGATGGCCGCGCTTGGGGTCGACCACGACGGCCTCATGGGCGTACCGGCCGAGGGCCTTGATGGGCTTCGGGTTCCGGTTGGCCCCGCGGTCGTGCGGGTCCACCTCGAAGACGTAGCCGTGGTCCTTGGTCATACCGTGCTGGCCGGCCTTGTCCTCGGTCTCCTCGCAGGTCAGCCAGGTGCCCCAGGGAGTGCGCCCGCCCGCGCAGTTGGTGGAGGTGCCCGCGATGCCGACCCACTCGGTGACATGGTCGCCGTGCTTGGAGACCTCGACCACGGTGCAGCCGCCGGAGGCCGCCGGGTCGTAGACCAGGCCCTCGGCCAGCGGCACCGGATGCGGCCAGTCCGAGCGGGGGCCCTTCAGCTCGTGGTTGTTGACGAGCAGCGTCGCGCCGCGCGTGCCCTCGAAGGTGGCGGTGCCGTCGTGGTTGGACGGGGTGGACTCGCCCGACTCCAGCGTCGTCTCACCGGTGCGGGTGATGATCCGGTAGCTGAACCCCTCGGGCAGGGCCAGGATGCCCTTCGGGTCGGCGACGAGCGGGCCGTAGCCGAGCGCACCGCCAGGGCCGTGGTGGTCGCTCTGGTCGCTCTCGTCGGCGGCGAGCGCGCCGGGCGCGGTGGCGAGCACACCGGCGCTGCCGACGAGGGCGACCCCGGCCCCGGTGTACGCGGAACGCTTGGCGAAGTCTCTTCGAGTGAGCGGCATGTCATCTCCTGAGCGGCGGGGACGGTCCTCCGGACTGCGGGCACAGATTCGCGTCCCCGACCGAACAGCAGTTGAACGAGACGCGACATCGATGGGCCAATGGGCCGTCGGCCCACGACGTCGGGCGCGCCTGACGTCATCGGACTTGCCCTGCCGGGGCTCCGCCCCCTGCCCCCGCTCCTCAGTCGGGGCTCCGCCCCGGGCCCCGGACGCCCTTCGGCCGTGTTCTCGAACGCCGGACGGGCTGGATCCTGCCCGGCCGGGCTCGATCGGTCTCCTGGCGCCCCAGGAGCGGGGCAGGGGCGGAACCCCGGCGGGGTTCCGGGCTCACGGCGTCAAGCGGCTACGGCGTCAGGCCCGTGAGCGTGCCTTGAAGGCCGCCTTGCGGGCCTCCTTGGCCGCCTTCTTGTCCGGGTGCAGCCGGCCCATCGCCTCCAGGACCTCCGCGGTCGCCGGGTGGTCCACCCGCCAGGCCGAGTCGAAGAAGCTCCCGGTCTGGTCGACCAGGCCCCGCACCAGATCCCGCAGCTCCTCGGAGTCGCCCTCGGTGGCGAGCTGCGCCGCGAGGGTGTCCACGGTCAGCCAGAAGACCATCTCCTCCGACGGCTCCGGAACGCCCGCCGCGCCGTGCTCTGCCAGCCAGACCCGGGCGAGCCCGCCCAGGTGCCGGTCGTCCAGCACCTCGCGCAGCGCGGGCTCGGCCGCCCCGCCGACCAGCGAGAGCGTCTGCTGACAGGTGAGGCGGCGCAGCGGCGCGTCCTCGTCGTCGCCGCGCGCGGCGGCCAGCAGCTCGCGGGCGGCGTCCTCGGACGTACGGCGCGCGAGCCACTGTTCGGCCTCGGCGTGCGCGGCGGGCTCGGGGTGGCCGGGCAGGGCGCCGAGCAGGACGTCGGCGCCCTGGTCGGCCAGATCGCCGACGACCGGGGCGGCGATGCCCGCCTCGACCATTCGGGACCGTACGGCGTAGACGCCGAGCGGGGTGAGCCGGACCATGCCGTAGCGGGAGACGTCCTCCTCGTCGTCGGCGGTCTGCGCGGCGTCGGGGTCGTGGATCCGGCCCTCGCCGTCGACCTCCTCGATGAGCGCCTCGTCCACCGGCTGGTAGTCGATGAGACCGGTCGGCGCGAGCAGCCGGAACTGGTCGTCCAGCCGCACCATCGCCTCGGAGACCTCTTCGAGGATGTCGTCGGTGGGCTCCTCCATGTCATCCGGGACGATCATGGAGGCGACGAGCGCGGGCAGCGGCACGGAGCCGACGGCCGCCTCCTCGTCCAGGGCGGTCAGCAGATACAGATTGCCGAGCACCCCATCGAGGAACTCGGCCTCCTCCTCCGGGTTCCAGTCGATCGCGTCGAGGTCGAGCTCACCGCCCTCGCTGATCTGGTCCACGATGTCGCCGAGGTCGGGGGCGGCGGCGTCGGCCAGCACCGTCTCGAATCCGTCGAGCCAGATGTCCAGGACGTCCTGGGGGCTGCCCCGGGTGATCAGAGCGAGCTCCTCTCCGCTGACCGCGACGGCGGACGGCTCGTTCTCGTTCTCGTCCTCGCCCTCGTCCTCGCCCTCGCCCTCGGTGGACGCCCCGGGCGCGTCGAACTCCTGGATCTCGACCAGCCCGGTATCGACGGCCAGCTGCCACGCCTGTGCCGTGTACTCGGGCCCGTCCTCGTCCGCCGTGAGCCCCAGCAGCTCGACCGCCGCCCGCAGCTCATCCGCCGGCAGCACCCCGCCCGACCCCACCGGCTTCCCCGGCTCGACCCAGCGGGCGAGCCGCACCGCACGGGCGAGGAGCGGCGCGGCGAGCGCGTCCCGCGCGAGTTCCGCGTCGGTGCGCAGCCGCACGGGCGGCATGGTGGGGCGGTCTTCGGGCATGGGCGGAGTCATCTCCTCGAGGGTGCGGTTATCACGGGCACGGGTGGGTACGCAGGGCCCGGCCCTGGGGCGCGTCTCGCGGACCATGCCGGGCTCGCGGGGTCTGCTCCGTAAGACGCCCCCCAGCGTAGACGGAAGACAGCGGCACTTTCGTCCCGATGTGGCCCCGCGGGACGCCAACTGGTGAATTCTGCCATGGACCGCCAGGTCGGCCCGGGGCGCCGGGTCGTTCAGAAGTTCCCGGTTCATGCGTCCGACCGGTGCCGTACATCGTTCCGCCCTTGACAACTGCCGTGGCAAGGCAAGACATTGACGCGCGTAGAGGCCCACTTTCCCTCTGTTCACTCCTTTCCGGAGGCCACCACCATGTCCCCTCGCGCCCTGCGCGGACCCGTCGCCGTCACCGCCGTCGCCGCCTCCGCCCTCGCGGCCGGGCTGCTCGTCGCGCCGTCGTCCTCGGCTGCCGCCGCCGAGACCCGTATCCACGACATCCAGGGCAGCACCCGAATATCCCCGCTGGCCGGAAAGCAGGTGACCGACGTCCCCGGCACGGTCACGGCGATACGCGCCTTCGGCTCGTCGCGCGGCTTCTGGATCCAGGACGCCAAGCCCGACCGTGACCCGGCCACCAGCGAGGCGGTCTTCGTCTTCACCGGTTCCACCACGCCCTCCCTCACCGTGGGAGACACGGTGCTGGTCTCCGGGACGGTGTCCGAGTACTACCCGGGCGGCGCCGACGCCGGTCTGCAGTCGCTGACCGAGATCTCCAAGGCGACCTGGACGGTCCAGTCCTCCGGCGACGCGCTGCCCGCCGCCTTCAAGCTGAACCCCCAGGCCGTCCCCAACCGGTACGCGCCGGACGCCGAGGGCGGCTCCATCGAGGGGCTGACGCTGCGGCTCCGCTCGTACGCGCTGGACCGCTACGAGTCCCTGGAGGGCATGCGGGTCTCGGTCGCGGACGCGCCCGTGGTCGGCGCGACCAACACCTACAAGGAGCTGTGGGTCACCGCCGAGCCCCACCACAAGCGCACCGCGCGCGGCGGTGCCCTCTACGACGCGTACCGCGATCCGAACGCCGGCCGGGTGAAGGTCGTCTCCCTCCTCCCGTACGCCCAGCACCCGTTCCCCGTCGCGGACGTGGGCGACGAGCTGACCGGCACCACCGCGGGCCCGCTGGACTACGACAACTTCGGCGGCTACACGATCGCGGCCACCGCGCTCGGCGACCTCGCCGACCACGGCCTGGAGCGGGAGCGGACGCGCGCGCAGAAGTCCGACGAACTCTCCCTCGCCACCTACAACGTGGAGAACCTCTCCCCCAAGACCGCGCAGTCGAAGTTCGACCGGCTCGCCTCGGCTCTGGTCGACAACCTCGCCTCGCCCGACATCGTCGCGGTGGAGGAGGTCCAGGACGACAACGGCGCGACCAATGACGCGGTCGTGAGCGCCGGCGCCACGCTCAGGAAGCTCACCGACGCCATCGCGGCGGCCGGAGGTCCCTCGTACGAGTGGCGCCAGATCGACCCGGTGGACGACCAGGACGGCGGACAGCCGGGCGGCAACATCCGGGTCGCCTTCCTCTACAACCCCGAGCGGGTCTCCTTCACCGACATCCCGGGCGGCGACTCCACCACGCCGGTGAAGGTCGTGGCGAAGGGCGGGACGGCCACCCTGTCGGCCTCCCCGGGCCGTATCGACCCGGCGAACGGCGTCTGGAAGGACAGCCGCAAGCCGCTCGTCGGGCAGTTCTCCTTCCGCGGCCGCCCGGTCTTCCTGGTCGCCAACCACTTCAACTCCAAGGGCGGCGACCAGGGCCTGGACAGCCGCTTCCAGCCCCCCGCCCGCTCCTCGGAGACCCAGCGCACCGGCCAGGCCACGGCGGTCAACACCTTCGTCAAGCAGCTGCTGGCCACCGACCCGAAGGCCGCGGTCGTCGTCGCGGGCGACCTCAACGACTACCAGTTCTCGCCCGCGCTGGCCGACCTCACCCAGGGCGGGGTGCTGACCGACCTGGTCACCGGGGTGCCGCGCGCTGAGCGCTACGGCTATGTCTACAGCGGCAACTCGCAGGTGCTGGACCACATCCTCACCAGCCGCGCCCTGCGCCGCCCCGACTACGACATCGTCCACATCAACGCCGAGTTCTCCGACCAGTCCAGCGACCACGACCCGCAGGTGGTGCGGGTGCGCCCCTGATTAAGGTGGCCCGGAGCCCGGCCGGCACCCGTCCGGGCTCCGGAGCGCGAACACCAGCGGGGAACACATGTCTGCGAGCGGACGACGGTGGATGATCACGTTGGCGACCCTCGGCGGGGCGCTCGCCCTGGTCATGGGCTTTCTGGCCCTGATCCTCGGCTCGCAGGACAGCGACGCCCGACCCTAGGCACTCGACCGCGCCGAACAGCGCGCCCACCTCTCCCCCGGCCAGAACCCCCAGGCCGGCCGCTACTACATCCCGGACGCGGGCCGCTCCACCGAGCACACCGCGTATCTGCGCTACCGGCTCCTCGGCGGACAGGACAGCAACCCCAAGGACTTCTGCCGCACCTACCGGATCACCGGCCCGGGACGGACCGACGCCCCCATTCGCCGGGACGTCGCCGACGGGCTGGGGGCCACGGTCCCGGCCCGCGCGGACATCGCCTTCACCGATCGCGACGGCGGCGTACGCCAGCAGGTGTACGCCGGCAGGTGTACACCGTCTACGCCGGCCCGGACGGCGGCAGCAGCGATGCCGAGCGGTTCGGGGAAGCGGGAGCCCGTGTCTTCGTCCGCGCCCAAACCCCGTAGCGACGGCGCCCAGCTGCTCGCCACCCACCTCGTCGATCACGTACACCTCCCGCCGGACCCCGCTGACCGACGCGATGATGTCGGACCTGCCCGGCACGGTCACCGCCAAGGCGCTGCTGGACGCGCTCGGGCTGCCCGCGGGGCCGGTCCGTCCGCCGCTGCTCGCGGCGGACGCGGGCGTGGCGGCCGGCCTGGTCGACGCCTGGAAGCGGGCGGCGGCCGGCCGGCCGGCCGCCGGTGATCTGAAGCGATCAGTCGTTGCTGTGCAGCGCCGCGTTGAGCCCGCCCCACGAGCCGGTGCGCGGCAGGGCCTCGACCGTGCCGGTGATGGAGTTGCGGCGGAAGAGGAGGTTGTTGGCGCCGGACACGTCCAGCGCCTTGATGATCTTGCCGTCGGGCAGCGTGACCCGGGTGCCCGCGGTCACGTACAGGCCCGCCTCCACGATGCAGTCGTCGCCGAGCGAGATGCCGATGCCCGCCTCGGCGCCCAGCAGGCAGCGCTCGCCGATCGTGACGGTCTGCTTGCCCCCGCCGGACAGGGTGCCCATGATCGACGCGCCGCCGCCGATGTCGGAGCCGTCACCGACCACGACGCCGGCGCTGATCCGGCCCTCGACCATGGAGGTGCCGAGCGTTCCGGAGTTGAAGTTGACGAAGCCCTCGTGCATCACGGTGGTGCCGGCGGCGAGATGCGCGCCGAGCCGTACGCGGTCGGCGTCACCGATGCGGACCCCGGCCGGGACCACGTAGTCGGTCATCCGCGGGAACTTGTCGACACTGGTCACCGACAGCTGGAGCCCCTCGGCGCGGGCGGCCAGCCGGGCCCGCTCCACCTGGTCGGCGGCGACGGGGCCGAGCGAGGTCCAGGCGACGTTGGCGAGCAGGCCGAACTGGCCGTCCAGGCTCAGGCCGTGCGGCTTGACCAGCCGGTGGCTGAGCAGGTGCAGCCGGAGGTACACGTCATGCGCGTCCAGGGGCTTGTCGTCGAGCGAGCCGATGACCGTGCGGACGGCCACGACCTCGACCCCACGGCGCGGGTCCGGGCCGAGAGCCTTGGGGGCGGCGTCGCCCAGCAGTCGCGCGGTGCGCTCGGCGTCGAGCCGCTCGGTCCCGGCCGGACCGGGCTCATCGGTCAGCTCGGGGGCCGGGAACCAGGTGTCGAGAACGGTGCCGTCCTCGGTGAGCGTGGCGAGACCGGCGGCGACGGCGCCGGTGGCGGTGGTGCGAGTGGTGGCTGCTGCATCGGTCATGGTCAGAACGCTAACCGGAGGCGGGCCCGGGAGGCGAACCGGTCTCATCGAACAGACACGGCCCGCCCCCGGTTCCCGTGCGGCCCGGGGGCTCAGGGGCGCCGGCCGTCGCCGTCGACCAGGGCCTGTTGCCTGATGGTGCTGGAGATGACCACGTCACCGGCCGTCCACTTGTCCTCGGGGCCGCCGTTGCCGCCGTCCCGGTCGCGGACCGCGATTTGCCGGTTCCCGACGTACGCGAAGCTCTGCGGGTCGTAGGCATCTGGCTCCGAAAACCGCGTATGTCCACTGCCCGTCGTGGGGCCGCGGGTCCGGCATCTTCTCCACCGTGTCGGCCACCTGCCGCAGCGTCTCGGCCAGCGGCCGACGGGTGGCCTCGGCCGCGACCCGTCTGTCGGCCCGCTCGACCCAGGACGGGATCGGTGTGTCATCCCCTGTTCCCCGGACGCGGCGAACGGGTTCACGATGCCCCGTCAGCCCTGTCAGCCCCGTCAGCCCGTCAGCCCGTCAGCCCCTCAGCCCGTCACCCTCGCGAACGCGGCCCGCGCCTCCTCCCGTTCGAACGGCCGCCCGGTCAGCAGGATCTGCAGCAGCAGCCCGTCGAACAACGCCCCCAACGCCCGCGCGACGCCGAGATCCCCGGTGCGCCGGGCCAACAGCGCGGCCATCTCGTCGAGATACGCGGCGGCGATGGGCCGCGCCGCCTCCCGGCGCAGTGCCGCGAGATACAGCTCGGACTCCAGCTCCAGCCGGGTCCGGTCCCCGGCCAGCAACTCTTCCATCAGCCGCGCCAGCTCATCCGCGAGCGGCACCCCGGGGTCGGCGTCGCGCTCCCAGCGCTCCATATCGGCCAGCCACTCGGCGCTGACCTGCCGGAGCGCGGCGACCAGCAGATCGTCCAACGTCGCGAAGTGATACGTCGTCGACCCCAGCGGCACATCCGCCTCGGCCGCCACGGCCCGATGGCTCAACCCCCCGATCCCCCGCTCCCCCACCACCGCGATCGCCGCGTCGATGATCCGCTGCCGCCGCCCGGGATCGTAGCGCCGCCCCATCAGTGCGCCCCGCCGAGATTCAGCACGATCACACCGGCGATCACCAGCAGCACCCCGATCACCTTCGCGGCGGTCACCGCCTCCCCGAGAAAGACCATGCCGATCGCGGCGATGACAGCGGTCCCGGCCCCGGCCCATATGGCGTACGCGGTGCCCACCGACACCGTCTTGAGCGTCTGCGCGAGCAGCGCGAAGGCAATGACATACCCCACCGTCGTCCCGACCGAGGGCCAGGGCTTGCTGAAGCCGTCGCTGTACTTCATCGAGGTGGTCGCGAGGATCTCGGCCAGGATCGCCCCGGAGAGCATCACATATCCCATGCGTACGATCGTACGCAACGATGCGTACGGCTGTACACATCAATATCCCGGCCGGATACGCGAAGCGGCCCCCGCGGGTGCGCGGGGGCCGCTCTTGGCCTGGAGAAGGCGGACGTCTCAGACGTTGAAGCCGAGCGCGCGGAGCTGCTCGCGGCCCTCGTCGGTGATCTTGTCCGGGCCCCACGGCGGCATCCAGACCCAGTTGATCCGGAGCTCGTTGACGATGCCGTCGGTCGCGGACTTCGCCTGGTCCTCGATGACGTCGGTCAGCGGACAGGCCGCCGAGGTGAGCGTCATGTCGATGGTGGCGATGTTGGCGTCGTCGATGTGGATGCCGTAGATCAGACCGAGGTTGACGACGTCGATGCCCAGCTCGGGGTCGACGACGTCGTACAGGGCCTCGCGGACCTCTTCCTCGCTGGCAGGCTTGGTGGTCGTTTCGACGTTGTCGGTCATGCGGTCTTCCCTCCGGCGGTCTCGCCCAGTGCCTGAGCCGTCGCGTCCTTCCACGCCATCCAGCTCAGCAGGGCACATTTCACCCGGGCCGGGTACTTGGAGACGCCGGCGAACGCGATCGCGTCCTCCAGCACCTCCTCCATCGCGTCGTCCGGCTCGGCCTGGCCCTTGGACTGCATCAGTTCCAGAAACGCCGCCTGGATCCTGCGAGCGTCGCTCAGCTCCTTGCCCACCAGCAATTCGTTGAGCACGGACGCGCTGGCCTGGCTGATCGAACAGCCCTGGCCCTCGTAGCTCACGTCCTCGATCGTCTCGCCGTCAAGCCGCACACGGAGCGTGATCTCGTCACCGCATGTCGGATTGACATGGTGTACCTCGGCGTCGCCGTCCCGCAGTCCCCGGCCATGGGGGTGTTTGTAGTGGTCCAGGATGACGTCCTGGTACATCGAATCCAGCTTCACGCGCAGCCCCTACCCGAAGAAGTTCCGTACGTGCTCCAGGCCCTCCACCAAGGCGTCGACCTCGGCCGGAGTGGAGTACAGATAGAACGACGCTCGCGTGGTCGCAGGAATTCCATAGCGCAGGCAGACGGGGCGGGCGCAGTGGTGGCCGACCCGGACCGCGATGGCCTGCTCGTCGAGGACCTGGCCCACATCGTGGGGGTGGATGTCGCCGAGCGTGAAGGAGATCGTGGCGCCGCGCTCCTCGGCCGTGGTGGGGCCGATGATGCGCAGACCGGGGACCTCCAGAAGCCTGCCGACCGCGTAGTGGGTCAGGGCGTGCTCATGGCGGCTGATGTTGTCCATGCCGATCGAGGTGAGGTAGTCCACGGCCGCGCCGAGGCCGACGGCCTGGGCGATCGGGGGCGTACCCGCCTCGAACTTGTGCGGCGCCGGGGCGTACGTCGAGGAGTGCATCGAGACGGTCTCGAT
Source organism: Streptomyces sp. NPDC005393 (assembly GCF_040606675.1). Classification (NCBI taxonomy): domain Bacteria; kingdom Bacillati; phylum Actinomycetota; class Actinomycetes; order Kitasatosporales; family Streptomycetaceae; genus Streptomyces; species Streptomyces sp. NPDC005393. Next base: position 44,923 of record NZ_JBEXFG010000019.1, on the reverse strand, counting down.
CATCTCGCCGCCGCCGAGGAACGGAGGCAGGTCCTCCAGCAGCTCCTGGCGGCCCCACAGCACACCGATGCCGGTCGGGCCGCACATCTTGTGGCCGGTGAAGGCCACGAAGTCGGCCTGGAGCGCCTGGACGTCCAGCTCCATATGCGGGGCGGCCTGGGAGGCGTCGATGACGACGAGGGCGCCGACGTCCTGCGCACGGCGGACGATCGCCTCGACCGGGTTGACCGTGCCCAGGATGTTGGAGACCAGGACGAACGAGACGACCTTGGTCTTCTCGGTGATGACCTGCTCTATCTCGGACAGGTCGAGACGGCCGTCCTCGGTGAGGCCGAACCACTTCAGCTTCGCGCCGGTGCGCTGCGCGAGCAGCTGCCACGGAACGATGTTGGAGTGGTGCTCCATCTCGGTGATGACGATCTCGGTGTCGCGGTCCACCCGGTAGGGCTCATCGGCCCAGCCGAGCATGTTGGCGACGAGGTTCAGCGACTCCGACGCGTTCTTGGTGAAGATCACCTCGTCGCGGCTGGGAGCGTTGATGAAGGCGGCGACCTTGTCGCGGGCGCCCTCGTACAGCGCCGTGGCCTCCTCGGCGAGCACATGGACGCCACGGTGCACATTGGCGTTGTAGCGCTCGTAGTACGTGTTCAGCGCGTCCAGCACCTGGCGCGGCTTCTGGGATGTCGCCGCGTTGTCCAGGTAGACGAGCTTCTTCCCGTCGTGGACGACGCGGTCCAGAATCGGGAAGTCCTTACGGATCGCCTCGGTGTCGAGGAGGCCCGGCAGCTGTGTCATGTCCCTGTGCCTCCGTTCGTTACGCCGCCTGAGCGGCCGATGTGATCACTCACTCGTCGCGCCGCCCTTCACATACTGCTCGTAGCCCTCTTCCTCCAGCTTGTCGGCGAGCTCCGCACCGCCGGACTCGGCGATCCGGCCCGCCGCGAAGACGTGGACGTAATCGGGCTTGATGTAGCGCAGGATGCGGGTGTAGTGCGTGATCAGCAGGGTGCCGACCTGGCCGGACTCCCGGACCCGGTTGACGCCCTCGGAGACCACGCGCAGCGCGTCGACGTCCAGACCGGAGTCGGTCTCGTCGAGGATCGCGATGGCCGGCTTCAGCAGCTCCAGCTGAAGGATCTCGTGGCGCTTCTTCTCACCGCCGGAGAAGCCCTCGTTGACATTCCGCTCGGCGAAGGACGGGTCGATGTGAAGGCGCTCCATGGCCTCCTTGACCTCCTTCACCCAGGTGCGCAGCTTCGGGGCCTCGCCACGGATGGCGGTCGCGGAGGTGCGCAGGAAGTTGGAGACGGAGACGCCGGGGACCTCGACCGGGTACTGCATGGCGAGGAAGACACCGGCGCGGGCGCGCTCGTCGACGGACATCTCCAGCACGTTCTCACCGTCGAGGGTGACGGTGCCGCCGGTGATCGTGTACTTCGGGTGGCCGGCGAGCGAGTAGGCCAGGGTGGACTTGCCGGAGCCGTTGGGGCCCATGATGGCGTGCGTCTCGCCCTGCTTAACGGTCAGGTCGACGCCGCGCAGAATCTCGCGGGGGCCGCCCTCGGCCTCGACGGAGACGTGCAGGTCGTGAATCTCAAGCGTTGCCATGGGTGCCTCAGGACTCCTGGGTGACGGAGACGAGCACGTCGTCCCCTTCGATCTTTACGGGGTATACGGCGATCGGCCGCGTCGCGGGAAGGCCGGACGGCTTGCCGGTGCGCAGGTCGAAGCTGGAGCCGTGCAGCCAGCACTCGATCTGGCAGTCCTCCACCTCGCCCTCGGACAGCGAGACATTCGCATGCGAGCAGATGTCGTTGACGGCGAACACCTCGCCCTCGGTGCGCACCAGCGCGATGGGCACGCCCTCGAGCTCGACCCGCTTGGGGGTGCCGTCCTCGAGCTCGTCCAGCGAGCAGGCGCGTACGAAGGTCGTCATCCTACGGATGCCTCCAGCTCCGCCTCGATCTTGGCGATCAGACGCTCCTCCAGCTCGGGGAGCCCGATCTGCTGGACGAGCTCGGCGAAGAAGCCGCGGACGACCAGACGGCGGGCCTCGTCGGCCGGGATGCCGCGGGCCATCAGATAGAACAGCTGCTCGTCCTCGAAGCGGCCGGTCGCGCTCGCGTGACCGGCGCCGACGATCTCGCCGGTCTCGATCTCCAGGTTCGGCACCGAGTCGACGCGGGCGCCGTCGGTGAGGACCAGGTTGCGGTTGAGCTCGTAGGTGTCGGTGCCCTCGGCGGCGGCGCGGATCAGCACATCGCCGATCCAGACCGCGTGGGCGTCCTTGCCCTGCAGCGCGCCCTTGTAGGCCACATTGCTGCGGCAGTGCGGGGTGTCGTGGTCGATGAAGAGCCGGTGCTCCTGGTGCTGGCCGTTGTCGGTGAAGTACAGGCCGTAGAGCTCCGCCTCACCGCCCGGGGCGCCGTAGACGACGCGCGGGCTGAGCCGCACCAGATCGCCGCCGAAGGTGACGACCACGGACTTGAAGGTGGCGTCCCGGCCGACCAGCGCGGTGTGCTGGCCGGCGTGAACGGCGGTGTCGTCCCAGTCCTGGACGGAGACCACGGTGAGCTTGGCGCCGTCGCCGATCAGGTACTCGATGTTGGCGGCGAGCGTCGCGTCACCGGTGTGGTCGATGACCACGACCGCCTCGGCGAAGGCACCGACCTCCACGACCTGGTGGCCGTAGGCGGTGCCGCCCTCGCCGTGCACGGAGATCCGCACCGGCTCGGTCAGCACCATCTCCTTGGGCACGGAGACGACCGACGCCTTCTCGAAGGAGCTGTATGCCTGGGCCGCGACCCGGTCCACCGGCTTACCGGCCTTGCCCAGACGCGCGTCGGTGCGGTCCACGGTCTCGACGGTGACGCCCTCGGGGGCGGTCACCTCGACCCGCAGCCCGCCGGTGGCCTCCGCGGTGCCGTCGTGGAGACCGCGCAGCCGCTCCAGTGGGGTGAACCGCCAGTCCTCCTCGCGGCCATGGGGCACCGGGAAGTCGGCCACGTCGTATGACGCGGGGGCGCTCACCCGCGCATCGGTGGGCTGGCCCACCTGGATGACGCCGTCCGTGGTGGATCCGGCCGGAATGGTTTCAGCCATGGCTGTCGTACTGCTCGCTTTCTCTGCCTGATGGGGCCTGAACGGGTGTCCCGCCGGGGACGGTGCCCCCGGCGGGGAGGGCGGTGGCGTCAGCCGACCGCGCCCTCCATCTGCAGCTCGATCAGCCGGTTGAGCTCCAGCGCGTACTCCATGGGCAGCTCGCGCGCGATCGGCTCCACGAAGCCGCGCACGATCATCGCCATGGCCTCGTCCTCGGACAGACCGCGGCTCCTGAGGTAGAAGAGCTGGTCGTCGCTGACCTTCGAGACGGTCGCCTCGTGGCCCATGGACACATCGTCCTCGCGGACATCCACATACGGGTAGGTGTCCGAGCGCGAGATGGTGTCGACCAGCAGGGCGTCACAGAGCACATTGGACTTGGAGCCCTCGGCGCCCTCGCCGATCTCGATCAGACCGCGGTAGGAGGTGCGGCCACCGCCGCGCGCCACCGACTTGGAGACGATGTTCGAGGAGGTGTTGGGCGCCATGTGCACCATCTTGGCGCCGGCGTCCTGGTGCTGGCCCTCACCCGCGAAGGCGATCGACAGGGTCTCGCCCTTGGCGTGCTCGCCCATCAGGTAGACGGCGGGGTACTTCATGGTCACCTTGGAGCCGATGTTGCCGTCGACCCACTCCATGGTCGCCCCCTCGTACGCCACGGCGCGCTTGGTGACGAGGTTGTAGACGTTGTTCGACCAGTTCTGAATGGTCGTGTAGCGGCAGCGGGCGCCCTTCTTGACGATGATCTCGACGACCGCGGAGTGCAGCGAGTCCGACTTGTAGATCGGCGCGGTGCAGCCCTCGACGTAGTGGACGTACGCGTCCTCGTCGACGATGATCAGCGTCCGCTCGAACTGGCCCATGTTCTCGGTGTTGATCCGGAAGTAGGCCTGCAGCGGGATCTCCACGTGCACGCCCTTCGGCACGTAGATGAACGAGCCGCCGGACCACACCGCCGTGTTCAGCGAGGCGAACTTGTTGTCGCCCGCCGGGATCACGGTGCCGAAGTACTCCTGGAAGAGCTCCGGGTGCTCCTTGAGCGCGGTGTCGGTGTCCTGGAAGATGACGCCCTGCTCCTCCAGGTCCTCACGGATCTGGTGGTAGACGACCTCGGACTCGTACTGGGCCGCGACACCCGCGACGAGGCGCTGCTTCTCGGCCTCGGGGATGCCCAGCTTGTCGTACGTGTTCTTGATGTCCTCGGGCAGCTCATCCCAGGAGGCGGCCTGCTGCTCCGTGGAGCGGACGAAGTACTTGATGTTGTCGAAGTCGATGCCGGACAGGTCCGAGCCCCAGGTGGGCATGGGCTTCTTGCCGAAGAGCTTCAGGCCCTTCAGCCGGAGCTTCAGCATCCACTCCGGCTCGGACTTCTTCGCCGAGATGTCGCGGACGACGTCCTCGGAGAGGCCGCGCTTGGCCGAGGCTCCGGCCAGGTCGGAGTCGGCCCAGCCGTACTCGTAGGTGCCCAGGCCCTCGAGCTCGGGGTGAGCGGTCTCCGTGGGGAGAGTCATTCGGGGTTCCTCCCGGCCGTGGTGGCAGATGCTGTGGTGGGCTTGATGGTGCTGGGGTCGGTCTTCTCAACCGGGGTGCCGGTCTTCGGAATGAACGTCGTGCACACTCCGTCGCCATGGGCGATGGTGGCCAGACGCTGCACATGAGTCCCGAGCAGCTGGGAGAAGACCTCGGTCTCCGCCTCACACAGCTGCGGATATCGCTCGGCTGCGTGGGCGACCGGGCAGTGGTGCTGGCAGAGCTGTTCGCCGACCGGCGCGCTGCGCGCCGTAGCAGCGTACCCGTCCGCGGAGAGTGCGCCGGCGAGGGCCGCCGTACGGCCACCGGGGGCGGCGGCCTCCACGGCGCCGCGGTACCCCTCCGCCTGGGCGGCGAGCCTGGCGCGCGCGAACGCCGCGACCGCGGCCCGGCCCGCTTCGCCGCCTCCGGCGCTCTGCTCGATCCAGCGCAGGGCGTCGACGGCCAGCTTGTCGTAGGCCTGGTCGAAGGCGTCACGACCGCAGTCGGTGACCGCGAAGACCTTGGCCGGGCGGCCGCGCCCCCGCGCCCCGTACACCCTCTTCTCGCGGGGCTCGACGACGCCGTCGGCGACGAGGGTGTCGAGGTGGCGGCGCACGGCCGCCTGGGTCAGCTCCAGCCGCTGCGCCAGCTCGGCGGCGGTGGACGGGCCATGGTCGAGGATGGAACGCGCCACCCGGTTACGGGTGCCGTGCTGCTCCTCGGGCGCGGGCGTGGGCGTGGCAGACCGCGCGGCCGTCTCGGCCGCGCGTCCCCTCGGAGCCTCGCTCGCATATTTCACAACGCCATTGTTGCGTAATTCCCCGGCAAACGACAACCGAGTACATCAGGGGTTCCGGTGGGGTGCGTCACTTAGGCACTCCTAAGTCCACCTGCGGTAACGCGGCCGTGGGACGAGAGCTTCCGGCCCTGCCGCCCACGGCGCCCCCGGCGATTCGTAGACTGCCGGACATGCGAGATGAGCCCGCGGTCGACATCGTCGGCCTGGTCAAGCGGTACGGGTCGAAGACCGCGGTCGACGGGCTCGACCTGTCCGTCGCGCGCGGCACCGTGAGCGCCGTCCTCGGCCCCAACGGAGCCGGCAAGACCACCACCGTCGAGACCTGCGAGGGGTACCGCCGCCCCGACGCCGGCACGGTCCGGATATTCGGGCTCGACCCGGTCGCGGACGCGCCCACGCTGCGCCCGCGCATCGGCGTGATGCTCCAGTCCGGAGGCGTTTATTCCGGTGCGCGCGCAGAAGAGATGCTGCGCCACACCGCCTCCCTGCACGCCCAGCCCGTGGACGTCGGTCTGCTGATCGAGCGGCTCGGCCTCGGCTCCTGCGGCCGGACGACCTACCGGCGGCTCTCCGGCGGCCAGCAGCAGCGGCTCGCCCTCGCCATGGCCGTCGTCGGCCGCCCCGAGCTGGTCTTCCTCGACGAGCCGACCGCCGGACTCGACCCCCAGGCCCGCCGCGCCACCTGGGACCTCATCCGCGATCTGCGCGACGACGGGGTCACCGTGGTCCTGACGACGCACTATATGGACGAGGCCGAGCAGCTCGCCGACGATGTCGCGATCATCGACGGCGGCAAGGTCATCGCCCAGGGCACCCCCGAGCAGCTGTGCCGCGGCGGCGCCGAGAACACCCTGCGCTTCACCGGCCGCCCCGCGCTCGATGTGGCCTCGCTGCTCAAGGCGCTGCCCGCCGACAGCACGGCCGCCGAGCTGACCTCCGGGTCGTACCGGATCACCGGCAAGGTCAACCCCCAGATGCTGGCGACCGTCACCTCCTGGTGCGCGCAGAACGGGGTGATGCCGGACCGGATCTCGGTCGAACGGCACACCCTTGAGGACGTCTTCCTGGAGCTCACCGGTAAGGAGCTGCGAGCGTGACCGCCACGGGCACTTTCCTCCCGAAGCCGGGGGCGGCGCCGCTGCTCCGGATGATCCGGGCGCAGGCCGCGCTGGAGACCCGGATGCTGCTGCGCAACGGCGAGCAGCTGCTGCTGACCGTGGTCATCCCGTCCCTGGTGCTGGTGCTGTTCAGCAGCGTCGACATCGTCGACACAGGCGCGGACGGCAGCGCGGTGGACTTCCTGGCGCCCGGCGTCCTGGCGCTGGCCGTGCTCTCCACGGCGTTCACCGGACAGGCCATCGCGACCGGCTTCGAGCGGCGCTACGGCGTGCTCAAGCGGCTCGCCGTCTCCCCGCTGCCGCGGTGGGCGCTGATGGCCGCCAAGACCTGCGCGGTCCTGGTCACCGAGATGATGCAGATCGCCCTGCTGACGGCGATCGCGCTGGCGCTCGGCTGGTCGCCGCACGGCAACCCACTGGCCGTCGTCCTGCTGCTGATCCTCGGCACCGCGGCGTTCTCCGGCCTCGGCCTGCTCATGGCGGGCACCCTGAAGGCCGAGGCGACCCTGGCCGCGGCCAATCTCGTCTTCCTGCTGCTGCTCGTGGCCGGCGGGGTGATCGTGTCGCTGGACAAGTTCCCGGGCGCGGTACGGGGCGTACTGGAGCTGCTGCCGATCTCCGCCCTCTCGGGCGGGCTGCGGGACGTGCTCCGGGACGGCGCCCCGGTGCCCTGGCGCGACGTGGGGATCCTGGCGGTGTGGGCGGTGCTGGGGCTGGGCGCGGCGGCGCGTTTCTTCCGCTGGGAATAGGTGGTTCTCCCCTGGCCCCGCACCCCTCGTGAAAAGCTGCACAAGCTGCCGCCTACGATGGGCCCGTGCCCACTTCGCTGAACCCCTTCGAGCTCATCGCCCGGCGCTGGCAGCCCTCCGCGCGCTTTGTGGAGCGCGCCGCGCTGGCCACCGTGGTGATGGCCGTGGTCATCGTGGTGACCGGCGGCGCGGTCCGGCTCACCCAGTCCGGCCTCGGCTGTGACACCTGGCCGAAGTGCACCTCCGGGAGCCTGACGCCGACCGCCGAGATGGGCATCAACGGCATCATCGAGTTCAGCAACCGCATGCTGACGTACGTCCTGTGCGCGGTCGTGGGTGTGCTGATCATCGCCGCCCGCGCCCGTACGCCGGTGCGCACCTCGCTCACCAGGCTCGGCTGGGCGCAGTTCTGGATCGTCATGGGCAACGCCGTTGTCGGCGGCATCACGGTCCTCACCGGACTCAACCCGTACATCGTCAGCTCGCACTTCCTGCTGTCCACCGCGCTCCTTACGGTCGCCGTGCTGACCTGGTGGCGGGCGCGGGAGGGTGACGCCGAGCCGCGCGAGCTGGTCGCCCGGCCGGTACGCCAGCTGGCCTGGCTGCTGGTCGCCGCGACCGGCGTGCTCATCGTCATCGGCACGGTGGTGACCGGAGCCGGTCCGCACGCCGGTGATGCCCATAAGGTGCACCGGATCCCGCTGGACTGGCAGGAGATCACCCAGCTGCACGTGGACTTCGTCTACATCGTGCTGGGCCTGACCGCCGCCCTGTGGTTCACCCTGCGCGCCGTGAAGGCCCCGGCCGTCCCGCGCCGTACGGTGCTGGAGCTGCTCGCCGTCCTGCTGCTGCAGGGCGTGATCGGCTACGTCCAGTACTTCACCCATCTGCCCGAGGTCGTCGTCGGCATCCACATGTTCGGCTCCTGCCTGGTGTGGATCGCGGCGCTGCGGATGCTGCTCTCGCTGCGCGAGCGCGCCGGGCTTCCGGCTTCCGTGCCCTCCCCGGCGGGGGACCACGAGACGGTTCAGCCCGAGCCCGCCGCGTCCAGCCGGTAGATCCGGCGCGCGGTGCCGGCCGCGACCAGCCCGGCGATCCGCCGCGCCTCGGACCGGGTGCAGATGCCGTCGGCGACCCACTCGGCCGCCAGTCGCGACATGGCCCGGACGAACAGCCGGGACGCGGTCACATACAGCTCGGGCAGCGCCCGCGCGCCCGTCGAGAAGAGCAGCTTGCCGAACGGCGCCTCGCCCAGCGTCTCCCCGGGCCGCGGTCCCGCGTCCGCGTAGACATGCGGAAAGGCCGCGGCCAGCTGCGCGGCCCGCCGGTGGTGCGGCCGCTCGGGCAGCAGCACCAGATCGGTGCCGAAGCCGGCCGTGGCGCGCAGGAAGCCGAGGAGCGGCTGCGGGTCGCCGCAGTGCAGCTGAACCGGCAGACCGGTCGCGACGGCGCTCCACAGCAGATGCTGGGCGAGCGCGGGGTCGGTGGCGCGGTGCCCGGCCGCCGGGCGGCCGGTGAGCCAGCGGGCGGTCGCGCGCCGCACCTCGCGCGGGTCCGGCGGGGTCTCGTCGCAGAAGGTGATGCCCATGGCGAAGGCGGTCGCGTGCTGGGCGGCCGCGTACAGCGCCTCGGCGGTGTTGCCGATGAACGAGTCGACGGTGCCCGAGGTGTCCGCCACCTGCTCGGCCAGCGGTTCGAGCCGGACGACCTCATGGACCCGGCCGTCGGCCGCCGCGGCCAGCTCGGCGGGCGAGGTGAGGTCGTTGGGCGTGCCGGACTCCAGCAGGAAGGTGCCGATGCCCGCGCCGCGCAGCAGCAGCCGGGCGGCGCGGTAGGCGCCCAGCTCACGGCGGCGGGCGAGATAGCTGACGGGCGTGCAGTGGGGTTCCATGCCGAGCAGCGGGGGGCACCAGCGGCGCACGGCAAGCCCCGTCCAGCTGTCGAAGAAGGTGGTGCCGGCCGGGGCCGCGCCCGATCCGGCGGCGCCGGCCAGATGGGTTTCGAACGAGCCGATCCCGAGCTCTCCGTGGACCGTCCCGTGGCTGTGCTGGTCGACCAGCGGTGGCAGGGCGGCCAGGCCCGCCACCGGGCCCGGTCCGTCCCGGGGGACCGGGCCGGGCCCGGGGCCCAGGGTGTCCGCGGAGTCCGTCGCCTCGTCCATCGCCCGCCGCCTCCTAGCCCTCCGGCATCGAAGGGCTTAACGGACGGAGGGCACGCGAGGTGTCGCGGACCCGCTCTCAGGCGTCGCGCACGAGCCGTTCTCAGTCGTTGCTCGGGCCGCCGAGCTGGATGCCCGCCATGCGCGTCCACTCGTAACGACCGGTGCGGACCTTCGCGGCCAGGTCGCCGTCGAAGTCGTTCTGGAGGGTGAGCCCGGCGATCTCGGCGGCGCGGCGGGCGCTCTCCCGCGTGGGGGCGACGAGGGTGCCCCACTCGCCGTTGGCACCGACCAGGGCGATCCGGACGGTGCCGCGGCCGATATGGGCGAGCTGGCCCTCGGCGCTGCCGCCGTGGCTCGTGGCGAAGGCCGTGATCTGGTGGGCGAGCCGCTTGGCCCGCTTCTCGTCCTTGGAGGGCTTGGCGGGCTTGCCGCTCTCGACCGTCTCCGCCGTCTCCGCCTGGGTGGTGTCTGCCATACAGCCGATGCTACCCGCCGGTAATCACCGCAGGAAGGGGTCCACGGCGATGGCGACGAAGAGCAGCGACACATAGGTGATCGACCAGTGGAACAGCCGCATCTCCCTGAGCTTCGCGCCCGTGACCTCGGCCTTGGCGCGCGCGTGGAGCGCATGCGCCTCCTTCAGCCACATCCCGCCCAGCACGGCCGCCACGACCGGGTAGAACCAGCCGGTGTAGCCCAGCGGCCACAGCAGCAGCGAGACGCCGACCATGGCCCAGCTGTAGAGGACGATCTGCCGGGCGACCGCCTTGTTGCCCGCGATGACCGGCAGCATCGGCACGCCCGCGCGCTCGTAGTCGTCCTTGACCTTCATCGACAGCGGCCAGTAGTGCGGCGGCGTCCAGAAGAAGATGACCAGGAAGAGGATCAGCGAGGCCCAGGAGACCGAGTCGGTGACCGCCGACCAGCCGATGAAGACGGGCATGCATCCGGCGATCCCGCCCCAGACGATGTTCTGCGAGGTACGCCGCTTGAGCCACATGGTATAGACGACGACGTAGAAGACCAGCGCACCGAGCGACAGCATCGCGGACAGCGGGTTGACCAGCACCCAGAACCAGGCCGTCGACCCCACGGTGAGCGCGGAGGCGAAGACGAGGCATTCGCGCGGGGAGACCATGCCGGTCACGAGCGGGCGCTGCGCGGTGCGGTCCATGAGCGCGTCGATGTCGCGGTCGTAATACATGTTGAACGCCGCCGCGCCGCCGGCCGACAGATAGCCGCCGACGCAGGTCGCGAGGACCAGCCACAGATCCGGGACGCCCTCGGCCGCCAGGAACATCACCGGCACGGTCGTCATCAGCAGCAGTTCGATGACGCGCGGCTTCGTCAGCGCCACGAACGCCTTGACACGGGCCCCGAACGGCCGGTGACCGGAGCTCGTATCGCTTGTCTCGAGCACCCCCGCAGGACGGGATTCGACGGCCGTCACGCACACCCCTGGTGGAAGCAAGAACCAGCAAGCACCGGACATGAAGAGCCGGTAAAGACTTGCGCGTACCACGCCACTCTAGACGTACGGGATACGCCGCCCGCCCCCGGGGTCCGGTCGTGTTGGCGGCGCCCAGGGGAATGCGGCAACCCCCTGGAATCGTTCCTTATCTCGTCGGGACGAACTCGAAAAGATGACCGTTGTTCCAGGGGTAGGCTCGACACCGCCGGTGTGCATACGGTCACCGGATTCCGACATTGTGGAGAGGAGCCCTGACTCAGGGTGAGCACCAAGCCGACTGCCACAGACCTCGAGTGGACCGATCTGGACCAGCGGGCCGTGGACACCGCCCGCGTCCTGGCCATGGATTCCGTACAGAAGGTCGGTAACGGCCACCCTGGCACGGCCATGAGTCTGGCGCCCGCCGCATACCTTCTCTTCCAGAAGCTGATGCGGCATGACCCCTCCGACGCAGGCTGGGCGGGCCGCGACCGGTTCGTCCTGTCCCCCGGGCACACCAGCCTGACCCTCTACATCCAGCTCTACCTGGCCGGCTTCGGCCTGGAGCTCGAGGATCTGAAGTCGTTCCGCACCTGGGGCAGCCTGACCCCGGGCCACCCGGAGCACGGGCACACCACCGGTGTGGAGACCACCACCGGCCCGCTCGGCCAGGGCATCGCCAACGCGGTGGGCATGGCGATGGCCGCCCGCTACGAGCGTGGACTGTTCGACCCGGAGGCGCCCGAGGGCGCCTCTCCGTTCGACCACACCATCTGGGCGATCGTCTCGGACGGCGACCTGGAGGAGGGCATCTCCGCCGAGGCTTCCTCGCTGGCCGGCCACCAGAAGCTCGGCAACATCGTCGCCCTCTACGACGACAACCACATCTCGATCGAGGGCGACACCGCCACCGCCCTCTCCGAGGACGTCCTGAAGCGCTACGAGGCGTACGGCTGGCACGTCCAGCGCATCGAGCAGGGCTCTGACGGCGACTTCGACATCCAGCAGCTGCACGCGGCGCTCACGGCGGCGCAGGCCGAGACCGAGCGCCCCTCGATCATCGCGGCCCGCACGATCATCGCCTGGCCCGCCCCGAACGCGCAGAACACCGAGGCGTCGCACGGCTCGGCCCTCGGCGCCGACGAGGTGGCCGCCACCAAGCGCGTCCTCGGCTTCGACCCCGAGCAGCACTTCCAGGTCGACACGGACGTCATCAACCACACCCGCGGCCTCGTCGAGCGTGGCCGTCTGGCGCACGCCGCCTGGGACAAGAAGCTCCAGGAGTGGCGGAACAACAACCCCGAGCGGGCCGCCGAGTTCGACCGGATCACCGCGGGCGAGCTGCCCGAGGGCTGGGAGAGCGTGCTGCCCGTCTTCGAGGCGGGCAAGGATGTCGCCACCCGTAAGGCGTCCGGCCAGGTGCTCAAGGTGCTCGGCGGGGTCATCCCCGAGCTGTGGGGCGGCTCGGCCGACCTCGCGGGCTCGAACAACACCACCATCGACGCGTCGTCGTCCTTCCTCCCGAAGGACAACCCGCTGCCGGAGGCCGACCCGTACGGCCGCACGATCCACTTCGGCATCCGCGAGCACGCCATGGGTTCGACCATGAACGGCATCGCGCTGCACGGCAACACCCGGGTCTACGGCGGCACCTTCCTCGTCTTCTCCGACTACATGCGCCCGGCCGTCCGGCTCGCCGCGCTGATGAAGCTGCCGGTCACCTACGTGTGGACGCACGACTCCATCGGCCTCGGCGAGGACGGCCCGACCCACCAGCCGGTCGAGCACCTGTCCGCGCTGCGCGCCATCCCGGGCCTGAACATCGTCCGCCCGGCCGACGCCAACGAGACGGCCATCGCCTGGCGCGAGATCACCCGCCGCCACGGCGACAAGCCGGCCCCGCACGGCCTCGCGCTCACCCGGCAGAACGTGCCGACGTACGAGCCCAACGAGGACGCCGCCAAGGGTGGTTACGTCCTCTTCGAGGCCGAAGGGCCCGAAGGGCGGAGCACAGCACCGCAGGTGATCCTGATCGGCACCGGCTCCGAGGTCCAGCTCGCCGTCGAGGCGCGGGAGCAGCTGCAGGCGGCCGGGGTTCCGACCCGGGTCGTGTCGATGCCCTCGGTCGAGTGGTTCGAAGAGCAGGACAAGGGGTACCGCGACAGCGTGCTGCCGCCGTCCGTGAAGGCTCGAGTGGCCGTCGAGGCCGGCATCGGCCTGACCTGGTACCGCTTCGTCGGTGAGGCCGGCCGCATCGTCTCGCTGGAGCACTTCGGCGCCTCCGCCGACTACAAGGTGCTCTACCGGGAGTTCGGTCTGACCTCCGAGGCCGTGGTCACCGCCGCCCGCGAGTCCCTCGACGCCGCCGGGCGCTGACGTCCGCAGACGACTAGTAGCGACGAGTAGGAGATACTCCCCATGACTGAGGCACTGAAGCGGCTGGCCGACGAAGGCGTCGCGATCTGGCTCGACGACCTTTCGCGTAAGCGGATCACCACCGGCAATCTCGCCGAGCTGATCGACCAGCAGCACGTGGTCGGCGTGACCACGAACCCGTCGATCTTCCAGAAGGCGATCTCCAGCGGCGACGGCTACGAGCAGCAGCTCGCCGACCTCGCGGTCCGTAAGGTCACCGTCGAGGAAGCCGTCCGCATGATCACCACGGCGGACGTCCGCGACGCCGCCGACATCCTGCGGCCCGTCCACGACGCGACGGGCGGCCAGGACGGCCGGGTCTCCATCGAGGTCGACCCGCGGCTGGCCCACAACACGGCCGCCACCATCGCCGAGGCCAAGCAGCTGGCCTGGCTGGTGGACCGGCCCAACACCTTCATCAAGATCCCCGCGACCCAGGCGGGGCTCCCCGCGATCACCGAGGTGATCGGCCTGGGGATCAGCGTCAATGTCACGCTGATCTTCTCCCTGGAGCGCTACCGCGCGGTCATGGACGCGTTCCTGACCGGTCTGGAGAAGGCCAAGGCCGCGGGCCTGGACCTCTCCAAGATCCACTCGGTGGCGTCCTTCTTCGTCTCCCGCGTGGACACCGAGATCGACAAGCGCATCGACAAGATCGGCACCGACGAGGCCAAGGCGCTGCGCGGCAAGGCCGCCATCGCCAACGCCCGGCTCGCCTACCAGGCGTACGAGGAGGTCTTCAGCTCCGACCGCTGGGCCGCCCTGGACCGGGCGGGCGCCAACAAGCAGCGTCCGCTGTGGGCCTCGACCGGCGTCAAGGACCCGGCGTACAAGGACACGATGTACGTCGAGGAGCTGGTCGCCCCGGGCACGGTGAACACCATGCCGGAGGCCACCTTGGAGGCCGTCGCCGACCACGGCGAGATCCGGGGTGACACCGTGCGCGGCACCTACGAGCAGGCCAAGGCCGACCTCGACGCGCTGGCCTCCATCGGGATCTCGTACGACGAGGTCGTCCAGCTCCTGGAGGACGAGGGCGTCGAGAAGTTCGAGGCGTCCTGGAACGACCTGCTGAAGTCCACTGAGGCGGAGCTGAACCGTCTCGCACCTTCGGAGGCGTGAAGACCTTGACCAGCAGCAGCAATCCGCTGCGTGACCCCCGGGACCGACGGCTCCCGCGTATCGCGGGGCCGTCCGGCCTGGTCATCTTCGGCGTCACGGGCGACCTGTCCCGTAAGAAGCTGATGCCGGCCATCTACGACCTGGCCAACCGCGGTCTGCTGCCGCCGGGCTTCTCGCTCGTCGGCTTCGCCCGCCGCGACTGGGAGAACGAGGACTTCGCCCAGGTCGTGCACGACGCGGTGAAGGAGCATGCGCGGACCCCGTTCCGCGAGGAGGTCTGGCAGCAGCTCGCCGAGGGCTTCCGCTTCGTGCCGGGCGAGTTCTCCGACGACGAGGCGTTCGACAAGCTGCGGGCGACCATAGAAGAGCTCGACAAGGCGCGCGGCACCGGCGGAAACTTCGCCTTCTATCTGTCGGTCCCGCCGAAGTTCTTCCCCACCGTCGTCCAGCAGCTCAAGAAGCACGGGCTGTCGGAAGGGCCCAAGGACTCCTGGCGGCGCGCGGTCATCGAGAAGCCCTTCGGCCACGACCTGAAGAGCGCACAGGAGCTCAACCAGGTCGTCCACGAGGTCTTCCGGCCGAGCGACGTCTTCCGCATCGATCACTACCTGGGCAAGGAGACGGTCCAGAACATCCTGGCGCTGCGCTTCGCCAACACGATGTTCGAGCCGATCTGGAACCGGTCGTACGTGGACCATGTACAGATCACCATGGCCGAGGACATCGGCATCGGCGGCCGCGCGGGCTACTACGACGGCATCGGCGCGGCCCGCGACGTCATCCAGAACCATCTGCTGCAGCTCCTCGCGCTGACCGCCATGGAGGAGCCCACCTCCTTCGAGGCGGACCCGCTGGTCACCGAGAAGCTGAAGGCGCTCAAGGCCGTCAAGCTGCCCAAGGACCTGGGCAAGTACACCGTGCGCGGCCAGTACGCCCACGGCTGGCAGGGCGGCCAGGAGGTGCGCGGCTACCTGGAGGAGGAGGGCATCGACCCCAACTCCAAGACCGACACCTACGCGGCGATCAAGCTGGAGATCGACAACCGCCGCTGGGCGGGCGTCCCCTTCTACCTGCGCGCGGGCAAGCGGCTCGGGCGGCGGGTCACCGAGATCGCCGTGGTCTTCCAGCGCGCCCCGCACTCCCCCTTCGACGCCACCGACACCCAGGAGCTCGGGCAGAACGCCCTGGTCATCCGGGTGCAGCCGGACGAGGGCGTCACCATCCGGTTCGGCTCCAAGGTGCCCGGCACCTCCATGGAGATCCGGGACGTGACGATGGACTTCCAGTACGGCGAGTCCTTCACCGAGTCCAGCCCCGAGGCGTACGAGCGGCTGCTGCTCGATGTGCTGCTGGGCGATGCCAACCTCTTCCCCCGGCACCAGGAGGTCGAGGAGTCCTGGCGGATCCTGGACCCGATCGAGGAGTTCTGGGAGAAGCACGGCAAGCCCGAGCAGTACACGGCCGGGACCTGGGGGCCGAAGGCCGCGGACGAGATGCTCGCACGAGACGGACGGAGCTGGCGGCGGCCATGAACATCGATCTCACGGACACCACGTCCAGCCGGATCAACTCCGCTCTGGTCCAGGCGCGCCGGTCCACCGGCACCCCGGCCGTCGGCATGGTGCTCACCCTCGTCATCGTCACCGATGAGGGCAATCACTACGACGCGCTGAGGGCCGCGAGCGAGGCGTCCAAGGAGCACCCCTCGCGCACCCTGGTCGTCATCAAGCGGCCGGGCCGGTCGCCGCGCGACCGCAAGATGGCCCGGCTGGACGCCGAGGTGCGGGTCGGCGGGGAGACGGGCACCGGCGAGACGGTGCTGCTGCGGCTGCACGGCGAGCTCGCCAACCACGCCCAGTCGGTCGTCCTGCCGCTGCTGCTGCCGGACGCCCCGGTGGTGCTGTGGTGGCCCGAGGACGCCCCGGAGCACCCCGCCGACGACCTGCTCGGGCAGCTGGCCCAGCGCCGGATCACCGACGCCCAGGCCACCGAGGACCCGGTCGCGACGCTGGGCCTGCGGGCCGAGACGTACACCCCGGGCGACACCGATCTGGCCTGGACGCGGATCACCCCGTGGCGCAGCGTGCTCGCGGCCGCGCTGGACCAGAAGCACTCCCCGATCACCTCCGCGGTCGTCGAGGGCGAGGCGTACAACCCGAGCAGCGAGCTGCTCGCGCTGTGGCTCGCCGAGCGGCTGCGGGTGCCGGTCCGGCGCGAGGTCTCGGACGGCCCCGGGCTGACCGCGGTACGGCTGGAGACCGCCGACGGCGTGATCTGCCTGGACCGTGCGAACGGTTCGCTGGCCGAGCTGGCGATGCCGGGCCAGCCGGACCGCCATGTCGCGCTCCACCGGCGTGAGATGTCGGAGCTGATCGCCGAGGAGCTGCGCCGGCTGGACCCGGACGAGATGTATGCCACGTCGGTGAAGTTCGGCGTGAGCAAGCTCGGCGGGGTGGGGACGCTGGAGCGGGACGCCAAGGCCGCCCCGGCGACCGAGCTGGCGCCGCCGCAGTCGGACCGGCCGCCGCTGCCGAGCCGGGACACGGACGCCGCACCGGCGCACGTACCCGCGTCGCCGAAGAACCCGCCGCAGGCACCGGCGCAGCCGCCGAAGCCCCATCCCCCGGCGCGGGCCGCGGAACAGAAGCCGAACGGCAAGACGGGGGACGGAAAGGCGGACAAGTGACCGCGCCGCAGGTCGTCGTCCACCGCGACAAGGAGCTGATGGCCCAGGCCGCGGCGGCCCGGCTGATCACGAAGATCGTGGACGCCCAGGCCGCCCGCGGCTCCGCCTCCGTCGTCCTCACCGGCGGGCGCAACGGCAACGGCCTGCTGGCCGCGATCGCCGCGTCCCCGGCGCGCGACGCGGTGGACTGGTCGCGCCTGGACCTGTGGTGGGGCGATGAGCGGTTCCTGCCGGAGGGCCATCCGGAGCGGAACGTCACCCAGGCCCGGGAGGCGCTGCTGGACGCGGTGGAGCTGGATCCGGCGCGGGTGCATCCGATGCCGGCGTCGGACGGTCCCTACGGCGATGTGGACGCCGCCGCGGAGGCGTACGCCGCCGAGCTGGCGCGGGCCGCGCGGCCCGAGAACCACGGCGCCGTGCCCTCCTTCGACGTCCTGCTGCTGGGCGTCGGCCCGGACACCCATGTCGCCTCGCTCTTCCCCGAGATGCCCGCCGTCCGGGAGACCGAGCGGACGGTGGTCGGGGTGCGCGGCGCGCCCAAGCCGCCGCCGGTCCGGATCTCGCTGACCCTGCCCGCGATCCGGGCGGCACGGGAGGTGTGGCTGCTGGCGGCCGGCGAGGACAAGGCGAAGGCGGTCACCATCGCTCTGTCGGGGGCCGGGGAGTTCCAGGCTCCGGCGGCGGGGGCGTACGGCCGCAGCCGTACGCTGTGGCTGCTGGACCGGGCCGCGGCGGCGGGACTGCCGCGCGAGCTCTACCCCCCGGCGTCGCCATAAGGCGTGAGCCGTCGGCCATAAGGGCGATATGACGATCGATCCCCCGTGCGCGCCGTGCTGCACGGGGGATCGTCGCGTCCGGGGGCGCTCTTGCTCAACGGCCGTGCAGCGAGCGGTAGGTGGCGACCAGATGCTCGGTGGAGGTGTCGAGACCCGGCACCGCGGCGCCCTCGGTCACGGCGGGCTCGAGCCGCTTGGCGAGGACCTTGCCGAGCTCCACGCCCCACTGGTCGAAGGAGTCGATGTTCCAGACGGCGCCCTGGACGAACACCTTGTGCTCGTAGAGGGCGACCAGCTGGCCCAGCACCGACGGGGTGAGCTCGCTGGCGAGGATCGTGGTGGTGGGGCGGTTGCCGGGGAACGTCCTGTGCGGCACCAGCTCCGGGGGCACGCCCTCGGCGGCGACCTCTTCCGCGGTCTTGCCGAAGGCCAGCGCCTGGCCCTGGGCGAAGAGATTGGCCATCAGCAGATCGTGCTGGGGGACGAGTCGGGAGGGAAAGCCCTCCACCGGACGGGCGAACCCGATCAGATCGGCCGGGACGAGCTTGGTGCCCTGGTGGAGCAGCTGGAAGTAGGCGTGCTGGCCGTTGGTGCCGGGGGTGCCCCAGACCACCGGGCCGGTCTGCCAGCTGACCGGGTTGCCGTCCCGGTCCACGGACTTGCCGTTGGACTCCATGTCCAGCTGCTGCAGATAGGCGGGGAATTTCGCCAGATAGTGGCTGTACGGCAGGACGGCGTGCGACTGCGCGTCATGGAAGTCGTCGTACCAGATGCCCAGCAGGCCCAGCAGCAGCGGTACGTTCTGCTCCGGCGGGGCGGTGGCGAAGTGCTCGTCGACGAGATGGAAGCCGGCCAGCATCTCGCGGAAGTGGTCCGGGCCGATGGCGAGCATCAGGGAGAGGCCGATGGCCGAGTCGAAGGAGTAGCGCCCGCCGACCCAGTCCCAGAACACGAACATGTTGTCCGTGTCGATGCCGAACTCGGCGACCTTCTCCGCGTTGGTCGACACCGCCACGAAGTGCTTGGCGACGGCCTCCCCGCCGGCCCCCAGCCCGGTCAGCAGCCAGTCGCGGGCGACGGTGGCGTTGGTGATGGTCTCGATGGTGGTGAAGGTCTTGGAGGCGACGATGAACAGCGTCTCGGCCGGGTCCAGGTCATGCACCGCCTCGTGCAGATCCGCGCCGTCCACGTTCGAGATGAACCGGAACCGCATCGAGCGGTCGGTGTAGGGGAGCAGTGCCTCGTAGGCCATCGCAGGGCCCAGGTCGGAGCCGCCGATGCCAATGTTCACGATGTTCTTGATGGGCTTGCCGGTGTGGCCGGTCCAGTCGCCCGACTTGATGCGGTCGTGGAAGACGGCCATCTTGTAGAGCACCGCGTGCACCTCACCGACGACATCCTCGCCGTCCACCATGATGGGCGTCGAGCGCGGCGCGCGCAGCGCGATGTGCAGCACCCGGCGGTTCTCGGTGGTGTTGATCCTCTCGCCGCGGAACATGGCGTCCCGCAGCTCGGCCACCCCGGTCGCCGCGGCCAGCTCGCGCAGCAGCCTCAGCGTCTCGTCCGTCACCAGGTGCTTGGAGTAGTCGACATGGAGATCGCCGACCTGAACGGTGAGCCGGCGACCGCGCTCCGGGTCATTGGCGAACAGCTCGCGCAGATGCGCGTCACCCAGCTCCTTGCGGTGTTCGGCCAGCGCATGCCACTCCGGCAGCTGGTCGAGCCTGGTGCGGCCTTCAGCGTTCATCTCGGACATCAGCCCACTTCTCGTCGGTGCCTGGCCCCCGTGGCACCAACCTAATTGATGGCGGTCCGCATTCCTGGAACGAGGGGCGCCAGACCGCAGGCGAAGAGCACCGCGGCCCCCAGCGCCGGGGTGTTCAACCCCCACGCCGCCGCCATCACCCCGCCGAGCAGGGCGCCGAGGGGGGCGCCGGCGATCGACAGCGTACGGAACGCGGCGCTCACCCGGCCGAGCGTCTCGGCGGGGCTGCGCTGCTGCATCATCGTCACCTGGGTGACATTCCAGACGATCCCCGCGAGGCCGAACAGGCCCATGGCGGCGACGGCGGCCGACAGGCTCCGTATCGCCCCGAGAGCGGTCAGGGCGCCGATCTGGACGGTCCCGCACACCATGATGACGCGGGTCCGCCCCAGCCATTCGGTCAGCCGCGCGGCCACCAGCCCCCCGGTCACGCTCCCGATCCCGTACACCGTGATGACCGCCGCATAGCCGGTGTTCCCGGCGTCGAGCCAGCCGGTGATGTGCAGTACGAGGGTGGCGATGAGCGCGCCGATGCCGATGTTGCACAGCATGGTGGACGCGCACAGCGCCCGCAGCAGCCGGTCCCGCCACAGCACGCCGATGCCCTCGGCCATATCGCGCCGTATCGACCGGCCCGGCGGGCGCGGCGCGCGCTCGGCGGGTGCCGCCCCGAGCGAGCCGACCAGGGCGGCGGCGATCAGATAGGTGGCCGCGTCCGCCGCGTACGGCATGGCGGCGCCGAGCCCCAGCAGCACCGGCACCAGCGGGGCGCCCACGAACCGGCCCATGACCTCCTGGCCGGTCATCAGCCGGGCGTTGGCCCGGCCCAGCGCCTCCTGCCCCACCACGGACGGCAGCAGGGCCGTGGCCGCGTTGTCGAAGAGCGTCTGCAGCGTGGTCAGGGCGAACCCGAGCGCGAGCAGCAGCCCGATGGTGGCGTGGCCCGTCCACACCGCGAAGGCGAACCCCGCCATCAGGGCGGCCCGCACCCCGTCCACCACCCACATCGCCCGCCGCTGGTCCACCCGGTCGGCGATCGCCCCGCCGATCAGCCCGAAGAGCAGCCAGGGCAGAAATCCGCAGGCCGTCACGAGCGACACCAAAACGGGCGAATCGGTCAGGGAGACGGCCAGCAGCGGCAGCGCCGCCCCGCGCAGCGCATCCCCGAACCGGGAGACGACCGCGGCCGCCCACAGCCGCCCGAACCCCCCGCGCCAGGCGGGCACCGCCGCCGGCGCCCGCTCCCCACCCCTTTGGATCAGCACCCCGTGACCGTAGCCCCCGCCACCGACAACGGCCCGGCCGCGCACCCCCCTGAGAGGGTTCCCGGCCGGGCCGTCGTACCGCGCGCTCGCTCGCGGTGGGTCTAGATCTCGCCCCGCAGCTTGGCGAGTGCCTCGGCGAGAATCGCCTCGCCGTCGGCATCACTGCGCCGCTCCCGCACATACGCCAGATGCGTCTTGTACGGCTCGGTGCGCGGCGGGTCCGGCGGATTGTCCCGGTCCTTGCCGGCCGGGAAGCCACAGCGGGGGCAGTCCCACGTGTCCGGAATCTGCGCGTCGCTGGCGAAGCTCGGCACGGTCTCGTGCCCGTTCGAGCACCAGAAGGAGATGCGCAGGCGCGGTGCCGATTCGCCTCGCTCGGCTTCTCCCATCGGCCCCGCTCCGACCCGACTTCCACGGATCGCGTTGCCACTTGCCACGGTCGTAACTCCCTGCGTGATGGTGCCGCGAAGCATCGATTGTCAGCCCCGCTGCCCGGCGCCCCAGTCTACGTAAGGCCCAACGCGCGTCCAGTGAGAGGAGTTACATCCGCCACCGAGGACGCCACCCCCATGATAGGCCGCTTATGGGCCACCCTGACGACGGTACGTCAGATATCGGGCGTCAGCCGGACCCGGATCGGGCCCCGCTCGAACCTCAGTCGAGCTTCATCAGCAGCCCGAGCACGACGATGCAGACGAACCACAGCAGCCCGATCACCACGGTGATGCGGTCCAGGTTGCGCTCGGCGACCGAGGAGCCGCCCACGGAGGACTGCATGCCGCCACCGAACATATCGGACAGGCCACCGCCCTTGCCCTTGTGCATGAGCACCAAGATCATCATCAGAATGCTGAAGATGATGAGGGCGATCGAGAACCCCATGATCACGGCTGGACCAACCTTCTCGGGCTTGTACGGACGTCGGGGGCCGGGCGGTGCCGATCGCACCACCACGACCCCCGACAGGGTACGACGACCCGCGCCCTACGGCCTACTCACTGGTCGCGGAAACGGACGATCTTGACGAATTCCTCCGCGTCCAGTGACGCGCCGCCGACCAGGGCGCCGTCCACATCCGGCTGCGCCATGATCGCGGCGACGTTCCCGGACTTCACCGAGCCGCCGTACTGGATGCGGACCTTGTCGGCCAGCTCCTGGCTGTAGAGCTCTGCGAGCCGGCCGCGGATCGCCCCGCAGACCTCCTGGGCGTCCTCGGGGGTGGCGACCTCGCCGGTGCCGATCGCCCAGACCGGCTCGTACGCGATCACGATGGTCTCGGCCTGCTCGGCCGGGACGTCCTTGAGACCGCCGTCGATCTGCGCGAGGGTGTGCGCGACCTGGTTGCCCGCCTTACGGACGTCCAGACCCTCCCCGACACACAGGATCGGGGTGAGGTCGTTGCGGAAGGCCGCCTTGACCTTGGCGTTGCAGAGCTCGTCGGTCTCACAGTGGTACTGACGCCGCTCGGAGTGCCCGACGACGACGTAGGCGCACTTGAGCTTGGAGAGCATCGGGCCGGAGATCTCGCCGGTGTACGCACCGGAGTCATGCGCGGAGATGTCCTGGGCACCGTACTTGATCTTCAGCTTGTCGCCGTCGACCAGCGTCTGCACCGACCGCAGATCGGTGAAGGGGGGCAGGACCGCGACCTCTGTGGCCTCGTAGTCCTTGTCGGCGAGCGCGAAGGCGAGCTTCTGGACGTGCGCGATGGCCTCGAGGTGGTTGAGGTTCATCTTCCAGTTGCCCGCCATCAGCGGCATACGGTCACTCACGGTGTTCAGTCCTCCAGTGCGGCGAGGCCGGGGAGCGTCTTGCCCTCGAGGTATTCGAGGCTCGCTCCGCCGCCGGTCGAGATGTGGCCAAAAGCGTTCTCGTCGAAGCCCAGGATGCGGACGGCCGCGGCGGAGTCGCCGCCGCCCACCACCGTGAAGGCGGGGCTGTCGATGAGCGCCTGGGCGACGGCCCGGGTGCCCTCGGCGTAGTCGGGGTGCTCGAAGACGCCCATCGGGCCGTTCCAGAAGACGGTGGCCGTATCGGCGAGCTTCGAGGCGTACAACTTGCGGGTCTCCGGGCCGATGTCCAGCCCCTGCTGGTCGGCCGGGATGGCGTCCGCGGGGACGGCCTGCGGGTGCGCCGGGGCCTTCGTCTTCAGGTCCGGGAACTCCGGCGCCGCCAGAACGTCGACGGGGAGCACGAACTCCACGCCGCGCTCCTCGGCCCGCCGCAGATAGTCCTGGACCGCCGGGATCTGGTCCTCCTGCAGCAGCGAGCGGCCGACCTCGTGGCCCTGGGCCTTGAGGAAGGTGTACGCCATACCGCCGCCGATGAGGATGCGGTCGGCCTTCTCCAGGAGGTGGTCGATGACGCCGAGCTTGTCGGAGACCTTGGCGCCGCCGAGGACCACCGCGTACGGGCGCTTGACGTCCTCGGTGAGTTTCTTGAGGACGGCGAGCTCGGTGGCGATCAGGTCGCCGGCGGCGTGCGGCAGCCGCGCCGGGAGGTCGTACACGGAGGCGTGCTTACGGTGCACCGCGCCGAACCCGTCACCCACGTAGAGGTCGGCGAGGGCGGCGAGCTGGTCGGCGAACGCGCCGCGCTCGGCGTCGTCCTTACTGGTCTCACCGGGGTTGAACCGCAGATTCTCCAGCAGCGCGACCTCGCCGTCGGAAAGGCCCGCGACGGTGGCCCGCGCGCTGTCGCCCACGGTGTCGGTCGCGAAGGCGACCTGCTTGCCGAGGAGTTCGCCGAGTCGCCGCGCGACCGGGGCGAGCGAGAACTGCGGGTCGGGCGCGCCCTTGGGGCGGCCGAGGTGCGAGGCGACGATCACCTTGGCGCCCCGTTCCAGGAGCTTGGTGATGGTCGGGACGGCGGCGCGGATCCGGCCGTCGTCGGTGATCGTGTCGCCGTCGAGCGGGACATTCAGATCGGCGCGGACGAAAACCCGCTGCCCGGCGACCTCAAGATCGTCAATCGTCTTCACTGCATGACTCCTTGTTCATGGAACGGGGCCCGTTACGACGGCGTCGTAGCGGGCCCCGTTCCTAGCTCATCCCGGCAGTGGTCAGAGCTTGCCGCCGACGAAGACGGTCAGGTCGACGAGGCGGTTGGAGTAGCCCCACTCGTTGTCGTACCAGCCGATGACCTTGACCTGCTTGCCCTGAGCCATGGTCAGCGAGGAGTCGAAGGTGCAGGACGCCGGCCAGTTGACGATGTCCGAGGAGACGATCGGGTCCTCGGTGTACTCGAGGATGCCCTTGAGCTGACCCTCGGCGGCCTTCTGGAAGGCGGTGTTGATTTCGTCCTTGGTGACCTCGCGGTCGAGCTCGATGACGAGGTCGGTGACCGAGCCGGTCGGGACCGGGACGCGCATCGCGATGCCGTCCAGCTTGCCCTTGAGCTGCGGCAGGACCAGCGCGGTGGCCTTGGCGGCACCGGTGGAGGTCGGGATGATGTTCTCCGCGGCGGCGCGGGCGCGACGCAGGTCCTTGTGCGGGAAGTCCAGGATGCGCTGGTCGTTGGTGTACGCGTGGACCGTCGTCATCATGCCCTTGACGATGCCGAAGTTCTCGTCGAGGACCTTCGCCATCGGCGCCACACAGTTGGTGGTGCAGGAGGCGTTGGAGATGACGTGGTGATTGGCCGCGTCGTACTTGTCGTTGTTGACGCCCATCACGATCGTGATGTCCTCGCCCTTGGCGGGCGCGGAGATCAGGACCTTCTTGGCGCCGGCGGCGAGGTGCTTGGCCGCGTCCTCGCCCTTGGTGAAGATGCCGGTGGACTCGACCACGATGTCCGCGCCGAGCTCGCCCCACGGGAGGGCGGCCGGGTCGCGCTCGGCCATCGTCTTGAAGGTCTGGTTGCCCACCGTGATGGTGTCCTCGGTGTGGCTGACCTCGTGCTTCAGCCGACCCAGGATCGTGTCGTACTTCAGCAGATGCACCAGGGTGGCATTGTCGGTCAGGTCGTTGACACCGACGATCTGGATGTCCGCGCCCTGCTCAAGGAGCGCGCGGAAGTAGTTGCGACCGATGCGGCCAAAGCCGTTGATGCCTACGCGGATCGTCACGAACCGATCTCCTCGTTGGTGTGCCGGTCTGGACGCCGGCGAGCTGTATGGGATGTCCCCGACCGCCTCCGACCCTACCGCTATCACGGGACGTACGTGACATTGGCTTCGGCGGCCCATGACCACCGGAAAGTGGTATGGACCGCCGATTCAGTCACGATCTGTCACATTCTGTCAACGACGCAGTGCACGCAGCGCGGCGCCCACGAGCTTCGCCCGCTGGGCGGCGGCCGGAACATGCTCCAGACCGAAGCCCAGCAGCACGGTGTCCCCGGTGGTGACCGCCGCCGAGGTGTGGAACAACTCGCGCGAGCGGGACCAGTCCGCGGCGTTCGCCGGGCTGCCCTGCGGCGCCCCCGGCGCGGACCAGGGGCCGAGCGCCGTCTCGAAGCCCTCGGAGTCCTTGGCGGTGCCGCCGACGGTGAGCGCGGTGCTGTCCACGAAGGCGCCGCGGCCGCCCGTGCCCGGGTCGGTGACGTACGAGACGGCCAACTCGACCTTCTTGCCCGCGTAGCCGCTCAGGTCCACGGAGACCGGCCGCCAGCCCTCGGAGGAGCCCGTGAAGCTGTTCCAGGCGCCCGTGGTGCCCTGGGCCCGGCAGCCGTCGTCGCCAGGGGTCAGATAGTGCTTCAGGAACGGGTGGAGGTTGAGCAGGAAGCCCGCCTCGCATTCGGTGGGGACCTCCGTGGAGGAGCCGCCGTTCGCGTCCGGGAGGGTCGTCCAGTCGTCCTGGCCCACGGTGTGCGCCTCGACGATCACATGGTCGTACCCGGACTCGGTGTCGAAGCTGAGCCGGAAGGTGAGACCGGGCGTGTCGGCGGCGGCGACACCCGTCAGATCGACGGAGCGCGACAGCCGCATCCAGGAGTTGTCACGGTGCCCGGCGGCCGCCATCCAGTCGCCCTCGTACGGCTGGTAGGGCGTGCGCGCGCCCGGGTACTCGCCCGCGCCCGCGCTGCGGAACCGCGGGAAGTCCTTCGGCGGCAGCACATCGGAGGTAACGGTGTAGGCGCCCGCGGCGTCCAGGGCGTTGCCCGGGGCGTCGGCGAGGGTCGCGGCGGTGCCCGCGAGCGCGCCGGCCCCCTGGAAGGCGGTCGGCGACTTCAGGGTGAGACGGCTGTCGGCGCCCAGGTAGTACTGGCTGAAGTCGTCGGTGTCGGCGGGGCCCACCTCGGAACTGCCGCCCGCCCGCTCACCGGTGGTGATGAGCTTGCCGCCCTCGTTGAGGAAGTCGCGCACGGCGAGCAGGGTCGGACCGCCGGGACGCTCGGCGCCGGTGTACCAGAGCACGGTCCGGAAGTGGCCGAGCACGCCGAGCGCGGACGGCGCGCCCTGGGTGGCGACGTCCCAGACGGCGGCCTTACGGCCGTTGTCGGCGAGGGCCTTGGCGTACGCGGCGGTGTGCCGGGCCGGGGAGCTGCCGCCCTCCTCGGCGATCACCAGGGTGTCGGCGCGGGGCCGCTTGGCGACGGTGTAGGTGAACGGCTCGCTGACGGTCCGTTTGCCGCCCTTGGTGCGGCCGGTGAACCAGACCTTGACCGCGTCGCCGGGATCCGCCCCCTTGACCGCGGCACGGTACTGGTCGAAGCGGACGTTGTCGGCGCCCCCGTAGGTCTCGCCGCCCTTCCAGGGCTTCAGCGAGGCGGTGTGGGTACGGCCGCCGTCCATCCGGTAGTTGAGCCGCTTGTCGCGGACGCTTCGGCGGACGGTCACGGAGACGTCCTGGCCGGCGCCGCGGGCGTAGGAGGTGGCGAAGGCGTCCGGGGTGAAGTCGGGCGCGGCGAGGCCGACGGAGGAGGACGGCCGGTCGGGGTGCTCGGCGGTCTCGGCGACGGAGAGCGCGAAGGGGATGTTCTTGGCGAACTCCTGCTGGATCAGCTTCTCGTCGTCCGGGAAGGTGAAGACGGACGCGCAGTCACCCGGCCGCCAGGCGTCGTTCGGGTCGATGGCGGACGCGGTCTGACAGGTCGACATCTCCGGGGTGAACATCATCATCCCGTGGACGTTGGCCGCGTGGCCGTCGGCCTCGCCGTTGGTGGTGTACAGCTCGGAGGAGACCATCGGGTGGTAGCCGGGGATCGCGGAGTGCTCGGGGGTTCCGGCGAGGGCCTTGTAGAGGACGTCGTCGGGGGTCGGGGTGGCGACCTGCCAGCCGACACCGTAGAGCAGCAGTTCGGCGGCGGAGTGGTAGTTGATGCCGTAGTCGAAGCCGATGCGCTTCTCGAAGCGGTCCAGCGCCTTGGTCTCCGGCTCGGAGCCGGGAGCGGGGCCCCGGTAGGTCTCGTCGGCCGGATCGGGGGACGAACCCTCGTTGTCGTAGCCCCACTTGTAGGAGAAGTTGCGGTTGAGGTCGACGCCGTCGCCTGCGGCGATCTTGCCGTCGCCGTTGTTGTCCCGGAGGTTCTTGCGCCACTGCCGGTTGGCGGGGCTTTCATGCGTGTAGTCGTAGCCGTCCGGGTTGGCGGAGAGGACGAACCACAGCTCCGTACGGTCCACGATCTTGGTGACGCGGTCGTCCTTGCCGTAGTTGTCGAGGTAGTAGTGCATCAGCCGGCGGGTCATCTCCGGGGTGATCCACTCACGGGCGTGCTGGTTGGACACGTAGAGCACCGACGGCTTGCTGCCGTCGGGGGTCCGCCGGGCACCCTTGCCGATCTTGAGCGCGAGGATGTCCTTGCCCCGGGTCGTCTTGCCGATGTTGACGACCTTGGTGAGGCCGGGATGGGCCTGACCGGTCTCGACGATCTCGTGTTTGAGCCCGCCGTCGCCGCTGTAGGGGCGGAAGACGCCGGCGCCGGCGGCCTTGAGGCGGTTACGGGCCTGGTGGGAGAGTTTCTTCTCGGTGAGCCGGATGCCCTGGCCGCGCAGCGCGGCGGCCTGCTGTCCGGTGAGATAGAGCTCGACCGGACCGGTGCCCTTCTCGGGCACCTGATGCCCGAGTTCGGTGCCGTCCACTCCGGCGCGGAGCAGCAGCGGAATCTGAGCCTTGGTGACCTGGGCGGTCCATACGGACAGTCCGTCGGCCGAGGCGTCCGCCGTGGGTTGTGCGTGTGCCGCGGGAGCCGCGGCCAGTCCCCCCAGTAGCAGTGAAGCCACTGCGACAACCGATCCGACCGATCTCGCCGTGCGTCTCTTCATGAGCCCCCCTGGCTGTCATCCGACGCGGTGGGTACGCAGGCGCACAAGACTTGCCACGGCACATGGTCATGTCAACAGTGGCGCGCGGCCATGCTCCGGCGCGTACCCGCGGGGATGCGCGCGCCCCCGGGCCCGTGCGGGCGTCCGGGGGCGTGGGGGCCGGTTCGGCCGGGCTCGGGTCGGTCAGCCGACCATGCCCTCGGCCATCTCGTCCGTCAGGCTCGACTCCGTACCGGGAATCCCCAGGTCCTGCGCGCGCTTGTCGGCCATGGCGAGCAGCCGGCGGATCCGGCCCGCGACGGCGTCCTTGGTCAGCGGCGGGTCGGCGAGGGCGCCCAGCTCCTCCAGGGACGCCTGCTTGTGCTCCATGCGCAGCCGTCCGGCCGCGGCGAGGTGCTCGGGCACCTCCTCGCCCAGGATCTCCAGCGCGCGCTGCACCCGGGCGCCCGCGGCGACGGCGGCACGGGCCGAGCGGCGCAGATTGGCGTCGTCGAAATTGGCCAGCCGGTTGGCGGTGGCCCGGACCTCGCGGCGCATCCGCCGCTCCTCCCAGGCGAGGACGGACTCATGCGCCCCCAGCCGCGTCAACAGCGCGCCGATGGCATCACCGTCCCGGACGACCACCCGGTCCACCCCGCGCACCTCGCGCGCCTTCGCGGCGATCTGCAGCCGGCGGGCGGCGCCGACCAGCGCCAGCGCGGCCTCCGGGCCGGGGCAGGTCACCTCCAGGGAGGACGAGCGGCCGGGCTCGGTGAGCGAGCCATGGGCGAGGAAGGCCCCGCGCCAGGCGGCCTCGGCGTCACAGGTGGCACCGGAGACGACCTGCGGCGGCAGTCCGCGGATCGGCCGGCCGCGGCCGTCGACCAGGCCGGTCTGCCGGGCCAGCTGGTCACCGCCCGCCACCACCCGCACCACGTACCGGCTGCCGCGGCGCAGTCCGCCGGGGGCCATCACCACCAGGTCGGAGGAGTGGCCGAAGATCTCCAGGATGTCCTTGCGCACCCGCCGGGCCGCGATGCCCGTATCCAGCTCCGCCTCGATCACGATGCGCCCGCTGACCAGGTGCAGGCCGCCCGCGAACCGCAGGATCGCCGAGACCTCCGCTTTCCGGCAGCAGGTGCGGGTGACGGGGAGCCGGGAGATTTCATCCTTCACCGCTGCCGTCATCGCCATGGGCCGATCCTTCCATGCATCCGAAAAATACGGTCGTACGCGGCCGCCAGAAGCTCCGGGTCATGCTTCGGGGCACCGTCGGTCGCGGCCACCGGCGCCAGCTCGACCGTGCCGCCCAGCCGCTTGGCGGCGTCGCACAGACTGCTCTGGTCGGGGACGGCGGCCTCGTCGGCCAGCACCACGTCGAAGGCGAGTTTAGGGGCGTGTCGGGCCAAAACCTCCAAATGACGCTGCGGGGAGAAGCCATCGGTTTCGCCCGGCTGGGGGGCGAGGTTCAGCGAGAGCACCCGCCGGGCCTTGGTCGCGGTGAGCGCCTGGAGGAGGTCCGGGACCAGCAGATGCGGGATGACGGAGGAGAACCAGGAGCCGGGCCCGAGCACCACCCAGTCGGCGTCCATGACCGCCTCGACGGCCTCGGGGACGGCCGGCGGATCATTCGGCACCAGATGGACCGACTGCACCTCGCCGGGCGTGAGCGCGACGGTGGCCTGCCCGGCCACCGTGGAGACCTCGTCCGGGCGCGCCGGATCATGGCCGCGCACATACGCCTGGAGCTCCAGGGGGACGGCCGACATGGGCAGCACCCGGCCGTGCGCGCCCAGCAGCTTGCCGACCAGGTCGAGCGCCTTGACATGGTCGCCCAGCTGCTCCCAGAGGGCGACGATCAGCAGATTGCCGACCGCGTGGCCGTGCAGCTCCCCCTCGCTGATGAAGCGGTGCTGGATGACCCGGGCCCAGGTCTGGCCCCAGTCGTCGTCCCCGCACAGCGCGGCCAGCGCCTTGCGCAGATCGCCGGGCGGCAGCACGCCCAGCTCGTCACGGAGCCGTCCGCTGGAGCCCCCGTCGTCGGCCACGGTGACCACGGCGGTCAGATCGCCGGTGATCCGGCGCAGCGCGGCGAGCGACGCGGACAGGCCCATACCGCCGCCGAGCGCGACGACCTTGGGCTGGGCACCCCGGCTCGTCCGCCCACCGACCAGCCGACGCAGCCGCCTGGTACGAATCGTCACTCGCGCCCCATGTCACGGTGGACGATGACGGTCTCCACGCCTTCGGCGGCCAGCCGCGGGGCGAGCCGCTCGGACATCGCGACGCTGCGGTGCTTGCCGCCGGTGCAGCCGACGGCGATGGTCACATAGCGCTTGCCCTCACGGCGGTAGCCCGCGGCGATGAGCTGGAGCAGCTCGGCGTAGCGGTCGAGGAACTCCTTGGCGCCGGGCTGGTTGAAGACGTAGCCGGACACCTCCTCGTTGAGCCCGGTGAAGGGGCGCAGCTCGGGGACCCAGTGCGGATTGGGCAGGAAGCGGCAGTCCACCACCAGATCGGCGTCGACCGGCAGACCGTACTTGTAGCCGAAGGACATGACGGTGGCGCGCAGCTCCGGCTCCTCCTCGCCCGCGAACTGCGCGTCCATCTTGGCGCGCAGCTCGTGCACATTGAGGCTGGAGGTGTCGATGACCAGATCGGCGTCGCCGCGCAGCTCGCGCAGCAGATCGCGCTCGGCCGCGATGCCGTCCACGATCCGGCCGTCACCCTGCAGGGGGTGCGGACGGCGCACGGACTCGAAGCGGCGCACCAGCGCCTCGTCGGACGCCTCCAGGAACAGCACACGCCGCTTGACGTTCTTGGCGGCCAGATCCGCGAGGGACTCGCGGAGGTTGTCGAAGAAGCGGCGGCCGCGGACGTCCACCACCACGGCGATCCGGGCCACATTGCCCTGGGAGCGGGCCCCAAGGTCGACCATGGTGGGGATCAGCGCGGGCGGCAGGTTGTCGACGACGAACCAGCCGAGGTCCTCCAGACACTTGGCGGCGGTGCTGCGGCCCGCGCCGGACATTCCAGAGATGATCACCAGCTCGGGGATGGCCGCCGCCTCGGCGGACTCTCCCGACGTGCCCGTATTCACCTGCGCTCCGTCTCCGTCTGGGTGGGTGGTGTGCTCAGTCATGGTCTCGTCCCCCGATTCGCTGACGACGCCGCGGGGGCGGCCTCGTCCTCAATGATCTCTCCTGTGGCGGTGTTCACGGCGGGTGCGGCCGGGGCCGCCCGGGTGAGGGCCGCGGCGACTGTCTCCGCCGTCTTACGGCCGATACCCGGGACCTCGCAGATCTGCTCGACCGTCGCGGCGCGCAGCCGTTTGAGTGAGCCGAAGTGCTTGAGCAGCGCGTGCTTACGGCTCTCGCCGAGGCCCGGCACGGTGTCCAGCGGCCCGGCCTTCATCGACTTGGCGCGCTTGTTGCGCTGGTAGGAGATGGCGAAGCGGTGCGCCTCGTCGCGGACCCGCTGGAGGAGGTAGAGGCCCTCGCTGCTGCGGGGCAGCACCACGGGGTCGTCCTCGTCGGGCAGCCAGACCTCCTCCAGCCGCTTGGCGAGGCCGCAGACGGCCACATCGTCGATCCCGAGCTCGTCGAGGGCCCGCTTGGCGGCGGCGGTCTGCGGCTTTCCGCCGTCGACGACCACGAGCTGGGGCGGATAGGCGAACCGCTTCGGCCTGCCCTCCTCCTCGGTCGGGCCGGAGGTGCCCTCGGCCGGACC
This sequence comes from Streptomyces sp. NPDC005393, assembly GCF_040606675.1. Classification (NCBI taxonomy): domain Bacteria; kingdom Bacillati; phylum Actinomycetota; class Actinomycetes; order Kitasatosporales; family Streptomycetaceae; genus Streptomyces; species Streptomyces sp. NPDC005393. The sequence goes on along the minus strand of NZ_JBEXFG010000019.1, from coordinate 13,091 downwards.
GTCGGCCTCCTGCCCGGAGGTCACATCGCCCTCCTGCCCGGAGGTCTCCTCCTCCCACTCCCCCGTCTTCTGCTTCTCCTGCAGATAGCGGCGGAAGCGGCGGCCGACGACCTCGTGCATGGAGCGGACGTCGTCCTGTCCGGCGAAGCTCTTGATCTGGAAGCGGCGGTATTCGCTCTTACGGGCGAGACCGTCCTCGAAGACGACCATGGAGGCCACCACATCGTCGCCCTGCAGATGGGAGATGTCGAAGCACTCGATCCGCAGCGGCGCGGAGTCCAGACCGAGGGCCTCGGCGATCTCCTCCAGGGCCCGGGAGCGCGTGGTCAGATCGGAGGCGCGCTTCGTCTTGTGCAGCACGAGCGCCTGCTGGGCGTTGCGCTGGACGGTCGCCATCAGGTCCTTCTTGTCGCCGCGCTGCGGGATGCGCAGATCGACCCGGGAGCCCCGGCGCTCGGTGAGCCACTCGGTGACCGGCTCGGCGGGGTCCGGCACGGCGGGGACCAGGACCTCCTTGGGGACGGCGTCGCCCCGCTCCTCCCCGTACAGCTGCTGCAGGGCGTGCTCGACCAGCCCGGCGGTGTCGACGGCCTCCACCTTGTCGGTGACCCAGCCGCGCTGGCCGCGCACCCGGCCGCCGCGGACATGGAAGATCTGGACGGCCGCCTCCAGCTCGTCCTCGGCGACCGCTATCAGGTCGGCGTCGGTGGCGTCGGCGAGCACGACCGCGTTCTTCTCCATGGCGCGCTTGAGCGCCCCTATGTCGTCGCGCAGCCGGGCCGCCTTCTCGTACTCCAGCTCCTCGGCGGCCTGCTGCATCCGCTGTTCCAGACGGCGCAGATAGGTGCCGGTGCGGCCGGCCATGAAGTCGCAGAACTCCTCGGCGAGTTCCCGGTGCTCCTCGGCGGTGACCCGGCCGACGCAGGGGGCCGAGCACTTGCCGATATAGCCGAGCAGACAGGGGCGGCCGATCTGGGCGGAGCGCTTGAACACCCCGGCCGAGCATGTCCGGACGGGGAAGACCCGCAGCATCAGATCGACGGTCTCCCGGATGGCCCAGGCGTGTCCGTACGGGCCGAAATAGCGCACGCCCTTCTTCCTGGGGCCGCGCATGACCTGGACCCGCGGGAACTCCTCGTTGAGCGTGACGGCGAGCGAGGGATAGCTCTTGTCGTCACGGTATTTGACGTTGAACCGAGGGTCGAACTCCTTGATCCATGAATATTCGAGCTGCAGAGCCTCGACCTCGGTGGAGACCACCGTCCACTCCACGGCCGCGGCCGTGGTGACCATGGTGCGGGTGCGCGGGTGGAGGTGCGCCAGGTCCTGGAAGTACGAGGAGAGCCGCGGGCGCAGGCTCTTCGCCTTTCCGACGTAGATCACCCGGCCGTGCTCATCACGGAACTTGTAGACCCCCGGCGACTCGGGGATCTGTCCCGGCTTGGGACGGTAGCTGCTCGGGTCGGCCATGGTCACCACCCTACTGGCGGCGGGTGACAGTTTCCGGTGCCGTCGGGGCCCGGGTCCGGGAGGTCCGGGGCGTCCCGGGCCGCTCAGGCGTCCGGGCCCGCGACGAGCTTGCCGCCCACACTCTTGACGGAGACAGACGGCAGCGGCTTCCCGGCGGGCCCTTGGAGGACCTTCCCGGTTTGGGCGTCGAACTGGCTCCCGTGGCAGGGGCAGCTGATCTTCCCCTCCTCGACGGTGTCGACGACGCATCCGGCGTGGGTGCACACCGCGCTGAACGCCGTGAACTCGCCCTTGGCGGGCTGGGCGACCACCAGCCGGTCCTCGCGGTAGAGCTTGGCTCCGCCGACCGGGACAGCGTCCGCCGCGCCGAGGTCCACGGGGGCGGTGGGGAGCTGGGAGGCCTTGCCCGATCCGTCCGGGGAGCAGGCCGCCGCCCCGAGCCCGCCGGCTCCGGCCAGCGCGGCGCAGCACAGCACGGTTCGTCGGGAGGCGGGCTGGCCGGTCATGGCGGACTCCAGGGGTTCGTCGTTGCCCTGCGACGATACCGGTAGGAATCCTTCCGCTTGCTGTCGCCTCCCGGATGGACGTAAACGCTTGCGCAAACGTTTACGTCGCGCCGAGGACGCGGTACGGTCCTTTTTCCAAGGGCTCGGTTCGCCTCCGGGGCGCCTCAGCCTCCCCCTGCCTTCGGCGGGGGGACCCCTGTCGACGGTCCGACCGTGCTCGACCCCTCGTTCCTCGGGGTCTCCGCGCGCTCCCTTTCGACAGCGGCGCGCCCCTTCGGCTCACTCGCCGGCTACCGCTGGGAGGTGCCCCCGGCCCCGACGCATCGAGGCGTCGAGACCTCGACGGGAGGACGGCGCGGATGGCAACCATGAGCGACGTGGCCCGGCGCGCGGGCGTCTCCGTGGCGACCGTCTCGCATGTGCTCAATGAGACCCGGCCAGTGCGGCCCGACACCCGCAGGGCCGTGCTGGAGGCCATCGACGACCTGGGCTACACCCCCAACACCCTCGCGCGCTCCCTGGTCACCGCGCGCACCCGCTCGATCGGTCTGGCCGTCTCGGCGATCAGCAATCCGTACTTCACCGAGATTCTGCAGGGCGTCGAGTCCAGCGCCCTCGCCCACGGCTACAGCCTGCTGATCGCCGATCCGCACGACGACCCCGCGCATGAGCGCACGGTCGTCCAGCTGCTCCATGAGCGGCGAGTGGACGGTGTGATCGTCGCCCCGTCCGCCGAGCCCACCGCGCTGGTGGAGTATCTGACCCGCCACGAGGTCCCCGCCGTCTCTCTCGACCGGCTGATCGGCGGCGGCTACGACCAGGTGTGCGCCGAGAGCGCCTTCCACGTCGAACAGCTCGTCCTCCATCTCGCCGACCTCGGCCACACCCGTATCGGCCTGGTCGCGGGGGTCCCGGGGCTGAGCACCACCATCGAGCGGATCGCCGGCTACCGGGCCGGGCTGGAGCGGCGCGGGCTGCCGTTCCGCCCCGGGCTGCTGGCCGACGGCCACTCCGAGGCGCGGGGCGCGCAGGACGCCACCCATCGGCTGCTGGCCGCCGCCGAGCCGCCCACCGCGATCATCACCGCGAACAACGCGATGACCATCGGCGCGCTACGCGCCCTGCGGGAGACGGGCCGCGGCGTACCGGACGACCTCGCGCTGGTCTGCTTCGACGACTTCTCCTGGGCGGATGTCTTCTCCCCCGGGCTCACCGCGATCTCCCAGCCCAGCCGGGAGATCGGCAGCACGGCCGTCAGGCTGCTGCTCGACCGGCTGGAGAACCCGGCGCGGCCGCCGCGTACGGTCCGGCTGCCCTGCACCTTCGTCCACCGCACCTCCTGCGGCTGCCGGCCCTGACAGCCCACCCCGCCCCCGCCACCCCGCCTTGAGGACCTGAGGAAAGGATCCGCCTCATGATCGTCGTCGCCGGAGAAGCCCTGATCGATCTCGTCCCCGTGGACGACCCCTCGGCGGGCGACACCCTGCCCGCGCTGCGGCCACAGCGCGGCGGCGGCCCGTACAACACCGCGATGGCGCTGGGGCGGCTCGGCTCGCCCACCGCCTTCTGCTCGCGGGTCTCCCGGGACGGCTTCGGCGAGGCGCTGCTGGAGCGGCTGCGGAAGGACGGCGTGGACACCGCGCTGGTGCAGCGCGGCCCGGAGCCGACCACCCTCGCGGTCGCCTCCATCGGCGCCGATGGCTCGGCGGGCTACGGCTTCTATGTGGAGGGCACCGCGGACCGGCTCTTCGAGCTGCCCGAGGCCCTGCCGGACGGGGTCACCGCGCTGTCGCTGGGCACCTGTTCGCTGGTGCTGGAGCCGGGCGCGAGCGCGTATGAGGCGCTGCTGCGGCGCGAGGCGCGGCGCGGCGTCTTCACCGCGCTCGACCCGAATATCCGCACCGGTCTGATCCCCGACGCCGACGCCTACCGCGCCCGCTTCCGCGGCTGGCTGCCGTACGTCGATCTGCTCAAGCTGTCGGTCGAGGACGCGACCTGGCTGGCCGCCTCCGAGGATGTGGACGCTGCCATACGGGAATGGCTGGCTGCGGGCCCGGCGGCCGTGGTCCTCACCCATGGCGGGGACGGTATGAGCGTGCGGCGCCAGGACGGCTCCGGCTGCTCCGTCCCCGGTCAGCGGGTGGAGGTCGTGGACACCATCGGAGCGGGCGACACCGTGAACGCCGCGCTGCTGCACCGCCTCGCGGCCCATGACGCGCTCTCGGCGCCCGCGCTGGCCACACTCGGTGAGGCGGTCTGGCGGGATGTGCTCGGCTTCGCCGCCCGCGCCGCCGCGATCACCTGCTCCCGCGCGGGAGCGGAGCCGCCCTACGCGGCCGAGCTGGTCTGAGAAAATGACGGTGCGCCGCGCCCGGCCGGGCGCGGCGCACCGCATGGGCTACTTCGCGGCCGTCCGCTTCGAGGCGGCCGTGGTCTTCGCCGCCGCCTTCTTCGCCACGGTCTTCTTCGCGACGGCCTTCTTCGCCGCGGCGCCCTTGGCGGGGGCCTTCTCGGCGGGGGCCTTCTTAACGGTCTTCCCGCCGTTGCGCGCGGCGGGCACCATCGCGTCGCTCACCCGGTCGCCCAGCATGTCCCGCAGGAACTTCCCGGTGTGGCTGGACGGGATCGAGGCCACCTCTTCGGGCGTGCCCTCGGCGATCACCAGACCGCCGCCGCTGCCGCCCTCCGGGCCCATGTCCACGACCCAGTCGGCCGTCTTGATCACCTCGAGGTTGTGCTCGATGACGATCACGGTGTTGCCCTTGTCGACCAGTCCGGACAGCACATTGATCAGCTTGCTGATGTCCTCGAAGTGCAGACCGGTGGTCGGCTCGTCCAGGACGTAGACCGTCCGTCCGGTCGACCGCTTCTGGAGCTCGCTGGCGAGCTTGACGCGCTGCGCCTCACCGCCGGAGAGGGTCGGCGCGGGCTGCCCCAGCCGGACATATCCCAGCCCGACCTCATTGAGCGTGCGCAGATGGCGGGAGATCGTCGGCACCGCCTCGAAGAAGTCCATCGCCTCCTCGATGGGCATGTCCAGCACCTCGGCGATGGACTTGCCCTTGTAGTGCACCTCCAGGGTCTCCCGGTTGTAGCGCGCGCCATGGCAGACCTCGCACGGCACATACACATCCGGCAGGAAGTTCATCTCGATCTTGATGGTGCCGTCACCGGAGCAGTTCTCACAGCGACCGCCCTTGACGTTGAAGGAGAAGCGCCCCGGAAGGTATCCGCGGACCTTCGCCTCCATCGTCTCGGCGAACAGCCGGCGCACATGGTCGAAGACCCCGGTGTAGGTGGCCGGGTTGGACCGCGGCGTACGGCCGATGGGCGACTGGTCGACATGGACCACCTTGTCGACCAGATCGTCGCCGGCGACCCGGGTGTGCCGCCCGGGAACCGTCCGCGCCCCGTTCAGCTCACGGGCCAGATGGGTGTACAGGATGTCGTTGACCAGCGTGGACTTACCCGAGCCGGAGACGCCCGTGACGGCGGTGAGCACGCCGAGCGGGAAGGACACATCGATGTCCTGGAGGTTGTTCTCCCGGGCGCCGTGCACCGTCAGCTGCCGCTTCGGGTCCACGGGCCGGCGCATCGCGGGCAGCGGGATCGCCTTCTTGCCGGACAGATAATGCCCGGTCATCGACTCGTCGTTGACCAGCATCTCGCTCAGCGGCCCGCTGTGCACCACCTTGCCGCCGTGCTCGCCCGCCCCCGGGCCGATGTCCACCACCCAGTCCGCGGTCTTGATGGTGTCCTCGTCATGCTCCACGACGATCAGCGTGTTACCGAGGTCGCGCAGCCGCACCAGCGTCTCGATCAGCCGGTGGTTGTCGCGCTGGTGCAGCCCGATCGACGGCTCGTCCAGGACGTAGAGCACACCGACCAGACCGGAGCCGATCTGGGTGGCCAGCCGGATGCGCTGCGCCTCGCCGCCGGAGAGCGTGCCCGCCGCGCGGTTGAGCGAGAGATAGTCGAGGCCGACGTCGACCAGGAACCTCAGCCGCTCATTGACCTCCTTCAGCACCCGCTCGGCGATGGTCTTCTCGCGGGCGGTCAGCTTCATGCCCCGCAGGAACTCGGCGCACTCGCTGATCGACATCGCGGCGACCTCCGCGATGGACCGGCCCTGCACGGTGACCGCGAGGACGATCGGCTTCAGGCGGGTGCCCTCACAGGACGGGCAGGGCACCTCGCGCATATAGCCCTCGAAGCGCTCACGGCTGGAGTCGCTCTCGGCCTCGGAGTGGCGCCGCTTCACATACGGCACCGCGCCCTCGAAGGCCGTGGTGTACGCGCGCTGGCGCCCGTAGCGGTTGCGGTAGCGGACCTCGATCTGTGTCCGGTGACCGTTGAGCAGCGCCTTCTTGGCGCGCTGCGGAAGCCCGGCCCAGGGGATGTCCGTACGGAAGCCGAGCGCGTCGGCGAGCGCGTCGACCAGCCGGCCGAAGTAGTCCTTGGTGTGACCGTGGGACCAGGGGTGGATGGCGCCCTCGTCGAGCGACTTCTCCACGTCCGGGACGATCAGCTCCGGGTCGACCTCCATACGGGTGCCGATGCCGGTGCAGTCCGGGCAGGCGCCGAAGGGCGAGTTGAACGAGAAGGAGCGCGGCTCCAGCTCCTCGAACGACAGATCGTCGTACGGGCAGTAGAGGTGCTCGGAGAACATCCGCTCGCGCTGCGGATCGTCCTCTTCGAGATCCACGAAGTCGAGGATCACCATGCCGCCGGACAGGCCCAGCGCGGTCTCCACCGAGTCGGTCAGCCGCCGCTTGGCGCTCTCCTTGACGGTGAGGCGGTCCACGACCACCTCGATGGTGTGCTTCTCCTGCTTCTTCAGCTTGGGCGGATCCGACAGCTGGATGGTGGTGCCGTCCACCCGCGCCCGGCTGTAGCCCTTGGTCTGGAGATCGGAGAAAAGATCGACGAACTCCCCCTTGCGCTCGCGCACCAGCGGCGAGAGCACCTGGAAGCGGCTGCCCTCGGGCAGCTCCAGCACCCGGTCCACGATCGCCTGCGGCGACTGGCGGGCGATGGGGCGGCCGCACTCGGGGCAGTGGGGCTTGCCGATCCGGGCGAACAGCAGCCGGAGGTAGTCATAGACCTCGGTGATGGTGCCGACCGTCGAGCGCGGATTGCGCGAGGTCGACTTCTGGTCGATCGACACCGCAGGGGACAGGCCCTCGATGAAGTCCACATCGGGCTTGTCCATCTGGCCCAGGAACTGGCGGGCGTAGGAGGAGAGCGACTCGACGTAGCGGCGCTGCCCCTCGGCGAAGATCGTGTCGAACGCGAGGGACGACTTACCCGACCCGGACAGTCCGGTGAAGACGATAAGGGAGTCGCGAGGGAGGTCGAGTGAGACGTTCTTGAGATTGTGCTCGCGAGCGCCACGAACGATGAGACGGTCGGCCACGCCGGTCGGCACCTTTCTTGAGAGAGGTGGGTGCGCCGGGCCCGGTCCCGCGGCCCTGCCGGACAGGCAGTGGCGGCGCGGAGCGAAGCCCCCAGACCAGGGTATGGGGGCGACACGGCGATGTCTTAAGGATGCAGCACACCGAGCCTATAGCACGCACATTCGATTTACGGGAAGAGTGAGCCGACTTCACCCGATCGTGTGGTGCGACTACGGTCGGGTCATGGCCGACTACATGACGGACGCCGCCGCCGTACAGGCAGCGACGGACCGGCTGCTCACCGCGGTCGCCGGGCTGGACGACGCCGCCGTCGCGGCACCTTCCGCACTGCCCGGCTGGACCCGCGGCCACGTTCTCGCGCATCTGGCGCGCAACGCGGACGCTCTGGTGAACCTCCTCACATGGGCGAGGACCGGGCAGGAGACCCCGATGTACGGAAGCGGGGACGCGCGCGACGCCGAGATCGAGCGCGACGCCGCGCGCCCGCTCCCCGTCCATCTCGACGATCTGCGCACCAGCGCCTTCCGTTTCAACGCCGCGGCCGCGGCCCTGACCCGGGAGCGCTGGTCGTACGAGGTCACCTTGCGCCAAGGGGTCCGGGAACGGGCCGCCGGGCTGCCGCTGCGCAGACTCGCCGAGGTCGAGCTGCACCATGTCGATCTCGACATCGGCTACACGGTGGCGGACCTGCCCGCCGGGTTCGTCGAGAAGCACCTCGACGTCCTTACGGGTACAAGGTTCACCGGGCACCCGGATATTCCCCCGCTGCGGCTGACCACCGGCGCCGACGGACAGGGCGTACGGCACACCGGCCGCGCCGCGGCCCCGGGCGAGAGCCCGGTCACCGTCACCGGCTCCCCCGCCGCCCTGCTGGGCTGGCTCACCGGCCGTACGGACGGCTCGGATCTCTCCTGCCCCGACGGCCCGTTGCCGGTCCTCCCCGCACTAGGCTGAGCCCATGACCTACAGCGGAGCGGTGACGGTCGGCGGACCGGCGGATGTGCACGAACTGCCCGACCTCATGATCTCGAAGGTCGCGGTCGGCCCCATGTCCAACAACGCCTATCTGTTGCGCTGCCGGGCCACCGACGAGCAGCTGCTGATCGACGCCGCCGCCGAGCCGCACACCCTGCTCGCCCTCATCGGCGAGAGCGGTATCGCCTCGGTCGTCACCACCCACCGCCACCAGGACCACTGGGGTGCGCTGCGCGAGGTGATGGAGGCCACCGGCGCCCGCACCCACGCGGGCCGCTACGACGCGGAGGCCATCCCGGTCCGGACCGATGTCCTGGTCGAGGACGGCGACACCGTGCGGGTGGGCCGGGTCGAGCTGACCGCCCGCCATCTGGTCGGCCACACCCCGGGCAGCATCGCCCTGGTCTACGACGACCCGCACGGCCATCCGCACGTGTTCACCGGCGACTGCCTCTTCCCGGGCGGGGTCGGCAACACCCGCAAGGACCCCAAGGCGTTCGAGAGCCTGATCAACGACGTCGAGACCAAGCTCTTCGACGCCCTGCCGGACGAGACCTGGGTCTACCCCGGCCACGGCGACGACACCACGCTCGGCGCCGAGCGCCCGCACCTCGGCGAATGGCGCGAGCGCGGCTGGTAGCGCCGCGTCCACGCCGCCCTCGCACCTCACACCTCCGTACGCCCCGTAACCGGCGGCGCGTCGCGGCTGTTGGCGCGTCATGCACCATGACCGCTCTCCGTCCATGGCCCGCCTCGCCGCCGCGTCCCTGGCCGGCACCGCGATCGAGTTCTACGACTTCTTCGTCTACGGCACGGCCGCGGCCCTCGTCCTCGGCCCGCTCTTCTTCCCCACCTTCTCCCCGCTCGCCGGCACCCTCGCCGCCTTCGGGACCTTCGCCGTCGGCTTCATCTCCCGGCCGCTCGGCTCGATGCTCTTCGGGCCCATCGGCGACCGCCACGGCCGCCGGCCCGTCCTCATCGCCTCACTGCTGCTGACGGGCCTGGCCACCGTCGCCGTCGGCTTCGTACCGACGTACGACGCGATCGGCATCGCCGCCCCCGCCCTGCTGCTCGTCCTCCGCTTTCTGCAGGGGCTCGGGCTCGGCGGCGAATGGGGCGGCGCGGTACTGCTGACCGCCGAGCACGCGCCCGCCGAGCGGCGCGGGCTGTGGTCGGGCTTTCCCCAGATCGGCCCGGCTGTCGGCTTTCTGCTGGCCAACGGCACCATGCTGGTCCTGTCCGCCGGGCTGACCGACGCACAGTTCCGCTCCTGGGGATGGCGGGTGCCGTTCTGGGCCGCGGGGGTGCTGGCGGGCGCCGGGCTGCTGCTGTGCGCCCAGCTGACCGAGAGCCCGCGGTTTCAGGAGCTGGCCGAGCGCGACGACCGCGCCGCCGCGCCGCTGGCCGAGGTGGTGCGCGGTCACTGGCGGCTGGTCCTGCTCACCGCGGGCGGGCTGGCGGTCGGCTACGCCGTCTTCTACGCGGTGACGACCTGGTCCCTGGCGTACGGGACGAAACGGCTCGCTGTGGACCGTACGGTGATGCTCGGCTGCGTCATGGCGGCCGTGGCGGTCATGGGAGCCCTGACCCCCTTCGTGGCCCACCTCGGCGACCGCTTCGGCCGGCGGCCGCTGTGTCTGGTGGGCTGCGCCGCCACCGTGGTGTGGATGTTCCCGCTGATCGCGCTGTTGCGCACGGGTCAGCCGCCGCTGATGTTCCTCGGCTTTCTGGGCGCGCTGCTGGCCTTCATCACCATGTTCGCGGTGACCTCGGCCTATCTGCCCGAGCTGTTCGAGGCGCGGGTGCGCTGCACGGGCGCGGCGCTCGGCTACAACCTCGCGGGCGTGCTGGGCGGGGCGCTCACCCCCCTCGTCGCGACCGCGGTCTCCCACGGCGACGGCCCGCCGTGGGGCGTCGCCGCTTACCTGACCGCCGTCGCACTGCTCAGCCTGGGCTGTTTCGCGCTGCTGCCGGAGACACGGCCGACGGCCGACCGGCCCTGGGACGGGCGGTCGGCCGCGCGGCCGCTGGAGACCGGGGAGGCGCCCGCCTGAGGGGGCGGCATCCCCAAGGGGACGCGTCAGACGTCGACGCTGTCCTTCTCGCGCTCCGGCTCACCGGCCTCCGCCTCCGCCCGCGCCTGCTTCCTTGAGGCGTAGAGGCTGGTGACCGTGGTGACGGCGAGCACCACGCAGATGACGCCGAGCGAGACCGGGATGCTGATCTCGGGGACATGCACCCCGGACTCGTGCAGCGCGTGCAGCACCAGCTTCACGCCGATGAAGCCGAGGATGACCGACAGGCCGTACGACAGGTGGACCAGCTTCTTGAGCAGTCCGCCGATGAGGAAGTGCAGCTGGCGCAGCCCCATCAGCGCGAAGGCGTTGGCGGTGAACACGATGTACGGGTCCTGGGTGAGGCCGAAGATCGCGGGTATCGAGTCCAGCGCGAAGAGGACGTCCGTGGTGCCGATCGCCAGCATGACGATCAGCATCGGGGTCATCAGCCGCTTGCCGTTCTCGACGGTGAACAGCTTGGTGCCGTGGTAGGTGTCGGTGGACGGGAAGCGCCGCTCGACCATTTTCAGCAGCCGGTTCTCCTCGAACTCCGCCTCCTCCTCATCGGCCCGCGCCTCCTGGATGAGCTTCCACGCGGTCCAGACGAGGAAGGCACCGAAGAGGTAGAAGACCCAGGAGAAGGTCGAGAGGATCGCCGCGCCGCCCGCGATGAACCCCGCCCGCAGCACCAGCGCGATGAGCACACCCACCATCAGCACGCGCTGCTGGTAGATCGGCGGCACCGCGAACTTCGCCATGATCAGGACGAAGACGAAGAGGTTGTCGACGCTCAGCGACTTCTCGGTGATGAAGCCCGCGAAGAACTCGCCGGAGGGCTGCCCGCCCGCGAAGAGGAAGAGCCCGAGCCCGAAGAGCCCGGCGAGGACGACCCAGACGGCGGTCCAGATCCCGGCCTCCTTGAGGGAGACCTCATGCGGTTTGCGGCCGCCTATGAAGAAGTCGACGGCGATGAGGGCGCCGAGACCCACGATGGTCAGCGCCCACATGGTCAGGGAGACGTCCACGGTTCCTCCGGCATTTCGTACGGCAAATTCAGCGTCGTCGCTGCCGGAGGTCTCTTCCGCCCGTGCCTGCGCACCGGACCGGCGCCCCGGGATTCGCCCGGCCTCATGGGGCGCCGGACGTGATCTGTGGTGACGGGGACACCGCTACACGAGTACTCCCCTCCGCACCAATCACAGTACAGGAATACCCATGGAAGAGTAAAGAATTGGACAAAAGCACTGGTCAACGGCCATACGTCTGCCGGGCCCTGACCACCTTCCCCAGTACGTCGTGCAGGATCTGGCTGCCCGCCGGGGCGAGCGAGGGCTCGTACGTCCACGCATGGCCGACCCAGGGGTCGGCGAGGTGGTCGTCGGCGACCGGTGTGAGCCGCAGCAGCGACCGCCACAGCGGGTCGAGCACCGGCCCGTACTCCCGTGCGTCCTCGCGGTCGGCCACCATCATCAGATGCACGCCCACCGAGGGCCCCTCGTCCGCCAGATAGCGCAGCTGGGTGACGGACCGGTCGTCGAAGCCGTGCGGGAAGTCATTGACGATCAGCAACTGCTCGGCGACGTCAAGATCCGGCGGCAGCGCGTCCGCGGCGCCGCTGCGGACCGCCATCTGCACCAGATCGACGCGCCGGGTCAGCCCGGCGAGCATCGAGGCCACCCCCTGGGCCCCGGCCGCGGGCGGCTCGCGCAGCGCACCGGACCCCAGCAGCGGGGCGAACGAGGCCGTGGCCGAGCCCGCCGGGTCGATCACCCGCACCGAGAACTCACCCGCCGGATAGACGGCCAGCAGCCGCGCGGCATGCGCGACCGCCGTGGCCGCGGCCAGCCGGCGCAGCTCTCCGGAGTCCATGAGCGCCCCGTCGGCGGAGCCCGTACTACGGCCGGCATCGATCCACAGCCCGCGCTCCAGCGGCAGCCGCACCAGCATGGGAATCCGCAGATCCGTGCGCTCCGGGAGGTGCAGATCGCCGAGGCGCAGGGCCATCGGGATCTCCATCGGCACCTGATAGCCCTGCCAGACCGGGCTGTCCCAGCGGGCATACGCGGGCGGCAGCGCGGGCTCGACGACCTTGGCCTCGGCGGCGAGCTGCGCGAGATCCCGGTCGAGGGCGGCGCGGGCCTGCTCGACCAGGCCGGTGTGCTTGGCGCGGGCCTCCGCGCGGGCGGAGTCGGCGACCGGGCCCACCCGGGTGCGCGGATCGGAGAGCACCCGGTCCAGCTCCTGCTCCATCCGGGAGTCGGCGAAGTCCACGGCGCTGCGGTAGGCCGCCGCCGTACGGGCGAGATCCTCGAACATCCCCCAGACCTGGTTGTAGAGCCGCTCGTCCAGGGTCCAGCCGGTCGCGTCCCCCGCGACGGGCCGGGCGGGCTGTCCGGGCGGGGCGGGCGGCGCGGCCGGCGGAGGCGGGGGCGGCGCGGCCGTACGGCGGCCGGGGTGCTGGTAGTCGACCGGCCCGCCCCCGGCCGGCGCGGCGGGAGCCTGCTGCGGCTGCTGCGGCTGCTGCGGCTGCTGCGGCTGCTGCGGGATCTGCGGCCGGCCGGCGGCCGCCGGATCGGCCCGGCGGTGAGGATCATGCCGAGGCCGGTGGGCTTGCCGCGCGAGACGGTCAGCCCCGAGGTGTCCGAGTGCAGTCGTATGCCGTTCAG
>NZ_JBEXFG010000018.1:127958-128757 GCF_040606675.1 Streptomyces sp. NPDC005393 | reverse complement strand
AGAACCGGTCAACCAATGGCTCCACAATGGCCTTCGAACGCAGAAACAACGGCTCCTCAGCCATCTGCTCCCCACCCTCTCTTCGAGATCCAACGAGAGGCAAAACACGCGCCTTGGCGCGCATGGGCACTCTCCAGGGACAGCATGACTCGAGTGCGTGTGGGTGATCAATGTTCGGGGTGGCGCGAATCCGTCGAGCGGTCGCCTTTCGCTCCGTTCCGCGCCCTTCGGCCACGAGGTGAGGTTGCCGCTCAGTCGGTGCGAAAGTTCAACTGCTGGCCGGCGTCGGGCGAATCCAGCATTTCACCGCCAATTCTGCACGCAGGGACCAAAACCTGACGTTCAACTGAGGTGCCGCGTCACTTGAACGGCTCCGGAACGCCGACCCCTCTCCGACCCGCCCGCCGGGGCGGCGTACTGGGGCCGCGTACATCTCCAGGATGACGGCCGCGGACGGATACATCGGTGAAGGGAGGTGCCGCCGTCTCCCCACCTTCTAGATTGGTGTCACGACCACCGCCCAGGTGCCGCGCGACGCGCAGTACCTATAGGCGTCTCACCAGGGAACGGTCCGAACTGACCAGCGTGGTGCCGTCGCACTGCGCCTCCCTGGTCGTCGACCTCGCGCCAGGGCGAATGCGTTCTCAGGAGGTGAGATCGTTCGTCGGCCGGGCCCCGGCCGAAGGTCGACCGTGCTCGGCCACTAGCCCGGCGGTAGCCGCATATCGATCGCGGCCCTCGGGGCCTGCGCGCGCTCTTCCTTTCGACAGCGGCGCGCCCCTTCGGCTCGCCCCGGCAC
>NZ_JBEXFG010000018.1:0-127863 GCF_040606675.1 Streptomyces sp. NPDC005393 | reverse complement strand
CGCTACCGCTGGGAGGTGCCCGAGCTGGAGCACCGAGGCGAGGTCGACCGCGGTGCGCGCCCCTTCGGCTCGCCCCGGCTACCGCTGGGAGGTGCCCGAGCTGGAGCACCGAGGCGAGGTCGACCGCGGTGCGCGCCCCTTCGGCTCGCCCCGGCTACCGCTGGGAGGTGCCCCCAGCCGGAGCACCGAGGCGAGGTCGACCGCGGTGCGCCCCTTCGGTTCACCCGCCGGAGTACTGGGGCGGGCTTCGGCAGCGGCGCGCCCCTTCGGCTCACTCGCCCGTACCCGGGGTGACACCCGGGGTATACCGGGGGTGAACGGCCCACAGCGGATTGTTCTCGACATTCTTACGCTGGAGTGCAGAGCGAGCGCAGTGCGTGCGGTTGCGTGCGGTGAGGAATGCGAGGCCGGGGTGACGGACAGCGGGGACAGGGGGCACGGCGGCGGCGGTGTGCGGCCCGGTGGCGTCGACGGGCGGCTGCGGGCCGTGGTGGGGCTCGCCCAGGCGATGGCGGCGGCGCACACCCCGCGCGAGTCGGTGGGTGCCGCCGCCGAGGCCGCGCGGCGCGCCCTCGACGGCACCTTCGCGGCGGTCTCGGTGTGGGAGCGGGAGCGGGGGCGGCTGCGGGTCCTGGTAAACGTGGGCGAGCTGACGGACGGCGAGGAGTCGCTGCCGGAGGACGAGTCGTACCCGGTGCACGACTTCCCGGAGATCGCCGAGTTTCTGCACGAGCGGTGGGCCGCGGGCGGGGAGCCGCACGCCTGGGTCGAGACGGCCGAGGGCAGACGCAGCGGCTCGGCCTCCTACTGCCATCAGCGCGTGGCCGCCCTGCGGCGGCGCGGACGGGGCAGCTGTGTGGTCGCGCCGATCGTGCTGCACGGGCGGGCCTGGGGCGAGCTGTATGTGGCGCGGGCGGCCGGGAGCCCCGTCTTCGACCGCGACGACGCAGACTTCGCGACCGTTCTGGCCTCGGTGACCGCTGCCGGGCTCGCCCAGACCGAACGCCTGGAGGAGGCCCGCCGCCTGGCCTTCACCGACCCCCTGACCGGCCTGGGCAACCGGCGTGCGGTCGACATACGGCTGGACGAGGCCCTGGAGGCGTACCGTGAGCACGGCACGGTGGTGAGCCTGGTGGTCTGCGACCTCAACGGCCTCAAGCGGGTCAACGACACCCTCGGACACGCGGTGGGCGACCGTCTGCTGGAACGTTTCGGCTCGGTGCTCTCCCTATGCGGCGCGATGCTTCCGGGGGCCCTGGTGGCCCGGCTGGGCGGCGACGAATTCTGCCTGCTCGGGGTCGGCCCCCCGGCGGACGAGGTGATACGGGTCGCCGACGAGCTGTGCCGCAGGGCCGCCGAGCTGGAGATGGGCGAGGGCGTCGCCTGCGGAATCGCCTCGACCGGCGACCCCATCGGACCCGTACGCTCGGCCCGCCGCCTCTTCCGCCTGGCGGACGCGGCCCAATACCGGGCCAAGGCCGCCCGCTCCCTCAAACCGGTCGTAGCCGGCCGCGACGGCGGGCCGGAGGACCCGGTCATCCGCCTGGCCGACGCCCCCACCCCCCACCCCACGGAACGCCGCCGCTTCCGCGGCCGCCGGCCGTAGGGGTAGCCGGGGGGCGGGCAGTGGGGGCGGTTGGCGGGTCTGCCGTCTGCGGGTTTCGTGTTGCCCGGTGCCGTCGGCGCCGTGGGTCGGAAAGCACCGTCGCGGCCCGCGCCTCCCGGTACTTCCTCCGGAATCGCTTGACAAAGTAGTTGCGCCAGATCACGCGTTTCTTCGGAGGCACCACGGCGCTGGGCCGTACCACCCGCACCCCCACCGAACCGTCACCCCGCGGCGGCGCGGCACCGGCCCCCTCCCCGCCCGATGCTCCAAGCACCTCAGCCGAGACGAGAGCCGCACTCGGCGGCTCCCTGGCCCGGTGGGTCGGAGGGGCCGCTCCGGACAGGTGACAGGCCGGGATTCAGTCTCTAGGGTGCCTGAATATGGATATGCACTCTGTGGTGGTGGGGACGGCCGGGACGAGCGCCGAGGATGTTGTCGCCGTGGCTCGCGGGGGCGCTCGGGTGGAGGTGTCGGAGGCGGCGCTCGCCGCCGTCGCCGCGGCGCGGCGGGTGGTGGACGATCTCGCGGCGAAGCCCGAGCCCGTTTACGGGGTCTCCACCGGCTTCGGCGCGCTTGCCGTGCGGCACATCAGCCCCGACCTCCGCGCCCAGTTGCAGCGCAACATCGTCCGGTCGCACGCCGCCGGGATGGGGCCCCGGGTGGAGCGCGAGGTGGTGCGGGCGCTGATGTTCCTGCGGCTCAAGACGCTCGCGTCCGGGCGTACCGGCGTACGGCCCGTGGTGGTCGAGACGATGGCCGCGATCCTCAACGCGGGGATCACCCCCGTGGTGCGCGAATACGGTTCGCTCGGCTGCTCCGGCGACCTCGCGCCGCTCTCGCACTGTGCGCTCACCCTGATGGGCGAGGGCGAGGCCGAGGGGCCCGACGGGGCGGTGCGGCCGGCGGGGGAGCTGCTGGCCGAGCACGGCATCGAGCCGGTCGAGCTGCGGGAGAAGGAGGGGCTCGCGCTGCTCAACGGCACGGACGGGATGCTCGGCATGCTGATCATGGCCTGCGCGGACCTCGCCCGGCTGTTCACCGTCGCCGATGTGACGGCCGCGCTGTCGCTGGAGGCGCTGCTGGGGACGGACCGGGTGCTGGCGCCCGAGCTGCATGCCATCCGCCCGCATCCGGGCCAGGCGGCGAGCGCGGACAACATGCTGCGGGTGCTGGCCGGTTCCGGGCTCACCGGGCACCACCAGGACGACGCGCCGCGCGTCCAGGACGCGTACTCGATCCGCTGCGCGCCCCAGGTCGCGGGCGCGGGTCGGGACACCCTCGCGCACGCCCGACTGGTCGCCGACCGCGAGCTGGCCTCCGCCGTGGACAACCCGGTGATCCTCCCGGACGGCCGGGTGGAGTCGAACGGCAACTTCCATGGCGCGCCCGTCGCCTATGTCCTGGACTTCCTGGCCGTCGCCGCCGCCGATCTCGCCTCGATCGCGGAGCGCCGCACGGACCGGCTGCTGGACAAGAACCGCTCGCACGGGCTGCCGCCCTTCCTGGCGGGCGACCCGGGCGTGGACTCCGGTCTGATGATCGCGCAGTACACCCAGGCGGCGCTGGTGAGCGAGATGAAGCGGCTCGCGGTGCCCGCCTCGGTCGACTCCATCCCGTCCTCCGCGATGCAGGAGGACCACGTCTCCATGGGCTGGTCGGCGGCGCGCAAGCTGCGGACGGCGGTGGACAGCCTGGCCCGGGTGCTGGCGGTCGAGCTGGTCGCGGCGACCCGCGCCATCGAGCTGCGCGAGGGGCTGGTGCCCGCGCCCGCGAGCCGCGCGGTGCTGGCTGCGGTGCGGCAGGCGGGGGTCGAGGGGCCGGGCGGGGACCGCTATCTCGCGCCGGATCTGGCGGCGGCGGACGCGTTCGTACGGTCGGGAAAGCTGACCGAGGCCGTGGAATCGGTGACCGGGCCGCTCGCCTGAGCGGACGGGCCGGTCAACGGGTGATCAGTACGCCTCCGGGCGGGTACGCCGCACGGAGGCGGTCACCATCGCGACCCCCAGGCCCACGAAGGCCGTACCGCCGGCGAGGTACGGGGTGACGTCCACACTGCCGGTGTCGGCGAGGTTCTCGTCGGGGACCGCCTCGGCCCTGGGTGCGGCCCCGGGCTGGGACGAGGCCCCCGGCCGCTCCACCGTGGCGTTGGCGGACGGGACGAACCACAGGGCGCACAGCAGCGAACCGGCAGCGGCGGCGGTCAGCAGCGGTCGGCGTGCGGACACAACGGCATCCTCCTTGAGGCTGCGGCAAATTGACCCCGTGCGCCCGATCGTAGTGACAAGTGCGGGTCGTGCGGAAGCGAGACCGGTCGGCGGCCTACCCTCCCTCGCATGACGAGTACCGAGACATCCCTGTTTGTCCGGCTTCGTGTGGAGCTCGTGCTGGAGATCACCGACCCGGACCAGCTACGGCGTACGGCTTACGAGCGGATCGACGGCGACGTGGCCATGCCGGCCGAGGAGCGCGGGCATGCGCGGATCACGGCCGAGTCGGACGAGGCGGAGGCGCTGGCCTATCTGATCGACCCGTTCGACCTCGTGGACGAGGTGGCGGGGGTCGAACTGGCCCAGGCGTCCTGGAGCTGCGAGCGGATCGACTACGACCCCGACGCGGCGGAGTGGACCGATGAATTCGTCGACGACATGGACGACGAGGAAGACTGAGCCGTACAGCTCTGGGTACCGGCGGGTCATAGGCTGGCTTGACCGGTGCCTTTGCTAAGTGGCCTTGCGCACAGTTTTACTGTGCGAGGAACCGACCAAAAGGTACAGGCGTTCTTGTCGGATAGGTCCGGGGTTTCTGGGGTCCAGATCAAGGTCCAGGTCAAATGGAGAAGCGTGTGATGACGGACGGCAAGCGCCGTAAGGGTCTGGTGGCCGTGGCCGCTGTGCTCGGCGGCGTACTGACTCTCGCTGCTTGTGGCGGGGATGGCGACGGCGGCGGCGATGGCAAGAACGACGGCCATGGCAAGTCGCAGTCGCAGGTGGACGAGGCGGCGGCCAAGGACGCGTCGGATGCCCGCATCAAGATCACACCGAAGGCCGGTGCGACCAATGCGGGTATCAACCGTGACACCAAGGTCACCGTCGCCGGCGGCAAGCTCACCTCGGTGACGATGACCGCCTCCGAGACCGGCACCGCGGTCCCCGGCTCCATATCGTCCGACGGCAAGTCCTGGAAGCCCAACGGCCAGCTGGAGCGGTCCACTCAGTACAAGATCTCCGCATCGGCCAAGGACTCCGGCGGCCGCAGGGCCACAGAGAACTCGTCCTTCACCACCGTCTCGCCCTCCAACAGCTTCATCGGCAACTTCACGCCGGAGGGCGGCTCGACGGTCGGCGTGGGCATGCCGGTCTCGATCAGGTTCGACAAGGCGGTGACCAACAAGAAGGCCGTCGAGTCGCACATCAAGGTCACCTCCAGCAGCGGCCAGCAGGTGGTCGGCCACTGGTTCGACGGGACCCGGCTGGATCTGCGCCCGAAGGACTACTGGAAGGCCAACTCGACCGTCACCATGAAGCTTGACCTGGACGGCGTCGAGGCGTCTCCCGGGGTCAAGGGCGTCCAGGAAAAGACCGTCAACTTCAAGATCGGCCACTCGCAGGTCTCCACGGTCGACGCCTCGGCCAAGACGATGAAGGTCGTGCGCGACGGCAAGCCGCTCAAGACCATCAAGATCTCGGCCGGCAGCCCCGAGAACACGACCTACAACGGTCAGATGGTGATCTCCGAGAAGTTCAAGGAGACCCGGATGAACGGTGCGACGGTCGGCTTCACGGACGACGACGGCAAGGGCGAGTACGACATCAAGGACGTGCCGCACGCGATGCGCCTGTCCACCTCGGGCACCTTCATCCATGGCAACTACTGGGGTGCCAAGTCCATCTTCGGCAACGTCAACACCAGCCACGGCTGCGTCGGCCTGTCGGACACCAAGGGTGGCAACGACCCGAACACGGACGGCGCCTGGTTCTACAAGAACTCGCAGGTCGGTGACGTCGTCATCGTGAAGAACTCCAAAGACAGGACCGTCCAGCCGGACAACGGCCTCAACGGATGGAACATGGACTGGAGTCAGTGGGTGGCCGGAAGCGCCACCGGCGCCTGACGCCCCCTCTCCTCACCACCGCCGGGCGGCGGTCGGCCCCCAAGGCCGGCCGCCGCCCGGCGCGTTTCCCAGCGCTTCCGGACGCCTGACGGCGGCGGGCCCCGCAGCCGGCCCCACCTGGGACGGCCCGCGTCGAGTGGCGGGCCGGGCGGACTGGGGGAAGGGTGGTGAGGAGCGGGTGGTCCCGTCCGGCGCCGGGCCGGGTGGGCGGCACCCGGGAGGTCGTCATGCCCGAGGTCACGTCCTACCAGCCCGGAATGCCCTGCTGGATCGATCTGATGGTCCCCGATCAGCGGGCCGCCCTCGACTTCTACTCCGGGCTGTTCGGCTGGACCGGGGAGGTCGGTCCTCCGGAGACCGGCGGCTATGCGACGTGCACCCTCAAGGGCAAGCCGGTCGCGGGGATCATGGCGGCGCAGGGGGTGGAGGGCCAGCCCGCGCCGCCGACCGTATGGACCACGTACTTCTGCTCCGCCGAGGCGCAGGCCACCTCGGAGGCGATCAGCCGCAACGGCGGCACCGTACTGCTGCCGGTCATGGACGTCATGGACCTCGGGCGCATGCTGGTGGCCGCCGACCCCACCGGGGCCGTCTTCGGCGTCTGGCAGCCGCTGCGGTTCGCCGGCGCGGGGATCGTCAATGAGCCGGGCGCCTGGATCTGGAGCGAACTCAACACCACCGACCAGGAGGCGGCCATGGCGTTCTACGCGGAGGCGCTGGGCATCGAGAGCACCCCGATGGAGGGCGCCGAGGGCTACTACTCGCTCTCCGTGGACGGCCGCACGGTCGGCGGGCTCCAGACGCTGCCCGAGGGCACGCCGCCCGATGTCCCCCCGCACTGGCTGGTCTACTTCGCGGTCGAGGACGTCGACGAGACGGTGAACAAGGTCACCGCCGCGGGCGGGACAGTACCGCGGCAGCCGCACGACATGGTCGCGGGCCGGATGGCGGTGGTGAAGGACTCGCAGGGCGCGCCGTTCGCCGTCATCGCCCCGAAGCCGATGAGCTAGCCGGGCAGCGGCCGGGTAGCGGCCGGGTAGCGGCCGGCCGGCGCGCCGGCCGGCCGCTACCGCCGCTTGAGGACGAAGTAGCCGGACGCCGAGCCGAGGGGCGCGTACCGCGCGTCCGGATGCAGCTGCCGGGCGTACTCGACCACCTGCCGCGCGGTGCGCTCCGGCGGCTCCTGCAGGGCTATGTAGTCCGGTTCGGTCCCCCGCGTGGCCCCGACCCACAGGACCCGGCAGCGGCTGGTGAGCCGGCTTATCGGCCCGACGTTGGCCTCGACCGTCGCCCCGTCCGGGATCCGGTCCAGCAGCCGCTCCACCGCGCCGACCGGCGCCGGCCTGTCGTACGTCGTCCCCTCGGTGAGGCCGTACAGCGGCAGCGAGGCGGTCAGCGCCAGGGCAGCACCGCAGACCGCGGCGGGCAGCTGGCGGGAGTACGACGCGAGCCAGGCCCGGCGGCTGTCGCGGCCGCGGTCGAGCGCGTCGACGAGGGCCAGGAAGACGACCGGCATCAGCACCGCGCTGTAGTGCCAGTCCGTGCCCCAGTAGTGCTCCTCGTGGGAGACGAAGCGCCAGCCGAGGGTGGGCACCGCGACCAGCAGCAGCGGGGAGCGCAGCGCGAGCAGACCGGTGGTCGGCAGCAGCGTCCACGCCAGGGTGCGCAGCGCGGTGTCGAGGGGAATGGTGGCGGTCTGCTCACCGCCGCTGCCGACCTTGTCCCAGTAGTCGTACGAGCCCGCGCCGTTGAACTCCGGGATGATGACGCCGAGCGCGAGGGCCGAGACCACTACGCCGAAGCCCATAAGGGCGACCGCGAGCGGGACGACGCGCGGCTCGCGCTCACGATCGCCCCAGGCGCGGATCAGGATGACGGCGCCGATCGCGGCCACGGTGGCGCCCATGTCCTCCTTGACGAAGACGAGCGGGGCGGCCCACAGCATCGCCGCGTACCAGCGCCTGCGTATGACCGCTTCGAGGGAGAAGGCGATCAGCGGGACGGCGAAGCAGATCTCGTGGAAGTCGAAGTCGACGGCGCGCTGGACGCCCCAGGACAGCCCGTACGCGACACCGATCGCGACCCCTCGGCCACGCCCCAGCAAATGGGTCGCGACACGGGTGACGGGGACGGCGGCGACGGCGAACAGCGCCGCCTGCGCGACCAGCAGGGTGACGGGGCCGGGGAAGAGCCGGTAGAGGGGGCCGAGCAGCGCCGTGACGGGGCTGAAGTGATCGCCGAGGATATTGGCGCCGGGGCCCTTGAGGTCGGCGACGGGGGCCTGGAAGTGCGCGTACGCCCGTATCGCCTGTTCGAAGATGCCCAGGTCCCAGGACATGGTGGCCATACGGCGGTAGCGGCAGACCGACAGCGTCGCGAAGGCGGCGAAGAGGGCGAGGGCCAGCCAGTACGGGTCGAGGCGCGGGTGACGCAGCACGGCCGCTCGGGTAAGGAGGCGGATACGGCCCGTGGCGGCGGCGGTGGCCCCCTCGGCGGTGGTGCCGGGCGAGGCTGCTGCGGCCGTATCCATCCAGGGTCCTTATCGTGTGGGCGGTCTGTGCGAAAAGATACGCGAAGGGGGCGGGTAGGTTGCCGGGACTGTTTCGTATACCGGGGCGGGGTTCGGCCGTGGCGCTTGCCGCACTGCTGGCTGTGGCGGGCTGTCAGCCCGGCGACACGGCAGGGCACGGCGAGGACGGGCATGGCGAGGACGGGCACGGCGAGGGCAGGCAGGTCCGGTGCGCCTACGCGGTCCGGTTCGCCCAGGTCGCCATCACGTAGGAGATGCCGGTCACCGCGCCGGACAAGCAGACGGTGCTGCGCCAGTGCGGCGGTTGACGAGCCGTACGGGTATCTCAACGAGGGCGGATCGGCTGGTTCTCGACAGCGACCCGTGACTGGCTTCCCGTCGCTCCGGGTCTCCGGCTGCACAACGCGACGATGTGGCGGACGAGGGCGAGCACCGTGAGCAATGCCACCAGCGTGCACACGCCCCACCACCCGGCCTGGCCGTACGCGCGTACTCCGAGCCAGGAGCCTGCGCTGCCGCCCAGGTAGGCGCAGGTCATGTAGCCGGTGTTGAGCCTGCTGCGGGCGTCGGAGCGCAAGGCGTAGACCCGGGCCTGGTTGGCGACCATGCCGGACTGCATGGCGACGTCGAGCAGCAGTGTGCCGACGACCAGAGCGGTCAGCCCGGGTATGCCGCCCCAGGCGCCCGCGGCCAAGACCGCGGCTGAGACGAGGACCGCGAGCATGCAGACGAGGTTCACCGGCTCCGGGCCGTGGCGGTCCACCAGGCGTCCGGCGAGCGGGGTGCAGAGCATGGTCGCGCCGCCGACCAGGGCGAGCAGTCCAACGGCCTCGGCGCCCATGCCGTAGACCGGACCGGTGAGGAGGAGCGACAGGCAGGTCCACACGGCCGAGAACCCGGCGAAGACCGTCGCCTGGTAGAGGCAGGAGCGGCGTAGGTCCGGCTCGGTGTGCAGCAGGCGCAGTGACCCGGTCAGGAGCGCCGGGTACCGCTGACGCGAGGTTGGGGGTGCGACGGGCACTGTGCGGGCCAGAACGCCGGCGAGCAGCAGGGCCAAGGCCGCGGCCGCCAGGTAGGGAACTCGCCATCCCAGCCATTCGCCGAGCGTCCCGCTGAAGGTGCGGGCCAGCAGCATGCCGCCGATCGACCCGCTCAGCATGCCGCCGATCACCGCTCCGCGACGGTCGGCGGCCACGAGTCCGGCCGCCAGCGGGCCGACGACCTGAGCGGCCACGGTGGTGAGGCCGATGAGGGCGCTGGCGGCGATGAGGAGTGGCAGGGTTGGGGCGCAGCCTGCGGCGAGCAGGCCCAGGCCGGTCAGGGCGAGCAGGGCGACGAGGAATGAACGGTATGGGAGCCGGTCGCCGAGCGGCACCAGCAGGAACATTCCGGCTGTGTAACCGGCCTGGGTGGCGGTCACGGCCAGGGAGGCCGAATCGGGAGACGCATGTAGTCCTGCGGCAACCAAGGGGATGATCGCCTGCGGGAAGTAGATGTTGCCCACGGCCACCGCGCAGGTCACGGCCAGGAGCAGGGTCATCCGACGGCTCATCCTCAGTCCACCGGTCCGCCGGCGACGTAAATGACCTGGCCGGAGACGAATCCCGCCTCGGGGCTCACCAGGAAGGACGCCGTGTGCGCGATGTCCTCCGGCTCGCCGACCCGTCCGACCGGGATGGACTTCGCCGCGCTGCGCCGGAATTCCTCGAAGTCGCGGCCGAGCCGCAGAGCCGATGCCCTGGTCATGTCGCTCACGATGAAGCCCGGGGCGATGGCGTTGGCAGTGATGCCGTGCTGTCCGAGTTGGAGGGCGAGTGACTTGGTGAAGCCGATCAGGCCGGCTTTCGCGCTGCCGTAGTCGACGCGGGCGGCGTCACCGACCGCAGAGATGCTCGACATGTTCACGACCCGCCCCCAACCGGCCGCGATCATGTGCGGGCACACGGCCCGGGTGAGGAGGAACGGGCCGCGCAGATTGACCCCGGTGACCTTGTCCCACTGCTGCGTGGTCATGTCGACAAGCTCGGCACGGGGGCCGATGCCGGCGTTGTTGACCAGTACCGTCGGCGGCCCCAACTCGGCTGCGATCCGGGCGACGGCGGCTGTCACCGCGGTCTCGTCCGAGACATCGGCGGGGACCGCTGTCGCTGATCCGCCGTTGCTGGTGATGGTTTCGACGGTGCCGACGCAGTCCGCCTCGTCCAGGTCGATCAGGCCGACCGCCAGGCCGTCGTGCGCCAGCCGTCTGGCCACCGCGGCGCCGATTCCGCGTGCCGCGCCAGTGACAATTGCCGTGTGCTGTCCATGAGTTGGGTGTGTCATGCGTGGAAGCCCACTGCATCGACGTTGCGGCGCCAATCGATGTAGCGTATGGCTTAATGATCAGTTTTGTGCTCGGCGTCGAGGACCTTGCGGATACGCGCTTCGCCGTGTCAGCCGTGCACGAGACTCTGCTCAGCCTGCGGGTGCTGCAAGACCCGGGGCTGTCCGCGTTGCACCTCCCGTGGCGCCGGTCCGTGCTCGGCAGGATCGGCACGCTCGATACCGAGCTGCTGATGTCGCTGGTCGCGCGCAGGCGCACCATCCCCGACTTCCTGACTCCGCAGCCCACGAGCTTCGCGCCGACCTTCGAGGAGCAGTTGGCCGTCGTCCGCCAGGTGTCCCCTGCGCGGGTTCGCCATGACCTGCTGACCGCGCACGCTCCCGGCCCGCTTCCAGCAGCCCTGCGTGACGCCGCTGCCGCCGACGACGCATCCGTCGTCAGACTTCGCGATGCCGTGTGCGAGCTTCTGCGGCAGTTCTGGGAGGTGGCCATCGAGCCGGAGTGGCGGCGGATGCGGCTGCTCCTTGAAGCCGACATGACCTATCGCGCGCGGCAACTGGCGGTGGGAGGCGCCCGCTTGTTGTTCGCCGACATGCACCCGAACCTGCGCTGGCACAACGGCGTACTGCACATCGACAAGATGATCAGCAGGCACCGTGTCGCTGCGTCCGGTCGGGGCCTGCTGCTCCTGCCGTCCGTGTTCGCGCACAAGCCGGCGCCCCCGGTCGGTCCGGAAGAGCCGCCGCGGCTCGCCTATCCGAGCCGGGGCGTGGCCACGTTGTGGGCCACGCCACCGACCGCCGACGCGACAGCCCTTGCGTCGCTGCTCGGCGCACCCAGGGCAAGGCTGCTCACCCTGCTCGAAGAGCCGGTCGCCACGGTTGAGATCGCCCGTCGCCTCCGGGTGACCCCGAGCGCCGTGTCCCAGCACCTGCGCGTGCTCCACGCGACGGGGCTTGTCACCCGGGCGCGCGACGGACGCCAGGTCCTGTACCGACGTAGTCATCTCGGTGACCAGCTGGCCGACTCGAATCAGCCCCACAACGTCGCGATGTCCTGAACTTGCTCCGTCGGAGTCGCTGTGTCTGTCCGGTACCGGGAGGACCGGACAGACACAGCGGGTGCCCGTTCGGCACGGGCTGCTACGACGGCACGGCCCGCGTCGCGCGGCGGAGGCCGGCCCCGGCGGTGGTGAGGGCGTCTTCCGACTCCCGTTGGCGGCTGTCCCGAGACAGAGCCGCCCGTGCGCTCCGGTATCGGCCAGGCCCGGTAGTAGAGTTTTGGCTCATGTCGAAACCCGATGAGCTGCTTGTCGATATCGCCGCCAGGGTGGAGTCGGAGCAGAGCAATCAGATGTCTCTCACCGTGGTCGTCCAGGGAGCCGTCATCACTGGTCGGCTGGCCCCCGAGGCCGTGTGGAGGCAGCGTGTGGGTGAGGTGTTGCAGGAGTCGGAGCGGCTGGGGCCATTTGCCGGCCTTTTCACCCGCTCCACAGGGGAAGCCCACTCGCCGAACCGGAGCGGGCCGCCCACGCACTTGCATTTCCATGTCGCGCGGATCCTGCAAGGAAGTCTCGGCATTCCCGAGACCGGTGGAATGTATCGCATCGCCATCGCGGATGTAGGTGCCTGGACAGTGGGCGACTTCAGCTATTCCGACCGCTGAAGGCCGACCGGCCACCTGTCACAGGTCCGGGCGAGGGGACCGCACGCGGATGGGGGCCCCGACCGGTGCGGTCGGGGCCCCCATCATGCAGCCTTGTTGATCCTGGTCGGCCCCGTGCCGGGGCTCCGGGCAGTGCTGATGCCGTCGCGGGCGGTGTGTGCTACGCCGCCGAGCCGAGGGAGGACCGCCGCGGCGAGGCCCCTGACGCCGTCCGGGCCGATCCGGCGGCGCGGCGGGCCTGGGCCGGGCGGCTGCGTCGTCCCCGCGAGGAGGAGCCGCTGCGTTTGGCGCGTTCGACGACCGGCGTGGTGATGGTGACGGGGATACCGGAGGGGGCCTGGGCACCGGTGATGCGGCTCAGTTCGGCTTCCCCGGCGCGGACCCGGGTGGTGTGCGGGGTGATGCCGGCAGTGCTCATGAGGCGGGTCATGTCGCGGCGCTGGCCCGGCAGGACGAGGGTGACGACGCGGCCGGACTCGCCGGCGCGGGCGGTGCGGCCACCGCGGTGCAGGTAATCCTTGTGGTCGTTGGGCGGGTCCACATTGACGACGAGGTCGAGGTTGTCCACGTGGATGCCGCGGGCGGCGACGTTGGTGGCGACCAGCACCGTGACATGGCCGGTCTTGAACTGGGCGAGGGTGCGGGTCCGCTGGGGCTGGGATTTTCCGCCGTGCAGGGCGGCGGCGCGGACACCGCTGTTCAGCAGGTGCCGGGTGAGCTTGTCCACCGCGTGCTTGGTGTCGAGAAACATGATCACCCGGCCGTCGCGGGCGGCGATCTCCGTGGTCGTGGCGTGCTTGTCCTCGCCGTGGACGTGCAGCAGGTGGTGTTCCATCGTGGTGACGGCGCCCGCCGAGGGGTCGACGGAGTGGACGACCGGGTCGGTCAGGTAGCGCCGGACCAGAAGATCGACGTTGCGGTCCAAGGTGGCCGAGAAGAGCATGCGCTGTCCTTCGGGCCGCACCTGATCGAGCAGGGCGGTGACCTGGGGCATGAAGCCCATGTCGGCCATCTGGTCCGCCTCGTCCAGCACGGTGATGCCGACCTGGTTCAGCTGGCAGTCACCGCGGTCGATGAGGTCCTTGAGCCGTCCGGGGGTCGCGACGACGACTTCGGCTCCGCCGCGCAGAGCGCTGACCTGCCGGCCGATCGCCATACCGCCGACGACGGTGGTCAGCCGCAGCTTCAGCGACCGGGCGTAGGGGGTGAGCGCGTCGGTGACCTGCTGGGCCAGCTCCCGGGTGGGGACCAGGACCAGCCCCAGGGGCCGGCGGGGCTCAGCGCGCTGCCCGGCGGTGCGGGCCAGCAGGGCCAGGCCGAAGGCGAGGGTCTTGCCCGAACCGGTGCGTCCACGGCCCAGGACGTCGCGGCCCGCGAGGGAGTTCGGCAGCGTGGCGGCCTGGATCGGGAACGGCACGGCCATGCCTTCCGCGGTCAGGGACGCCAGCAGCGCGGGCGCCATGTCCAGCTCGGCGAAGGTCTCAACCGGGGGCAGAGCGGGGGTGTGGGTGACGGGCAGGGCGAATTCTCCCTGCGGCGCGGCGGGACGACGGCCGTTCCCGGCGGGGCGGTAGCGGGCGGAGCGGTTGTTCGTACGGGCTGTGCGGTTCACGCGGAACCTTCCTCGATGCGGTACGTCGAGGAATTCTCGGCAGCAAGAAGCCGCGCACAGAAGAATCGCAAGAACGAACCGAAAAAATAGACGAATCGAAGCGGGGCGAAAGAGATGGGCCCATCGCCTCGAGAGATGAACGGCATGCGTGCGCCGTAAGGCGGACGCTCAACATGCCGGATCAGAATCGTGCCGCCGTCATGGCGCGCACGAGGGAGTCGCTGGGGGAGTTGCGGGGGGCAACGAGCTGGGGCCCGCACCCCAGGTGCGGGCCCCAGCGTCGTTGTACGCGTCAGCGTCAGGCGGGAAGGATGTTCTCGGCCTGCAGGCCCTTCTGGCCCTGCGTGACGTCGAAGGTCACCTTCTGGCCTTCCTGCAGCTCGCGGAAGCCCTGGGTGGCGATGTTCGAGTAGTGGGCGAAGACGTCAGCGCCGCCGCCGTCCTGCTCGATGAAGCCGAAGCCCTTTTCCGCGTTGAACCACTTCACGGTGCCATTAGCCATTTTTTATCTCCTTTGTGGCAATATCCGGATCCCACACTCTGCGGATCCCGCGTCGCCGCGATGATTGCCCTGCCCGGAAAAGCACCGGAAAGCACAAAGGCCACTCCCGCCGTATACGGCGGCGAGTGCACCTGAAGTCTATGGGAACCACAACTGCAACTGACGACCACAGTAGCACGGCGTGCGAGGTCATGCACGGGCACTTGATCCGCGTCATTCAACGGCATAAAAAACCTTGCCGCCGCGGCGCCTATTTCTGCAGTTGCGGCATTAGGTATTCGGTATCGGCGGAGGGGAAAAGGCCGACCGTCGGGCGCCCGGTGCCGTGCCGGGTGGCGGGTCGGCCGGTCCGGCCGGGACCGGCCGCGCGGGCCCCTCCCGTCCCGGACCTCTTCCCCCGGTCGGGGTAAACCTGCACCCGCCGCAGTAGACATCCGCGACTGTTGTGGCTAGCCTTTCTCTCGTAGCCAAGACGACAGTCGGGCGCGGCAGAGACGAACTGCCGCGAGCAGTACACGGCACGGCCGTGGAGTGGCGGGGCCGGGAAGTGCAGCAAGGTCCCGCCACTGACTGCCGGGCCGGGCGGTTCCAGGACCGCCAGGCATGACGCAGTACAGCGGCATCGGTAAGAGCAAGCACAGAAGAAGCAGGAGAGGAGAAGACGCCATCGGGATCGCCCGAGCACGGACCTGGTCCGCTCGGGTACCGCAGGCCCCGGATTGGAAGGTGGTCCCCGGTCACGCAGTCGCGATCCCCGCGATCCGCCCCTCGGGCGGGCATGCGGAAACAGAAGGTCGGCGCACAGCGCCGGTAGATAGATGGTGTTGAAACCCCTCGGGGCCCTGGTGCCGTACGGCACCAGGGCCCCCTGACGCGTCCCAGCAAAGAGGTGCAATGACGTCAAAGCCCCCAGAGCGCGCCACCGACAGATTCGATGACGACGACTACCCCGCCTACACCATGGGCCGCGCGGCAGAGATGATCGGCGCCACGCCCGCCTTCCTGCGGGCTGTCGGCGATGCCCGCCTCATCGTCCCCCTGCGCTCCGAAGGCGGCCATCGCCGCTACTCCCGCTACCAGCTGCGCGTCGCGGCACGCGCGCGTGAACTCGTCGACCAGGGCACCCCGATCGATGCCGCCTGCCGCATCGTCATCCTCGAAGACCAGCTGGAAGAAGCCCAGCGGCTCAACGAAGAGCTGCGGCGACGCGCTGCCGACGGCTAGCCGCCGAGGTTGTCGAGGTCGACGATGTCCCCGGTGGGGGCCTTGGCGTCGACGGGTCGGTCGAAGTCGCTGAACCGGATCGTGCCGGGCTCCTTGCCGCCCTTGGTCACCAGCTTGAGGAGATACGGCTTGCCCTCGGTCGCGACGTACATGGTGTACGTCTCGTCGCCGTCCTTCTCCACGACCGTGATGGCCGGCTGCCCGTCCACGGTGGCGGGCTTGCCCTTGCGCGCGAGGTCGTTACCGCTGACGAACCCGGCGAGCAGCTGGTCCAAGTCGCAGGCGCCGGTGAGGTCCTTGGCGTCCGCGCCGGAGGCGTCGGCCTTGGTCCAGCGGTCGCCGATCATTTTGGCCGCGGCCTCCCCGTCCTCACCGCCCTGCTCCCGCCAGAAGGCCGCGTCGTACTTCATATAGGCCGTGCCGCCGGTCTTGATCAGCCGTACGCTGCCCTCGCCGCCCATGGACATGGTGCCGACGCATTCGCCCTTGCTGTCCGAGGACATG
The DNA here is from genome assembly GCF_040606675.1 of Streptomyces sp. NPDC005393. Classification (NCBI taxonomy): domain Bacteria; kingdom Bacillati; phylum Actinomycetota; class Actinomycetes; order Kitasatosporales; family Streptomycetaceae; genus Streptomyces; species Streptomyces sp. NPDC005393. The sequence goes on along the minus strand of NZ_JBEXFG010000018.1, from coordinate 111,786 downwards.
TGGTACTTCATGGCGCCGCCGTCGACGATGCCGTCGAGGTCGACGGTGAGGGCGGACGTCGACTTCGTGGCCTTGATGGCCTTGTCGGAGATCTGCGGCCCCGTCAGCCCGGCGATCCCGGCCGGGGTGGATGCCTTGGGTGCGCCGCTGCCGGCCTTATTGCCGTCGGCGTCGCTGCCGCACGCCGTAAGGGCGAGGGCGGTGGCGGCGCACAGTGCCGCCAGGGTCGTGGTGGAGCGCATCAGCCCGTCTTCTTCCAGTTCTCGCAGCCGTTGGTCTTGAAAAAGGCGTCTTCGGCGCCGATGGTCACGATGGCGTTCCCCGAGGCGTTCTCGTTGGCGATGATCGATTCAATGCCGTGGAGGGCGTCCTTGCTGCGCTCCCAGTAGCAGCCGTTGCCGGAGGCGTTGCCGGTGGACCTGTAGGTGCCGGGAGCGATATCGGCGCCGATCCGGTACATGCCGTCGCCCAGTATCTCGGTCTTCGGAGTCCCGGAGGCGGTCGTGGGGACGGCCTCCCAGTCCTCGCACCCCTCCGACTTGAAGATCTTGTCGCTCGCCTTGATCGTCACGTAGCTGCCGCCGGTGACGTTGTCGTTGGCGATGATCGCGTCGGCTTCGCCGGAGGAGTCCTTGGCCCGCTCCCAGTAGCACATGCCGTCACTGTTGCCGGTGGTTCTGTAGGTGCCCGGCTTGACGTCGTTGCCGACCTGGAGGGTGCCGTCGCCGCTGAACGCGGCCTTGGTCTTCTTCTCCGCCCGCTCTTCCTTCTTCTCCTGGGTCTTGTGGTCCGATCCACCGCCGACGGACGAGGCCTTGGTGTCCGTGCCGTCGCTCTTGCCGTCGCCGCTTCCGCCGCCCCCCGTGACGCCGCCGAGGGCGATGACGGCGACGAGCGCACCCGTGCCGGTGAGGACCTTATGGCGGGCGAACCAGTTCTTCTGCTTCTGCTGCTGGGACATGACGGATGGGCACCTTTCAGGCGCTGGATGAGACTCCGTTAACCGATGCGTTAATAAGAGCAGAGCTTGTGAACCGAGTCAACAACAACCTTTGAGAGATGCGAGTTCACGGCGTGAATGAGTCTCTGTGTGATGATCGCCGGTATGCTTGACCGCCACGCAGCACCACGGGACGGAGTCAGCCAGGTGCCGGAGAACGCAGCAGAGGTGACCGCAGCCGGGATCGCCCGGCTCGCCGGGGTGGGCCGCGCGGCCGTGAGCAACTGGCGCCGCCGCCACGCCGACTTCCCCAAGCCGGTGGGCGGCACCGAGACCAGCCCGACCTTCGCGCTCGGCGACATCGAGCACTGGCTGCGCGCCCAGGGCAAGCTCGCCGAGGTCCCGCTGCGCGAGCGCGTCCGGCAGCTGTTGGCCGGACACCCGGCGGGCGGTGCGGCCGCGCTGTGCCACGTGGGCGCCGTACTCCTGCTGGTACGGGACCGGCCCGGGGTCTGGGGCCGGCTGGGCGAGGCCGGCGACGATCAGCTGGCCGAACTGCTGCCCGCCGCCCTCGCCCCCGCCCTGACCGCGCGGCTCGGCGAGGACCACCCCGTGCACACCCCGGACCCGGCCGGGCTGCGCCCCTCGGTGCCGCTGCTGCGCGGGGCGGTGGAGCTCGCCGCCGAACTCGGCCCGCGCGAGACGTACGAATTCCTGCTGGGCCGTCATCTGGACGCCAACCCCCGCCAGTACACCCTCACCCCGCCCGCCCCCGCCACCCTTATGGCCGCCTTGGCGGGCCTCGCCACCGCTCGCGCCGATGACCAGGGCGTCTCCGCCCGTGCCGGGTTCGATCCCGCCTCCGGGACCGGGGGAGTGCTGCGGGCCGCCCGGGGCGCGGAGACCGTGTACGCACAGGAGCTGGACCCCGGTCTCGCCGCGCTCACCGCGCTGCGGCTGGCGTTGGGCTCCGACGGCCAGGTGCGGGTGCGCGGCGGGGACAGTCTGCGGGCGGACGCCTTTCCGGGGCTCGCCGTCGACGCCGTGGTCTGCCATCCGCCGTTCAACGAGCGCGACTGGGGCCATGACGAGCTGGCCTACGACCCGCGCTGGGAGTACGGCTTCCCCGCCCGTACCGAGTCCGAGCTGGCCTGGGTGCAGCACGCCCTCGCGCATGCCCGCGACGGCGGCACCGCCGTACTGCTGATGCCGCCCGCCGCCGCCTCCCGCCGCTCCGGCCGCCGGATCCGGGCCGATCTGCTGCGCCGCGGTGCGCTGCGGGCCGTCGTCGCGCTGCCCGCCGGGGCGGCGCCGCCGTACGGGATTCCGCTGCATCTGTGGGTGCTGCGCCGCCCCGGGGCCGGGCAGCCCGCCGCCCCCCGGCTGCTGCTCATCGACGCGGCGGCCGCCGCCGGGCCCGCACCGGACGGCGCCGCCGTCTCATCAGGCTCACCCGGCCGCGACAAGCTGCCCTGGCAGACGGTGCACACCACCGTCCTCGACGCCTGGCGCGCCTTCGACCGCGACGGCACCGTCCCCGAGCAGCCCGGCGTCTGCCGTGCCCTGCCCGTCATCGAACTCCTCGACGACGACGTGGACCTGGCACCCGCCCGCCATCTCCCGCCGCCCGCCGCGGGCGGCGGCGTCGCCGAGCTCGCCGCCGTACGCCGGCGGCTCACCGCCACCCTGGCCCGTACCGCCGAACTGACCCCCGCCGCCCCCGCCGAGCCGCGCGACGAGGCCCCGCCCCTGCCCGGGGCCCAGGGCCGCCGGCCCATGACCACCGTCGGCGAACTCGCCCGCGTGGGCGCCCTGGTGCTCAAGACCGGCGGCGGCCCCGTCGCGGCGCCGCTCCTCACCGAACAGGACGTCCTCGCCGGAACCGGCCCCACCGGCACCCCCGCCGCCCCCGCCGCCCCCGAAGCCTCGGCCGAGGAGCCCGTGCTGACCGAGGTCGGCGATGTCGTCGTCCCGCTGATCGGGGGCGGCACCGTCGCCCGCGTCATCGACGAGGCCACGGCCGGGGCCGCCCCGGCCCGCAATCTGTGTCTGCTCCGGCCGGACCCCGAGGCGCTGGACCCCTGGTTCCTCGCCGGGTATCTGCGCGGCAGCGCCAACCAGCGGCAGGCCAGCAGCTACGCCTCCACCGCGACCCGGCTGGACGTACGCCGACTGCGGCTGCCCCGGCTACCCCTCGCCGACCAGCGGCGCTACGGTGAGCGCTACCGCACGCTGGCCTCCTTCGAGGAAACGCTGCGGCTCGCGGCGCGCCTGGGCGACCAGTTGGTGCGCGGGCTGTACGACGGCCTCGCGGACGGCACCGTCCAGCCTGATTGATCACAATTGTGTGATCAATCAGATGCCGGATCCGTACAACCCAGACCCGGTCCGCAGTGTCCATGTATACGCTCAAAAGCGCGTCAGCGTCCCTCGGCGTCCGCCGACATCAGGTCCCTCCAGGAGCAGCAATGCACGGCCATGTCCCCGCGCCGCCGCAGCCCCGCCCCGCCGCCACCGCTCTGGTGGTCATCGTGCGGGTGATCTTCGTGTCCGTGACCCTGCTGAGCCTCGGCATCCTGTCCTGGATCACGATGCTGCGGATCGCCATCCTGCGCCGCCGGCCGCTGGACTGGGCGCTGTTCTGGGGCACCTGTGTGCTGGTCGTGTTCGCCCTGGTGGAGTTCGGTACCGGGCCGGACGACGAGCCCGGCACGCTGGGGTACATCGCCCTGGCGGTGCTGTTCACGCTGGCCGCCGGGGTGACGACGCACTATCTGATCGTCGACATCGGCCACTACCGCGCGGTCTCGGCCGTCCGGGCCGCCTCGGGTGTCCCGACCGCCGTGCCGCTGCCGTACGGGCCGCCGCCGTACGGCTATGTCCCGCCCCAGCCCCCGGCCTACCCGCAGCCGCAGATCCTGCCGCAGCCCCCGTTGCCGCAGCCGCCCCACCCGCAGCGCATCGACCGCGTCCGCGCCGAGCTCGATGAGCTGAGTGACTACCTGCGCAAGGAGCAGGGCCGTTGAACGGACGCGTCATCGCCGACCGCTATGAGCTGGCCACCCTGCTCGGCCAGGGGGGTATGGGCCAGGTGTGGACCGCGTACGACCGCAGACTGGATCGCCGCGTCGCCGTCAAGCTGCTGCGCCCCGACCGGGTGGCGGGCCCCGGCGGCCCCGGTGGCGGCGGCGGTGCCGTGGACGAGCTGCGCCGCCGCTTCGTCCGCGAGTGCCGGGTCACCGCGCAGGTCGACCACCGCGGACTGGTCACCGTGCATGACGCGGGCAGCGACGGTGACGACCTCTACCTCGTCATGAGCCATGTGGAGGGCGCCGACCTCGCCGACCACCTCGCCGAGCACGATCCGTACCCCTGGCCCTGGGTGGTCTGCGTCGCCGCCCAGCTGTGCGCCGTGCTCTCGGCCGTGCACGCGGTGCCGATCGTCCACCGCGACCTCAAGCCGCGGAATGTGATGGTCCGCCCCGATGGCTCGGTGACCGTCCTGGACCTCGGCGTCGCCGCCGTCCTCGACACCGACACCACCCGTCTCACGCACACCGGCTCGCCCATCGGCAGCCCCGCCTATATGGCTCCCGAGCAGGCCATGGGCGGCGCCGTCGGCCCGTACACCGATCTGTACGCGCTCGGTGTGCTGCTCCATGAACTCCTCATAGGCAGCGTGCCCTTCGCCGGGTCCACCGCCCTCGGCGTTCTCCACCGCCATCTCTACGAGCCGCCCGTCCCGGTCCGCCAGATGCGCCCCGAGGTGCCCGAGGCGCTCGAAGCGCTCGTCCTGCGGCTGCTCGCCAAGGACCCGGAGGCCCGGCCCGCCGACGCCCAGGAGGTCTACCAGGCGCTGGTGCCGCTGCTGCCCCACCCGGGCGCGGGCCCCGGTCCGGCCGGCGGACCGATGGACCCCACGCGCCCCTTTCTGCGCCCACACGCCCCCTGGCCGGACCGCCCGGACCGTCCCGCCGCGGCGCCCGTCGTCCCCGTACCCCTGCCGCGGCCCGCGGAGACGGCCGGGCGGCCGGATGTCGCCGGGGCCGTCGACGAGGTCAAGCGCCTGCTCGACCAGGGCCGGATCACCCAGGCGGTGGACATCCTCGGCGCGATCCTCCCGGCCGCGGCCGCCGAGCACGGTGAGCGCTCCGGGGTCGTACGGTCGCTGCGCAAGCAGTACGCGGCAACGCTGATGGACGACGGCCAGTACCGCCGCGCCCTGCCCGAACTGCGGCGGCTGGCCGATGAGTACGCCGCCGAGTCGGGCCCGGTCGCGCTGCGCCAGTCGCTCCAGTTCCGCTATGAGGCGGCCCAGTGCCGGGAACAGCTCGGCGAGGCGGCCGCCGCGCTGTTCGAATACCGCACCCTGCTGCCGTACTTCGAGCAGTACGCCGCCGCCGACCCCGACCAGCCGCTGGACATCCGCCGCCGCATCGGCCATCTGCTGCTCTCCCTCGGCGACCGTCCGGCGGCCCATGACACCCTCGTCCGGCTGCTCCACGACGCCGAGCGGCTGCACGGACCGCATCACCCCTTCCCCGAGGAGATCCGCCGGACGCTGCACTGGCTCGGCCGGGTCCACGGCTGATGGCGCCCGTACGGCGGGGTTGGCGGGAACCGCGCGATGCCTGACCGCCCGCGAATCGTGGTCGAAGCAGTGGCCTCGGCCGCGCCGACTCCCTACCATCGATCAACGATCGATGTCGCGCCGCACGATCTCTGCCGGGAGGCTCCATGATCCGCCGCCGTACTGCGCTCTCCGTTTCCGCCGCGTCCGCCCTGCTCCTCTCCGCCCCGCTGCTCACCGCGTGCGGTAACGCCCCGCGCCCCGGGGCCGCGGCCGTCGTGGACGGGGGCCGGATCACCGTGTCCCAGCTCCAGGCACAGGTGAAGGCCGTCCGGGATGCGCAGCGCGGCTCCCCGAGGGCCGACCAGCTGGTCGCGGGCAGCGGCCGGCTGAGCCAGGACACACTGATCCGGATGATCCAGTTCCGGGTCATTGAGCGGGCCGGAAAGGACAACGGGATGAGCGTCACCCGCCGCGAGATGCAGCGGGCCCGCGCCGCCGCCGAGGCGCAGAGCGGTGGGGCCACCGCGCTGCGCGCCGTCTATCTGGAGCAGGGCATCGCGCCCGGCCGGATCGACGACGCCATCCGTATGGAGCTCACGCGCACCGCTCTGCTGCGCAAGCTCGGCACCGCCAAGGTCAACGAGGTGTTCACCCGCACCTCCAAGGAGCTCGCCATCCGGGTCAACCCGCGGTACGGCAAGTGGGACGACACCCAGGGCACCGCCGTCCTCGCCAAGGAGGCGTGGCTGCGCACCTCGAACAGCTCCCAGCAGCAGGCGTAAGTTACGTTTCAAGGGTGACCGCACCTGACTCCGCCACCCCCGCAGAAGCCGCCGCCACCGGCCGTGTCGTCCTCCTCACCACCAGCCACCGGGTGGCGCCCGGTCTGCTGTCCTGGCCCGCGTGGCAGGTGCTGCGCGGCGCCGACCGGGTGCTGTGCGGCGATCCGGACCACCCGCAGCTGCCGTATCTGCGCGAGGCGGGCATCGAGGTCGGGCTGGCGGCGCCGGACGCGCGCGAGCTGGTCGACTACTGCCGCGCGGAGGGCGGCCGTACTACGGTCGTGATCACCTCGGCCGCCGGTGAGTCCGAGCTGACCGACGGGCTGGCCCGGCTGGCCGGATCCGGCCGTGAGGCGATGCCGGATCTGGAGCTGCTGCCCGGTTCCTACGATCTGCCGGGCGCGCGGCTGCTCGATCTGGTGCAGGTCATGGACCGGATCCGGGTCGAGTGCCCGTGGAGCGGCGCCCGCACCAGCGAGGAGCTGGTGAAGTACGGCATCGAGGAGGCGTACGAACTCGTCGAGGCCATCGAGGAGGGCGACCGCGAGGCGCTGCTCGAGGAGCTCGGCGATGTGCTGCTCCAGGTCGTCTTCCACGCCCGGATCGCCCAGGAGGACCCGGACCAGCCGTTCTCGATCGACGATGTGGCGGGCGGGATCGTGGACAAGCTGATCCACCGCCATCCGCATGTCTTCGGCGAGGAGGCCGCCGAGACCGCCGAGGACGTCAAGGCGCACTGGCTGCGTACCAAGGCGATGGAGAAGCAGCGCGATTCGGTCACCGAAGGGGTGCCACTCGGTCAGCCCGCCCTCGCACTGACCGCCAAGCTCGCCTCCCGCGCCCGTACCGCCGGTCTCGATGTGGCCCTCCCCGAGGGCGCGGGCATCGGCTACGAGCTGCTGGCGCTCGCGGTGCGCGCCGAGGCGGACGGCATCGAGCCCGAGACGGCCCTGCGCGCCGCGGCCCGCGCCTACCGCGACGCGATACGCGCGGCCGAGGGCGTCGCGGACTCGGCGGACTCACCGGACTCACCGGACTCACCGGCACAGGGCCCCGCACCGGAGTGACCCGCGCGGGGCCGGAGTGACCCAGGCGGCGGGGGGTACCCGGCTGTCATGTATGCGTACGCCAGTGATCTCGCCGTGGCCCGGGATCCGCTGATCGGGACCGGCCCGTTCATCGTCGGAGCCGTGATCGTCGTCGTACTGATCGCGGCCGTGTGGTGGGGGATACGGGTACGGGCCCGGGAGCCGGAACCGCCCCAGCGCCCGCAGCCCCGCTCGGACGCCTGGCAGCAGGCCGACGAGACCGACCGCGAGGCCCGGGAGACGGGCCACGGCCCCGGGCATCAGGACGACGAGACGCGGGTCGGCTACGTCACCGAGCACCGTGAACCCGATGAACTGCCGCGGGACGGCGCCCGCCGACGCCCGCACGAGCTGGGCGGCTCGGGCACCCGGGAGCCCGGCAAAGGCGGCACCGAGGGCCGGTCGAACTGAACCGAGCCCAAAAACGGCTGAGGGCACCTCCCAGCGGTAGCCGGCGGCGCGCCGAAGGGGCGCGCCGCTGTCGAAAGGGAGAGCGCGCGGAGGCCCCGAGGAACGAGGGGCCGAGCACGATCGACCGTCGACAGCGGCTTAAAGCGCCCCGGAGGCGAACCGAGCCCCTGAAAAAAGGGGGGCTCAGCTCATCGCGCGATGGGCACGGGTTCGAGCTTGGCCCGGAAGTGGCGCAGGATCGGGGACTGGTCGACGATCCGGAAGCCGTACACGCTGTGCGTGTCCTTGGCGATCTTCTCCAGGGTGTCGCCGATGTGGTCGTAGTGGCTGCGGGTGTAGACGCGGCGCGGCAGCGCGAGCCGGACCAGCTCGTACGGCGCGCTGGCCACCGGGTTCCCGTCCTCGTCCTCCTTGCCGAGGTAGAGGGAGCCCAGCTCGGCCGAGCGGATGCCGCCCTCCAGATACAGCTGGCAGGACAGCGCGTGGCCGGGGTAGTTGTGGGGCGGGATATGCGGCAGCAGACGCCCGGCGTTGAGGTAGAGCGCGTGCATACCGGGCGGCTCGATGATGTCGACGCCCGCGGCCCGGACCCGCTTGGCCAGGTAACCGGCGATATCGGCCCGCTCCTGGAGGTAGGAGGGTTCGAGCACCTCGTTCAGCCCCTGGGCCATCATGTCCAGGTCACGCCCGGCCAGACCGCCGTAGGTCGCGAACCCCTCGGTGGCGATGAGGAGCAGCTCGCACTTCTGGGCGAGCTCCGGGTCGTTGACCCCGACGAAGCCGCCGATGTGGACGATGCCGTCCTTCTTGGCGCTCATCATGCAGCCGTCCGCCAGCCGGAACGCTTCTTCGGCGACCTGGCGCGGGGCGTGGTCGCGGTAGGCATCCTCGTGGCGGGTCACCAGCCAGGCGTTCTCGGCGAACCGGGCGGCGTCCAGGAACAGCGGGACGCCGTACTGGCGGCAGAGGGCGGCCGTCTGCTTCAGGTTCTCCATGGAGACCGGCTGGCCCCCGCCGCCGTTGTTGGTGAGGGTCATGACCACCACGGCGACCCGGGAGGCGTCCGGCCCGGTCAGCGTCGCCCGGAGCACCTCCAGGTCGATGTTCCCCTTGAACGGCTGGGTGCTGTCCAGGTCCCGGGACTCGGGGGACGGCAGATCCCGGGCCTCACAGCCGGCCAGCTCCACATTGGCGCGCGTGGTGTCGAAGTGCGTGTTGGCCAGGGAGATCTGGCCGGGCTCCAGGAGGGAGGAGAAGAGTATGCGCTCGGCCGCGCGCCCCTGATGGGCCGGCAGGATGTGCGCGTACCCGGTGAGCTCGGTCACGGTCTCATGGAACCGGTAGAAGGAGCGGGAGCCCGAGTACGACTCGTCACCGGCCATGCCCGCGGCCTGCTGCGCGGCCGACAGCGCACCGGTGCCCGAGTCGGTCAGCAGATCGATGGTCACCTCCTCGGCACGCAGGTCGAAGAGGTTGTAGTTGACACGCTTCAGCGCCTCTTGGCGCTGCTGCCGGGTGGTGAAGGGTATGGGTTCGACGACCTTGATCCTGTACGGCTCCACGCTGACCGCTGCTCCCGTCGTTCCGTATGTCCGTCAATCGATGGTGTGTCACAGCCCTGCCCGCACCCGGTCGCGGGTGGGGAAGGCCTCGCGGGGCGGCCGTACCTCGTACGCCTCCGAGGAGACGTAGACGGTCACCCGCGGCGGGCGGCCCCGCTCATGGACCAGCGCCAGATAGGCGATGAGGCCCACGCCGTCGCTCAGCCGGCGCGAACCGACGGCGGCCAGCGCCCGGTCGAGCGCGACACTGTCCATGCCATGGCGGCGCAGTACGGTCACCGCCCGCTCCCGCGCCTGCCCGTCGTGCCGGACGTAGTCGCGGACGGGCACATGGAGGGTGTAGCCGCTGGGCAGGCCGGTCGCCGTCTCCGTGAAGGAGTGGCAGGTGAGGGCGGGGCGTCCGGTCAGCCGGTCCTCGCCCTCGGCGGTGAGATCACCGGCGGCCGGGAGATCTCCGACGGTACGGAAGAACTCCTCCAGCCGCTCCTGGCCCGGTGGGGGCGCCATCCGGGGCAGCGAGCCGGCCTCGGCGGCGGACAGGCCCTGGTGCATGAGGTAGACCTTGACCCGCGGCGCCTCCCAGTCCCCGAGGTCCAGGGCGACGAACGGGAAGCCGTCGGCGCGAGGCAGCGCGTCGAACGCCTGCCGGTGGCCGAGCCTGGCCAGCGCCTCACGGACGGTCTCGGCGGCCCGCTCCGGGCCGTTCGCCGAGGGGTTGAGATACACCTTGACCCCGGGGACGCCGCCGGAGCGCAGCTCCAGGGCGCACCACAGGGCGAAACCACCCTCGGGGGAGCCGGGGAAGAACAGGTCCTCGATCCGGTCGAGCTGGCGGGTGGCGAACCCCCAGCGCTCCGCCATGGCGCGGATCGCGCGCAGCCCGGTGCGGCCGTTCTCCACCAGGTCGTCGGTTGCGCAGCCGGGTTCCAGCAGCACCCTGAGCGCGGGGGCCGTGCCCGGCAGGAAGGCCAGGGAGTACTCCACTGGTGTGTGGTCGTCGGACAGAGAGCTCCGCGACGGAGGAGGCAGCGCCAATGACCGTTCGGCCACGGGGCCCAGACTCTCACTCAGCACGCGGGCGTAGGCCGCCGTGTCGGTCGGGCCCAGCCCCGCCACCTCGCACAGCCGGATCAGCTGTCCCGCGGCGAAGTCGCCGAGCCGCGGCTCGGCGGGTATGACGCCGCTCATCGGGCCCCCCGGGGGGACGAGGGACGAAGGCACAGGGGTTTGTGTGGCGCGGAAGGACCGTCGCTCCGGCGTTTGCGCCAAACGAGAAGATACCCGCCCCGGGGGGCGAGTATCTCGGTTCCCATCGCGCGCGGTTCCGCGCAATTAGGGTAGGTGTTCGATTGACCGCGGGGGTGGTGTGGTCGGGATATGAGTGAAACCACAAAACGTCGATCAACAGTGATGTCGTCGTCGGCGGTGAGCTCCACGACAGCTCCTTTTAGATTTTGACCAACACGAATTCCGCGATACTGCCTACCCGTCAGATTGAATATTCATGCAGTATGAAATCGTTTGGCCTTGTGGCGTGGATCACACTCTCCACCAGTTCAGGAACGAACTCCACAAGCCGCCCTTTTCCTGTTTGTTCTGCTGACGGCTGTGCTGGTCACCCGCGGGGGCTTCTTGCTGGGAAACAGACCGTTTGTCTGTCCGTATCGGTGTGAAACGGGCAGGCAATGCGGTCAGTCCGCGGTTGAACGGGCCGGGTCGCCAGGTCAGGCTCGATTCGGGCACCGCGAGCTCGATATCGGGCAGCTGGTTGAGCAGTTTCTCGATGGCCACCACGCCGATGAGCTGGGCCGTGTCCTTGGCCGGGCAGGCATGCGGGCCCGCGCTCCAGGCGAGATGCGCCCGCTTGCTGAGCTGCTGACGGGAGGCGGAGAGCGCCGGATCCGTGTTGGCCGCCGCGATGCTCACCAGGACGAGGTCGCCCGCGCGCAGCGGCGTCCCGGCGAAATCCACATCGGATACCGGATAGTGCGGTGCGTAGTTGGACATAGGCGGACTGTTCCACAGCACATCGTCGAGGGCGTCCTCGACCAGCAGCCCGCCCCCCGCATACCGCTCATCGGACAGCAGAAGCAGCAGCCCATTGGCGATGAGATTCCGCTGGGGTTCGGCACCGGCGCCCAGCAGCAGCACAAGCTGATGAGCCAGTTCCTCATCGGTCAGCTGGGAATGGTGCTGCATAAGCCAGGACGTGACATCGTCGCCGGGCTTGCTCCGCTTGAGGGCTACGAGTTCGATAACGCTCTGGGTGAGCACCTCGTTCGCCTTTTCGGCGTTGATACCGTCGAAGATACCGGAGATACCGAAGATTACCCGGTCGCCGATTTCCGCCGGGCAGCCGAAAAGCTCATTGAAAACAAAGAGCGGCAGCAGCTTGGCATAGTCATTGAGCAGATCGGCCGAGCCGCGGGCGATGAACTGATCCATCAGATAGCTGGCGACGCGCTCGACATGCCGGCTCAGCCGGTGTGAATCCACCCGGGCCAGGCTGTCCGTCACCGCCTGGCGCAGCCGCATATGCTCCGCCCCATCGGTGAACATGCAGTTCGGCCGGTATGCCAGCAGGGGTACGACCGGGTTCTCCCGGGTGACCTTGCCCTCGTTGAAGTCGCGCCAGCGGCGCGAATCCTTCCGGAAGGTGTCGGGGTTCTGCAGCAGCTGCAGCGCCGCCCCGTAGTCCGTGACGAGCATGGCCTCCACACCGGGGGAGAGCTCGACCGGTGCGACCGGACCGTACCCGCGCATATGCGCGTAGTACGCACCCGGATCGGCTGCGAACTCCGGCCCGTACAGCGGCACCCGCTTGCCGCTGCCATGGGCGGGGCAGCCGGGTGGCGGCGCCGCCGGAAAATCCGATTGCATGTTCATTCGTGCTCCTGGCGGGTACGTTCCTGTAGGTAGCGGACAAGCGCCATCAGCGCATTGGCCGATGACTTCTCGTCACGTGCGTCACAGGTGACGATGGGGGTCTCGGGCAGCAGATCAAGCGCCTCGCGCAGCTCCTCGTCGGGGCGCACCGGTGTGCCGTCGAAGCGATTGACGGATATCGCGTAGGGAAGTCCGTACTGTTCCACCAGGTCGATCACGGGGAAGGACTCTTTGAGCCGATCGGGATCGACCAGGATCAACGCCCCGAGGGCGCCTCGGGTCATGTCTTCCCACACCTGAACAAAGCGTTCCTGTCCGGGTGTGCCAAACAGATACAGGACGAGTCTCTCGCTCAGCGTGAGACGCCCGAAGTCCATGGCCACGGTGGTCGTGGTCTTGCCCCGGGTGCCCATGAGGTCGTCGACATGGGCTCCGGCCTGTGTCATCCGCTCCTCGGTGCGCAGCGGAGGAATCTCGGACATGGTGCCGATGAACGTCGTCTTTCCGACCGCGAAATGCCCCACGACCAGGATCTTGGCCGCGATCTGCACCGCGTCGTCCAGATAGACGTCATCATCCGAAACGGGCCTGGAGCCCATCCAGCACCTCCTGAAGGAGCGAAACATCGACAAGCTGAGCGGGAGGCGCGGGGGCACGCGTGATGAGGTATCCGTCCGAGGAGAGATCGGACAGCAAAACCTTGACGATGCCGATCGGAAGACCCATGTGCCCCGCTATCTCGGCGACCGAGAGATAGCCTCCCGCACACAGGTCCAAGAGGCCGCGCTTCTCCGGGTCGAGATGACCGGGGCGCACCTGGTCGGACGCGGTGACCAATGTGATCAGGTTGAACTGGTCGTTGTCCGGGAGCCCGCGACCGTTCGTGATGACATACGGTCGCACTAATTGGGCGGACTCTGGCTCCTGCTCACCCGGCGCTGTCATGCCTGAACGCTCGTGTTTTCGCGAGGTGGAGTGGTCAGTACCTTGCCGAGCTGCCCGACGAGCTGCTGCATCCGGAAGGTGATGTCGGCCATGTCGACATCGGGAGCGGAGGAGACCGCGAGATACGCGCCCTCCCCCGCGGAGATGAGGAAGACCCATCCGCCGTCGAACTCGACCAGGGTCTGACGCCAGTTCATATGGGGGCCGCCGCAGAAGCCGGCCATGGTGCGGCTCAGGGACTGGATGCCGCTCATCGCGGCGGCGACGGTATCGGCCTCGTCCTTCTTGACCTCGTGAGAACGGGCCATCAGCAGACCGTCGGCGGAGACCAGGATCGCATGACGGGCCCCTGGTACTTCCAGGGCGCTGTCAAGCATCCATGACAGGTCGTTGTTCACTGAGGATCATGCCCTTCGCTGCTCGGGTTTGCGGAGCGTCCGGACTGAGTGCCGCGCTGGAAGGCGCCCATGATCGAAGCGGTTTCCTCGCTCGTCCGGGCCGGGGCACTGGTGGAATCTGCTCTCGGGACGATGGAGATCGAGCCCTTTCGGCGGCGTTTGGGCAGGCCGCCGGGGGTGGAGCCGCTCTGCTCGCTCGCCTCCGGCTGGTCCACTGCCGCAGCCTCACGCGGCGTCGGCGCTTCTTCCGGCTCGGGCATGTTGGTCAGGAGGTCCTCGGGAAGAAGCACGACCGCGCGCACACCACCGTAAGGAGAGGCCGAATCGACCGAGACACTGAAGCCGTATCGCGCGGCGAGCACGCCGATCACCGCGAAGCCGAACTGCGGCGGATTGCCGAGTCCCGTGACACCCGTCGCCCGCGTGGCCGAGAGCAGTTTGTCGGCCCGGTTCTTCTCCTCCTCATTCATACCCACACCGGCGTCGTCGATGATGACGCAGACGCCCTTGGGCACGGTGCGGATGGTGATATCGATCGGAGAATCGGGGGCGGAGTAACTGGTCGCGTTGTCCAGGAGCTCGGCCAGCGCCAGCGCGACCGGTTCCACGGCCTTGCTGACCAGTGCGAAATTGCTCTGGGAGCGGATGTCCACACGCGTGTAGTGACGGATGCGGCCCTTGGCGCTGCGCACCACGTCGTACACCGAGGCGACGGCCCGCTGGCGGCCCAGCCAGCCATCGCAGAGAACGGCGATGGACTGCGCACGCCGCCCGAACTGCGAGTTCATGTGGTCGATCTCCAGAAGGTCCTGGAGAATCTGGTGCTCGCCGTATCTGTCCTGGGTTTTGGAGATGGCCAGCTGCTGCTCGTTGGCGAGGCCCTGAAGCGTTCGCATGGCGGACTTCAGAGCGCTCTTGGTGGCCTCCTCCGCGCGGACGTGAGCCTCCTGTACCGCCTCGGCGTAATTGTTCTCGAGCTCCGCCGAGCGTTTCTCCAGCTCCGCCTTCTCATCGCGCAGATTCGCCCGCGCCTTTCGCCCGCGGATGATGGCGGTTGCGGCGAGAGGCGTGCCAGCGATCAGGGCCCAGAGTGCTGGATCCTGTATGTATTGCGTCATAAGACTCTCTTTAAACGACTAGACCGCCAGGGACTTGATAAGGAGGTATTGTGCGTTATGAATCCTGGTGTGCTGAGAGGAGGCGGTGAGTCAGCGCCCGTACGGCGTCCGCAGGGTCCGGGGACATCGCACTCGTCTTGCCGACGGCAGCGCACGGGAGTCGGTGCGCCGGAACGGCTCCGTATGCCCGACTGGCGGCATAATGCTCCTCAGAGTGGTGACCCTCTCGGCTGTTCTGCCGGGATCGCCATGTGTCTTACGCGCCCTTGGCTCGCCTGGCAAGCGCGGTGATCGTATCACCAGCATCAGGGGTCGCCGTGCATGTGCCCCAGTCTCATTCAAGCCATCTGACGTCGTATCAGCCGCACCCCCTTCCCCTTGCGTTGGCCCACGTCAGAGCGTGTTCCGGGATGGTGCGAAGGAGTGGCGGCGCATCCGCGGACCGTCATCCGCACCCATCAGATATCGGGCAATCGCCCCGCGCCATGTGCGCCTTGTGGAGGATGCGTGGAGATACTTGTTGAATTCCATTCAACGTTTATCTCTTTTGTCGCGGCTTTATCCGTTACTCCCGGTAAGGGCTGTATCGGGGGGTCCTTGGAGGGCGGCCGGTATCGTCGGGGGGTGCCAGAACAGCCCCGTGACCTCCCCGCTCCCACCCTCTTCAGCTGGGAGTTCGCCACCGATCCCTATCCCGCGTACGCCTGGCTGCGCGAGCACGCACCGGTGCACCGGACCACGCTTCCCAGCGGTGTCGAGGCATGGCTGGTGACCCGTTACGCCGACGCGCGGCAGGCGCTGGCCGATCCCCGGCTGTCGAAGAATCCCCTGCGGCACAGCGAGTCGGCTCACGCCCGGGGCAAGGTGGGCATTCCCGGCGAGCAGCGCGCGGATCTGATGACACATCTGCTGAACATCGACCCTCCGGATCACACCCGGCTGCGGCGGCTGGTGTCCAAGGCGTTCACCCCGCGCCGCGTCGCCGCGTTCGCCCCGCGCGTGCGGGAGCTGACCGACCAGCTCATCGATGCCTTCGTGGAGAGGGGAGAGGCGGATCTCATCCATGAGTTCGCCTTCCCTCTCCCTATCTATGCGATCTGCGATCTGCTGGGGGTGCCGCGCGAGGATCAGGACGACTTCCGGGACTGGGCCGGAACGATGATCCGGCACGGCGGAGGGCCGCGCGGCGGGGTGGCCCGCGCGGTGAAGCGGATCCGCGCGTATCTCGCCGAGCTGATCCACCGGAAGCGGCTGGCCTTCGCGGCACCAGGAGAAGAAGGGGACGAGGAGGATCTGATCTCCGGGCTGATTCGCGCCAGCGACCACGGTGAGCACCTCACCGAGAACGAGGCGGCGGCCATGGCCTTCATCCTCTTGTTCGCCGGCTTCGAGACCACCGTCAATCTGATCGGCAACGGGGTGTACGCGCTGTTGCGCCATCCGGAGCAGCGTGCCCTGCTCCAGCGGGCCCTGGAGGAAGGGGACGAGGAGGTGCTCGCGGCCGGGGTCGAGGAGCTGCTGCGGTATGACGGGCCGGTGGAGATCGCCACCTGGCGGTTCGCCATCGAGCCGGTCACGATCGGCGGACAGCGCATCGCGGAGGGGGAGCCGGTACTGGTGGTGCTCGCCGCCGCCGACCGCGACCCCGAGCGGTTCGACGCGCCCGAGGTCCTCGATCTCACCCGTACGGACAATCAGCATCTCGGGTACGGCCACGGCATTCATTACTGTCTGGGCGCACCGCTCGCCCGACTGGAGGCGCAGACCGCGATCGGCACCCTGCTGAGGCGGCTGCCCGATCTGCGGCTTGCGGTGGATTCGCGGGATCTGCGCTGGCGCGGTGGACTCATCATGCGCGGGCTGCGCACCCTTCCGGTGACCTGGAATTCCCCGGACGGGTGAATCGGTCAAGCCCCTTGTGAGGCGACATAAGTGACGAACGCTCAACTGCGTGACCTGGGCGTGACCTGGGATACATCGGGTTGTGATGATCGCGTGACCTCGCTATGTTCAACCGACAATCGAAGGTCACACGAGAGGCCCATCGCATGCGTTCCGGGAATGGTCGGCACCGCCGCCCTCGTCAGGCTCCGGCCATCGTCGTCGCGGCGGGGGTCGCGGGGGCGAGCATCGCCATACCGCTGTTCGGGGCGGGCGGCGCCCAAGCCGCCCAGACCGCCACATGGGACCGCGTCGCCGAATGCGAGAGCGGCGGCATGTGGAGCGCCAACGACGGCAACGGCTTCTACGGCGGGCTCCAGCTGACGCTGGACATGTGGAAGAGCTACGGCGGTACGAGCTACGCCCCGCGCCCCGATCTGGCCAGCCGCTCCCAGCAGATAGCCGTCGCCGAGTCGATCCTCGGTGACCGCGGTCCGGACGCCTGGCCGAGCTGTGCGCTGAACGCCGGGCTCACCGACGGCAGCGGCGCCCCGGATGTGGACCCCGGCTCCACGGCCACCCCGGCCCAGCCGGGCTCGGCTCAGCGTGGCGACACGGAGGAGGACCCGGGGCTGGACGACTCCCCGTCACCCGAGGCGTCGGATGACTCCGGCTCATCCGGTACGCCCCGGACGCCGGATGTGTCCGAGAGCACGGAGAAGCCGGCGGCGCCCCAAACCTCCCAGGCTCCCGACGGGCTGGACGACTCCACGTCCTCGGCGGACCCCTCTTCCCCGGATGCGCCGGACTCGTCCGCCGACCCCGCGCCCACCGGCCGCCACCGTGGCGAAGAAGGTACGGGGGAGCGCGCGAGCGACGGTTCGACGGCGGATTCACGGTCCTCCGGGCGGCATGCCTCGCGCGGCGACGCGGATCGCGCCCAGAGCTCTACGGGTGACGGCTACACCGTCCGACCGGGTGACAATCTGTCAGCGATTGCCGAGCGGGGCGAGTTGGCCGACGGATGGCATGGGCTCTATCAAACCAACGAGGACCTCATCGGGTCCGACCCGGATCTCATTCTCCCTGGTCAGCGCCTTGACCTGACCATCAAGGAGCGGTAGTTCGGGGGGAATTGCCCGGTCTGGAACCGGTGAGATATACCTCTCGTCACATCGTCCAGGGTATGCCCCCTGTCCGATCCCTCCACACCCGGTCCTACCTGCGTAGATGTGGGCCGAGTGAGATCAGAAACACCATCCTGCGACGAGATGAAGGTGTTTGAACCTTCTCGGGAGGTGTGTTTAACGTCTTTCCGCTCGCTACCGCGGGCACCGTCGATCGTCACGCCGAATCCTGCCGGCGGTCGGCTGGAACCGACGCGTCAGCGCCGAAGGCAGGAGCGGGGGACCCAAGGTAGGTGCCGAAAGGCCTGTGGAAGCGGGCTCGTCGGCTAGGGGTGAAGCCGGGTGCGGTCTCCGCATCCGGCCGGGCAACTCACGCCCGAACCCGACAGCTCACCTCGTAGGCGTCGGTGAGGAAACGAACCAACGATGCTCAAGTGCAACGGCAAGCACCGCCGCCCGTCGAAGGTCACCCGGATCGCCGCGCTCACCGGTCTGGCCGGCGCGGCCGTGGCCGCGCCGCTCATCGGCGCCACCTCCGCCTCCGCCGCCACCTCCGCCCAGTGGGACCAGGTCGCGCAGTGCGAGGCCGGCGGCAACTGGTCGATCAACACCGGTAACGGCTACTACGGCGGACTGCAGTTCTCGAGCTCCACCTGGGGCGCCTACGGCGGTACCGCGTTCGCCCCCACCGCGGACAAGGCCAGCAAGGACCAGCAGATCCAGGTCGCCGAGAAGGTTCTCGCCAGCCAGGGCAAGGGCGCCTGGCCGGTCTGCGGCACGGGCCTGACCACCGGTGGCACCCCCTCGTCCTCCTCCGCGGGCTCCTCCTCGGGCTCGCAGGCGCAGTCCGACGCCTCCTCCCAGTCCTCCCAGTCCTCCCAGTCCTCGCAGTCGGCCCCGGCGGCCCAGCCCGACCAGCCGAAGGCCGAGACCCACGCCGAGCCCGAGCACGCCGGGCGCTCGCAGGCCCGCGGTCCCGTCAAGAAGGGCGACGGCGAGTACGAGGTCGAGTCCGGCGACACCCTTGGCAAGATCGCCCAGGAGCACCGCGTCAAGGGCGGCTGGAAGAAGCTCTTCAGGCTCAACGAGGACATCGTCGAGCAGGCCGACCTGATCTACCCGGGCCAGCAGCTCCACCTCAGCTGAGCCATCCCGGCTGAGCTTCCGCTCGAGCCGGCCCCCTGGGAATCGAGCCCCGGCCGGGCGCGCCGCCCCCTCGGTGTGCCCCGCCGGGGCTTATCAGTTCCCGCAGAAATATGGATATTCAAGCTCAAATCTGGGTATTTGTGCCACGTCCTGTCTCGCGGGGCGGGCTGACGGGGGGGGTGCAGCCCTCCCGGCCCGTTAGGCTCGTGCTGCTAGCGCAGACACATACGAAGGAGAACCTCGTGCCGTCCATCGACGTCGTCGTAGCTCGCGAGATCCTCGACTCGCGAGGCAACCCCACGGTCGAGGTCGAGGTTGGCCTCGACGACGGCAGCACCGGCCGTGCCGCCGTTCCGTCCGGTGCCTCCACCGGCGCCTTCGAGGCCCTCGAACTCCGTGACGGCGACAAGAACCGCTACAACGGCAAGGGCGTGGAGAAGGCTGTCCTCGCCGTCATCGAGCAGATCGGCCCCGAGTTGGTCGGCTATGACGCCACCGAGCAGCGCCTGATCGACCAGGCGATGTTCGACCTGGACGCCACCCCGGACAAGTCCTCGCTCGGAGCCAACGCCATCCTCGGCGTCTCCCTCGCCGTCGCGCACGCCGCCTCCGAGGCGTCCGACCTCCCGCTCTTCCGTTACCTCGGCGGCCCGAACGCCCACCTGCTGCCGGTCCCGATGATGAACATCCTCAACGGCGGCTCGCACGCCGACTCCAATGTGGACATCCAGGAGTTCATGATCGCTCCGGTCGGCGCGGAGTCCTTCTCCGAGGCCCTGCGCTGGGGCGCCGAGGTCTACCACACCCTGAAGTCCGTGCTGAAGGAGCGGGGCCTGTCCACCGGCCTCGGCGACGAGGGCGGCTTCGCGCCGAACCTCGGCTCCAACCGGGAGGCCCTCGACCTGATCCTCGAGGCCATCAAGAAGGCCGGCTACCAGCCGGGCCAGGACATCGCACTGGCGCTCGACGTCGCCGCCTCCGAGTTCTACAAGGACGGCTCGTACGAGTTCGAGGGCAAGTCCCGCACCGCCGCCGAGATGACCGCGTACTACGCCGAGCTGGTCGCGGCCTACCCGCTGGTCTCCATCGAGGACCCGCTGGACGAGGAGGACTGGGACGGCTGGAAGGCCATCACCGAGCAGCTCGGTGACAAGGTCCAGCTCGTCGGCGACGACCTCTTCGTCACCAACCCGGAGCGGCTGGCCCGCGGTATCGAGAACGACACGGCGAACGCGCTGCTGGTCAAGGTCAACCAGATCGGCTCGCTCACCGAGACCCTCGACGCCGTCGAGCTCGCCCAGCGCAACGGCTACAAGTGCATGATGTCCCACCGCTCCGGCGAGACCGAGGACGTCACCATCGCCGACCTGGCCGTCGCCACCAACTGCGGCCAGATCAAGGCCGGCGCCCCGGCCCGCTCCGAGCGGGTCGCCAAGTACAACCAGCTGCTGCGCATCGAGGAGATCCTCGACGACGCGGCGGTGTACGCGGGCCGCTCCGCCTTCCCGCGCTTCAAGGGCTGACCTCCGCTGAGCGCGCGCTCCACCTCAAGTAGCAGACACGTCTGACGCCCGTCCCCGGCCGCGGTCCCGTACCGTGGCCGGGGACGGCGTAGCTACGCGAAGTCATCACCGGGGAGGCGACGTGCCGGCGGATCGGGATCGGTTCTCCACCGCGACCAGGCTCAAGGCGCTCGGCGAGCACGCCGCCGCCCGGGTCTACCGCGCCCGCGTCAAGCGCCGCCGGGGCCGGCTGACCGGCCGCGCGGCCCTGCTCGCGCTGGTCGTCTGCTCACTGGTCGTCGCGCTCGCCTATCCGATGCGGCAGTACATCTCCCAGCGCTCCGACATCGCCGACCAGCGGGGCGAGGCCCAACAGGCGCGGGACGACGTGAAGAAGCTGCGCGAGCAGAAGGCCCGGCTGCGCGACCCCGCCTACACCGAGCGGCAGGCCCGTGAGCGGCTGCACTTCCTGATGCCGGGGGAGACCGGCTACAGCGTGGCGGACGGCCGTGGCGCGACCGAGCGCTCCTCCCACCGGAGCGTGGCCGACAGCCCCTGGTACAGCAACCTCTGGGACGCCGTGGACACGGCGGACGCGGCGAAGGCGCACAGCGCGCGGCGCTGAGGCGTCCGCCGTGAGCCGCCCGGCCGTACCCGGTCCGAAACCGATCGAAGAGAACTTCCCACTCATGGATACGCCCCCTCCGCAGACGGAGCCCACCGCGCCCACCGACGCGGACATCGCCGCCGTCCGGAAGCAGCTGGGCCGCGTGCCGCGCGGCCTGCGCGCGATCGCCCACCGCTGCCCCTGCGGCAACCCCGATGTCGTCGAGACCGCGCCGCGGCTCGAGGACGGCACGCCCTTCCCGACCCTCTACTACCTGACCTGTCCGCGCGCCGCGTCCGCGATCGGCACGCTGGAAGCCGAGGGCGTGATGAAGGAGATGACGGCCCGGCTGGCCACCGACCCGGAACTGGCCGCCGCCTACCGGGCCGCCCATGAGGACTACCTCGCGCGCCGCGACGCCATCGAGGTGCTGGAGGGCTTCCCGAGCGCGGGGGGCATGCCGGACCGGGTGAAGTGCTTGCACGTCCTGGTCGGCCATGCGCTCGCGGCCGGCCCCGGGGTCAATCCGCTCGGGGACGAGGCCCTGGCCATGCTGCCCGAGTGGTGGCGCAAGGGCCCGTGCGTGGCGCCGTGCGGCACCGACGACAACGGCGCTACGGAACCGCCAGCCGAGGAGGAGAGCGCATGACCCGCGTCGCGGCCGTGGACTGCGGCACCAACTCCATCCGGCTGCTGGTGGCCGACGCCGACCCGGCCACCGGTGAGCTGATCGAGCTCGACCGCCGGATGACGATCGTCCGGCTGGGCCAGGGCGTGGACCGTACGGGGCGGCTCGCCCCCGAGGCGCTGGAGCGCACCTTCGCCGTCTGCCGCCAGTACGCGGAGGTCATACGCGAGCTGGGGGCGGAGCGCGTCCGCTTCGTCGCCACCTCCGCCTCGCGTGACGCGGAGAACCGCGAGGAGTTCGTACGCGGCGTCGTCGACATTCTGGGCGTCGAGCCCGAGGTGATCACCGGGGACCAGGAGGCGGAGTTCTCCTTCACCGGCGCCACCAAGGAGCTGAAGGGCCATGAGCATGTGGCGGGGCCGTATCTGGTGGTGGACATCGGCGGCGGCTCGACCGAGTTCGTCGTCGGTGACGATCATGTACGGGCCGCCCGCAGCGTCGACATCGGCTGCGTACGGCTGACCGAGCGCCATCTGGTCAACCACGACACGGTGGCAGATCCGCCGTCGGCGGATCAGGTCTCCGCCATGAAGGGCGATATCGATCGCGCGCTGGACCTCGCCGAGGAGACCGTGCCGCTCACGGGCGCCTGCCGGCCCGGCGAGGGCGGCCATACGCTCGTCGGGCTGGCCGGCTCGGTCACCACGGTCGCCGCGATGGCCCTGGAGCTCGACACGTACGACCCCGCCGCCATCCATCACTCCCGGATCCCGGTCGGCCGGGTCCGCGAGATCACCGAGTGGCTGCTGGGCTCCACCCACGCCGAGCGCGCGGCGATTCCGGTGATGCATCCGGGGCGGGTCGATGTGATCGCCGCCGGGGCGCTCGTCCTGCTTTCGATCATGGAACGGACCGGTGCGTCGGAGGTCGTGGTGAGCGAGCACGACATCCTTGACGGGATCGCGTGGAGCATCGCCTGAGCGGGCGGGATATCGTATGAGCGGCCGCGGAACCCCCTGTGAGGGCCTTCCGTGAGCCGCTTCGGAGAAAGTTCGTGAAATCCTTCACATGAAAAAGATGCCTGGTGGCCGCCGTATGGGGGGCTCCAGGGCGGTTTCGGTGACCGCGCCTGGCCGCTGAATGAATCGTGAGGTATCCCAACAGTCCCGCGGGGCCGCCCGCGGCAGGGGTGGTCTACTCCCGCGTTCAACGGCAAGTCCTGCTCAGCGGGGCCCGGAGCGCGCTGATCCGCCTTCTGGTCCCCCGTGTCGCTATGGCGTCCGTCACTTGGGGCGGGGGAGTGTAGCAGATACCTTCACTATGCTTGTGAAGGGGCTCACGAGCTCACCCCCAGGGGGTGCTGGATACTCGAATCATGAGCACCACGGAGCGTCCCAGGATCCTCGTTGTAGGCGGTGGGTACGTAGGCCTGTACGCGGCGCGCCGCATCCTCAAGAAGATGCGGTACGGCGAGGCGACTGTCACGGTCGTCGACCCGCGCTCGTACATGACGTACCAGCCCTTCCTCCCCGAAGCTGCGGCCGGCAGCATCTCCCCGCGCCACGTCGTGGTTCCGCTGCGGCGCGTGCTCCCCAAGGCGGAGGTCCTCACCGGCCGAGTGTCGACCATCGACCAGGACCGCAAGGTCGCCGTCGTCCAGCCGCTCGTCGGTGAGGCGTACGAGCTGCCCTTCGACTACCTGGTCGTCGCTCTCGGCGCGGTCTCCCGTACCTTCCCGATCCCCGGTCTCGCCGAGAACGGTATCGGTATGAAGGGCATAGAGGAGGCCATCGGCCTGCGCAACCACGTCCTCGAGCAGCTCGACAAGGCCGACTCCACCACGGACGAGGAGATCCGCCGCAAGGCGCTCACCTTCGTCTTCGTCGGCGGCGGCTTCGCCGGCGCGGAGACCATCGGCGAGGTCGAGGACATGGCCCGGGACGCCGCCAAGTACTACCCGAACGTGAAGCGCGAGGACATGCGCTTCGTGCTCGTCGACGCCGCCGACAAGATCCTCCCCGAGGTCGGCCCGAAGCTCGGCCAGTGGGGTCTTGAGCACCTGCAGAAGCGCGGTGTCGAGGTCTACCTCAACACCTCGATGAACTCCTGCGTCGACGGCCATGTCGTCCTCAAGAACGGCCTTGAGGTCGACTCCAACACCATCGTGTGGACCGCGGGCGTCAAGCCGAACCCGGCGCTCGCCCGCTTCGGCCTCCCGCTCGGCCCGCGCGGCCATGTGGACACCGCCCCGACCCTCCAGGTCAAGGGCACCGACTACATCTGGGCCGCCGGCGACAACGCCCAGGTGCCGGACCTCGCCGTCGGCGAGGGCGCCTGGTGCCCGCCGAACGCCCAGCACGCGCTGCGCCAGGCCAAGGTCCTCGGTGACAACGTGATCTCGGGCATGCGGGGCTTCCCGCAGGGCGAGTACAAGCACGCCAACAAGGGCGCCGTGGCGGGCCTCGGCCTCCACAAGGGCGTCGCGATGATCGTCTTCGGCAAGATGAAGATCAAGCTGAAGGGCCGCCTCGCCTGGTACATGCACCGTGGCTACCACGGCATGGCGATGCCGACCTTCAACCGCAAGATCCGGGTGCTCGCCGACTGGACGCTGGGCATGTTCCTCAAGCGTGAGGTCGTCTCCCTCGGCGCCATCGAGAACCCCCGCGAGGAGTTCTACGAGGCCGCCTCCCCGGTCTCCCCGGTCTCCCCGGTCTCCGCGGCCACCGCCAAGCCGGCCCCGGCCGCCGAGAAGGCGAAGGCGTCCTGACACCCGGGTCACCCGAGCACCTCCGACGCCAAGGGCGTCCGCCATCCGTGGGGCGGACGCCCTTCGTCATGCCGTGATCCGGAAGGAATTTCCGCTCTTTTGCCGATTCCGGACGTGTCGGCGGGACTGCGCGGGGGGTTCCATGGTGTTTACGTGATGAGTGAATCTTCCTGACTCGCCATCACGGAGGTGCGACATGGCCGACGCCGCTGGGCGACTCGCCACCCTGGCCGAGGAGGTGCTGGGAACCCCCCTCCCGATCCGCATCCGCGCCTGGGACCACAGCGAGACCGGTCCGCCCGGCGCACCCACCCTGGTCGTACGGCGGCGCCGGGCGCTGCGCCGGCTGCTGTGGACCCCGGGCGAACTGGGGCTCGCCCGCGCCTGGGTCTCCGGCGACCTCGATGTCGAGGGCGATCTGTACGACGCCCTGGGCCGGCTGGCCGGACATCTGTGGGAGCGCGACTCCGCCACCCCGCGGCAGTCCCGGCTGACCGCCGCCCTCCAGGTGCTGCGCGACCCCCGGCGGCGCGCCGCCGTCCGTACCTTCATCGCGCTCGCCGGCCCCGGTCTGCCGCCGCCCCCGCCCCGCGAGGAGGCCCGGACCACCCGGCGCGGACCGCTGCACACCCCGCGCCGCGACAAGGAGGCGATCAGCCACCACTACGACGTCGGCAACGACTTCTACGCGCTGGTGCTCGGACCCTCGATGGTCTACTCCTGCGCCTACTGGGACGGACCGGATACGACGCTGGAAGACGCCCAGCGCGCCAAGCTCGACCTCGTCTGCCGCAAGCTGGCCCTGAAACCCGGTCAGCGGCTGCTGGACGTGGGGTGCGGCTGGGGCTCGATGGTGCTGCACGCGGCGCGCGAGTACGGCGTGAGCGCCGTCGGCATCACGCTCTCGGAGGAGCAGGCGTCGTACGCCCGTAAGCGCATCGCGGACGCCGGGCTCACCGGCCAGATCGAGATCCGGGTCCAGGACTACCGCGAGGTCCCGGACGGCCCGTACGACGCGATCTCCTCGATCGGCATGGCCGAGCACGTCGGCGCCGCCCGCTACGCCGAGTACACCGGCATTCTGCACCGGCTGCTGAAGCCCGGCGGACGGCTGCTGAACCACCAGATCGCCCGGCGCCCCGAGCCGGACGAGGAGACGTACCACGTCGACGAGTTCATCGACCGCTATGTCTTCCCCGACGGGGAGCTGGCCCCGGTCGGCCGGACCGTCTCCCAGCTGGAGGAGGCGGGCT
Organism: Streptomyces sp. NPDC005393; assembly: GCF_040606675.1. Lineage (NCBI taxonomy): Bacteria > Bacillati > Actinomycetota > Actinomycetes > Kitasatosporales > Streptomycetaceae > Streptomyces > Streptomyces sp. NPDC005393. The sequence continues at coordinate 86,169 of NZ_JBEXFG010000018.1, read as the reverse complement.
TCGAGGTGCGCGACGTGGAGGCCATCCGCGAGCACTACGCGCTCACGCTGCGCCGCTGGGTGGCCCGCCTCGAAGCGTCCTGGAAGGAGGCCGTACGGCTCACCTCCCCGGGCCGGGCCCGGGTCTGGCGGCTCTATATGGCCGCCTGTGTGCTCTCCTTCGAACGCAACCGGATCGGCGTTAACCAGATCCTCGCCGTCCGTACCCCCGGTGACGGGGCCTCGGGGCTTCCGCTGCGCGCCCGCGACTGGCGGGAGTGACCAAAGGGACGTCCCCGCCCACCCCGCACCGGGGCGGACGGGGACGTCCCGCCGCACGAGAGGCGCCGTCCGCGCTACTCGGCCTTGATGGCCGCCAGCATGTTCAGCCTGGCCGCCCGCCGGGCCGGCCACAGCGCCGCCAGCACGCCCACGAAGGCGGCCAGCGCCAGGAATAGACCCATCCGGCCCCACGGCAGCACCAGCTGGTACGTCGGCAGGCCGGTGGAGATCAGCTCGCCGGCCGCCCAGCCGAAGAAGACACCGAGGCCGAGCCCGAGCACCCCGCCGAAGAGCGAGATGACCAGTGACTCCAGCCGCACCATCCGCTTGATGCCCCGCCGGTCGAGGCCGATGGCGCGCAACATCCCGATCTCCTGGGACCGCTCGAAGACCGACATCGCCAGGGTGTTGATGACCCCCAGCACCGCGACGATCACGGCCATGGCCAGCAGCCCGTAGAGCATGTTCAGCATCAGGGTGAAGAACTTGGCGATGCCATCCGAGATGTCCTTCTTGTTCTGGACCTGGATCGCCGGGTTGTCACCGAGCGCCTTCTTCAGGGCGTGCTTGTTGGCCTCGGTCCCCCCGCCCCTGGTCTTCAGCATCACCTGGAAGTCGGTGACGGTGGACATGTGCGGGGTGATCGTGGCGCTGTCCATGATGATGCCGCGGATCATCTGGTTGCCCGTGTAAACACCGCCCACGGTCAGCTTGGAGCCGCGGCCGTCCTCGTACGTCACCGGAATGCTGGAGCCGAGCTTCCAGCCGTGCTTGTCGGCGGTCTTGTCGTCGATGACGACCTTGTCGCCGCCGAGCCCGGAGAAGGACCCCTGGCTGAAGTCCACGCCCACCAGGTCACTGACGGCCTTGCCGTTGACGCCCGTCAGGGAGTCGGTGTCGCCGCCGACCCGGGCGGGGGAGGTGCGCAGCGGGCTGATCGCGGTGACCTGGGGCAGCTTGCCCAGGGTCTTGGACACATCCGGCGACAGCGGCCGCGAGCCGCCGAAGCCGCCCATGCTGACGACGTAGTCGGACTTCAGCCCGTCGGCGGCCATCTTGTTGATGCCCTTCTGGACGCTGCCCGCGATCACGGTCATCCCGGTGATCAGGGTGAGGCCGACCATCAGCGCGGAGGCGGTGGCGGCGGTACGGCGCGGGTTGCGCACCGCGTTCTGCCGGGCGAGCTTGCCGGGCATCCCGAACACCCGCAGCACCGGCGCGGCGGCCGCGATCAGCGGCCGGGACAGCAGCGGGGTGAGCACGAAGACACCGATCACCAGGACGCCCGCGCCGAGGCCCATCGGGCCCTTGCCGTCGGCGCCCATGCCCGCCCCGGCCAGGACCAGGGCGATGCCGCCCGCGGCCAGGACCGCGCCGATCGAGTTCCGTACGACCAGACCGCGGGTGCTCGGCTTGGCGTGCACGCTGTTCATCGCGGCGACCGGCGGGATCCTGGCGGCGCGCCGGCCCGGCAGCCAGGCGGCGAGCACGGTCACCACGATGCCGACGACCAGCGAGACGAGCACGGTGGTCGGCTTGACGACCAGTGGGCCGTCCGGGACGAGGGCCCCCGTGGAGTTGAGCAGCGAGCGCAGCCCGGCGCCGATGCCGACACCGGCCGCGAGGCCCACCACGGCCGCGACAGCGCCGACGAAGGTGGCCTCGATCAGCACCGAGCGGGTCACCTGACGGCGGGTCGCGCCGACCGCGCGCATCAGGGCGAGCTCACGGGTGCGCTGGGCGACCAGCATGGTGAAGGTGTTGGCGATGATGAAGATGCCGACGAAGAGCGCGATCCCGGCGAACGCCAGCATGCCGGTCTGCATGGTGCTCATGCCCCGCTTGATCTGCTCGGCCTGGTCGTCGGCGAGCTTCTGACCGGTGGCGGCCTCGGCCTCCTTGGGCAGGATCTTGTCGACCGCGGACTTCAGCGCGGCCTGCGAGGTCCCGGGGGCGGCCTTCACATCGAGCTCGTCGAACTGTCCGGGCTTGGCGAACAGCCGCTGCGCGGTGGCGTTGTCGAACAGCGCGAGGCTGCCGCCCGCCGCGACATTGCCGTCGTCGGTGGTGAAGACGCCGACGATCTTCTCGGCGCGCACCGGGCCGTCGACGGACACCCGGATGGAGTCCCCGGCCTTGTAGTGGCCGCGCTCGGCGGACTTGGAGTCGAGCGCGATCTCGCCCTCGGCCCTGGGCGCGCGGCCCTGCGTCATGGTGTACCGCGGGTCCTTGCCGTCGGTGCCCGGGTAGTAGTTGCCGCCGAGGGTGGAGAAGCCGCTGCCGAGCAGGTCGCCGTTCTTCTTGGAGAGGGCGGTGTAGCCGTGGACGACGCCGGTGGCGGAGGCGGCGCCGGGCACCTTGGCCGCCTTGTCGAGCACCCGCTGGCCGAGGCGCGGCGCGGACCCGGGGCTCGCCGCGTCGTCGTCGGACGTGTGCGGGGTGATGGCGACGTCGACGCCCGCGAATCCCTTCTCGGAGCTCTTCTGGTAGGCGGCGGAGATGGTGTTGGTGAAGACCAGGGTGCCGGAGACGAAGGCCACGCCGAGCAGTACGGCGAGCACGGTCATCAGCAGCCGGGCCTTGTGCGCGAGCACGTTGCGCACGGCGGTACGGAGCATGAGGTGTCAGTCCTGAGATGAGAGAGACAGGTGCGGGGCGGCGTTACGGGGACAGGCGCGCGCCTCGCGTCAGCTCGTGCGGCCCTTGGCGTCGAAACGCTTCATGCGGTCCAGGACCGCCTCGGCGGTGGGGTCGAGCAGCTCGTCGACGATCTTGCCGTCGGCGAGGTAGATCACCCGGTCGGCGTAGGACGCGGAGACCGGGTCGTGGGTCACCATGACGACCGTCTGCCCCAGCTCCCGCACCGAGTTGCGGAGGAAGCCGAGGACCTCGGCGCCGGCGCGGGAGTCCAGGTTTCCGGTCGGCTCGTCCGCGAAGATGATCTCGGGCTTGCCGGCCAGCGCGCGGGCCACGGCGACGCGCTGCTGCTGACCGCCCGACAGCTGGTTGGGGCGGTGCTTGAGCCGCCCGGACAGCCCGACGGTGTCCACGACCTGGTCCAGCCACGCCTGGTCGGCCTTGCGGCCCGCGATGTCCATCGGCAGCGTGATGTTCTCCAGCGCGTTGAGCGTCGGCAGCAGGTTGAACGCCTGGAAGATGAACCCGATCTTGTCGCGGCGCAGTTGGGTGAGCTTCTTGTCCTTGAGCGCGGTCAGTTCGACATCGCCGATCCGGGCCGAGCCGTTCGACACCGAGTCGAGCCCCGCCATGCAGTGCATCAGGGTCGACTTGCCGGAGCCGGAGGGGCCCATGATCGCGGTGAACTCGGCCTGCCGGAACTCGACGGAGACCGTGTCCAGGGCGATCACCTGGGTCTCGCCGTGGCCGTAGACCTTGGAGAGGTCCGTGGCACGGGCGGCCGCCACGGTGGAGCGGCTGGCGGTTTCAACGCCGGGAGAGGTGTTCGTCACGGTGGAGGGCTCCTGTCGTGCTGTGCGGGGCTGGGCGGGACGTCCTCCTATGGTTCCTTGCGCCATACGGGGGCGGGATCAGCCCGTGCTCCGGTTCTGCGGGCGACTCGGGTCGTAGGCGCGGGCGCGCAGGTCCTCCTTGGGTAGGAGGACCCCCGGACGGGGCGTCGAGATTGCGTCAATCCCCTGTTAAACGGGGTTCACGGTATATGGGCAGGTCCGGTCGGCAGCGGGCATCCACGGGGCCCCGCCCCGCTGCTGATGGGCCCTCAGTTGCCAATAAAATAAGACAACCTCGGTCCGGGGATTCGCTGTTCGGGGAACTGTCCCCGGATAGGCTCGTGCTGCTCTCCTATAGGGGAGGGTCGTATGCGCCTCGTACGGCCCAGGGAGCCGATGCCCGGATGGTGGAATGCAGACACGGCGAGCTTAAACCTCGCTGCCCTCGCGGGCGTACCGGTTCAAGTCCGGTTCCGGGCACCTCCAGATCCGGTGGGCGCACTCAGCGTGCGTATGCCGTTGCCCACGGTTCGTGCGCGGGGCCCGCGGGGGCCTCGCGCGGTCTGCGCGCGCGTGAAAAGATCCTCCTTGGGCACTAGGGTGTCTTCTTTGCTTACCCATTACTCTTGAGTCAAGGTCGCGCAGGGCGGCCATGGAGGAGTGAGATGAGGAGCAGCAACCCGGTTTTCTCGCGACGGGGATTCAGCCGCGCCGGCGGCTACGCCGGTTTCGGCGCGGCGCCGCAGGCCGGGAGCCCCGCCGCAGGTCAGGGCAGTCCGTACGCCGGTGGTAACCCGTACGCGCAAGCGCAGGCGCCGACGAACCCCTACGCAGCCGGTGACCAGCAGAATCTGACGCCCGAGCAGTTGCAGCAGATGTACGGCGCGCCACCGGCGGGCCCGCTGCAGACCGGCCGGATGACGATGGACGACGTCGTCATGCGCACCGGTATGACCCTCGGTACGGTCATCGTCGCCGCCGCGGTCGCCTGGATCGCGCAGCTTCCCGTGGGCGTGGGCTTCGGTGCCGCGCTCGTGGCGATGGTGCTCGGTCTCGTCCAGTCGTTCAAGCGCACGGCCTCGCCGGCGCTGATCATGAGTTACGCCCTCTTCGAGGGGCTCTTCCTCGGCGTCATCAGCCAGGTGTACAACGAGCGCTGGTCCGGCATCCCGATGCAGGCGGTCCTCGGCACGATGGCCGTCTTCGTCGGTGTGCTCGCCGCGTACAAGACCCGGCTCATCCGGGTGAACGCGCGGTTCCAGCGCTTTGTGCTCGCGGCCGCCATCGGCTTCCTGTTGCTGATGACGGTCAACCTGCTGTTCGCCGCCTTCGGCGGCGGTGACGGCCTCGGCTTCCGCAGCGGTGGCCTCGGCATCGTCTTCGGCCTCGTCGGCGTCGTGCTCGGCGCGGCGTTCCTGGCGATGGACTTCAAGCAGATCGAGGACGGCGTCCGGTACGGCGCTCCGCGCGAGGAGTCGTGGCTGGCCGCCTTCGGTCTGACGCTCTCACTGGTGTGGATCTACCTGGAGCTGCTCCGGCTGATCTCCATCTTCAGGGACTAGCGTCAGGGGCCGTAAGGCTCCCGGTAGCACAAGGGCCCGCGGAGGCAGTCGCCTCCGCGGGCCCTTCGCCATCTTCGGGACAACCCGCCCCGTTTGGGTCCGTCTGTCGGACACGCTTCTGACTCCGGGCGGCGGCTACAGCAGTTTGCGCGCCGCTCGCCTCAAGTCGTGTTCATGGATGATCGCTTTGGCGTGGCCATAGGCGAGCTTGTGCTCACCGCGCAGCCAGCTGACCTTCTCCTCGAAGCGGAAGAGAGCGGGGCCTTCGTCCACCGTGCGCAGCCAGTCGGCGACTTCACGGCCGGTGCATTGGGGGATGCGGGAGAGTAGGTTCCGGTGAGTCTCGTCGGAGAAGATTTGGGACATCGGCGCCTCCGGACGCGTCCGTGCCGGACCCGGGCTGTGCGGCCCGGGTGGGGTCCTTCAGCTCACCGTGCCTGAGTGTTCGGCTGTTGGCAACAGCCCCTGGGTGGCGCATACGCTCGGAGCGTGGATGATGTGACCCCTTTGCTCACCGCCGTCGACCGGCTCGCCGACCGGCTGCGCACCCTGCCCCAGTCCCGGCTGCGCGCGGGCGCGGCGGCCGAAGGACTCGCGCTGGCAAGGGAATTGTCGCTGCGCGCCCAGCGTCTTGAGGACCCGGGAGCCGCGCCGCTGACCGTCCCGGACGCGGGGACGTTCGTGGTCGCCGACCAGGTCGCGGTGGCCGGCCATGACTTGGCGCACGCGCTGGAGCGTGCGCCGGGCGGCGTCGGCGACGGCGGGAGCGGGCGCACGGCGGAGGAGCTCGCCGCGGCGGTGGCCCTCGTCGAAGAGGCGGCCGCGCGCTGCGGGGTCTGACCGGCGGTACGGGCGCCGGCCGCTGCCCTTCGCGCCGGGTGGCGCGGGGCCGGGCCGGGTGGCCGGAGCCGGGGCCGGGGTGGCCGGATCCGGGGTCACCGCGAGGTGATGACGCGGTCGGCGAGGACGTAGACGTTCTCGTCCCCGCAGCCGAACGTGAGCGCGTACGCGCCGGAGACGCCCGAGCCGCCGAGCAGCACCGGGGCGGTGCCCTCGCGCACCGCCTCCGCGAGCCGCTCCGCCGTCTCGCGGTGACCCGGCGTCATACAGATCGTGGTGCCGTCGGTGAAGACATACACATCGAGGGTGCCGAGCGGGCCGGGGCGCACATCGGCCAGCGGCGTGCGGGCGTCGGCCAGCTCGGTGAGCCGGGTCACGGTCCGGTCGTGGTCGGCGACGGGCGACGACGGCGTGAAGTCCGGATGGGACGGATGGCGCCGGCGCGCCGCCGCGAGCTCGGCCGACTCCCTGGGCTCGGTTTCCAGCTCAGCCTCTGCGCCCGCCTCCACGGTCAGCTCCAGCTCCATCTCCGCCTCGGGCTCCTGCTCCCCGGCGGAGTCGAGGGTGTCGGGGCCCAGCGCGTCCAGGCCGAGCAGCGGTTCGAGCCCGGCCAGATCGGCCTGGCGGGGCACGAAGAGCTGCGCGTCCTGGGAGGAGTCCTCGCCGAACCCGGCCGGCCCGCCCAGCAGCGAATGCGCGTCGGCCGAGCCGGCGGAGTCCCTGGCCTCCTGTGCGGCCCAGAACGCCCGTGCCTCGGCCAGCTCGCGCTCCCGCTCCTCGGCGAGCGCGTCGGCGACTGCGGCGCGTATCTCGGCGGCGGGGGTGGCACGGGCGGCGGGCACCGTCACGGTGCCCGCCTGGCCGCCCCGGCCCGCCGGGCCGCCCACGGCGGGGACCGTGGCCGCGAGCTCGGCGCGCAGCTCGCCGATCTGCCGGCGCACCCCGCGTGCGGTGTGCAGGGCAGCGGCCCCCACGGCCGTGGCGGTGACCGCGGCCAGGAGGACGGCAAGAATCATGGGGCTCACTGACTTAACTCCCGGTTGCTTTGGATCCCCCGAATTCCTACCTCAGCTTGACGCGCACCGCCTCTCGGCCTCAGCGCAAAACGTCACGAAATGGACAGACTTGGAGTCCGGAAGGGCCCGGGTCAACGCTGCTGAGCTGGGGAGACAAGCCTCCCCCGGGACGTTTGTCACATCCTGGGGGAGATTAGGTCACAACCCCGCCGCAGCTCAGCTCAGCCGCTCGATCACCATGGCCATGCCCTGGCCGCCGCCCACGCACATCGTCTCCAGACCGAACTGCTTGTCGTGGAACTGGAGTGAGTTGATCAGCGTGCCGGTGATCCGGGCGCCCGTCATGCCGAAGGGGTGGCCCACCGCGATCGCGCCGCCGTTGACATTGAGGCGGTCCACGTCGATGCCCAGATCGCGGTAGGAGGGAATCACCTGCGCGGCGAACGCCTCGTTGATCTCGACCAGGTCGATATCGCCGATCGCCAGCCCGGCGCGGGCCAGCGCCTGCTTGGACGCCTCGACCGGCCCGTACCCCATGATCTCGGGGGAGAGCCCGGAGACGCCGGTCGACACGATCCGGGCCAGCGGGGTGATGCCCAGCTCACGCGCCTTGGTGTCCGACATGATCACCAACGCGGCGGCGCCGTCGTTGAGCGGGCAGCAGTTGCCCGCGGTGATCAGACCGTCGGGGCGGAAGACCGGCTTCAGGCCGCTTACCGCCTCCAGCGTGGTGCCCGCGCGCGGGCCGTCGTCCTGCGAGACGACCGTGCCGTCGGGCGTCGTCACCGGGGTGATCTCGCGCTCCCAGAAGCCCTTCTCGATGGCCTGCTCGGCGAGGTTCTGGGACCGCACGCCGAACTCGTCCATGTCCTCGCGGGTGATCCCCTTGATCCGGGCCAGGTTCTCGGCGGTCTGGCCCATCGCGATGTACGGGTCGGGGATCAGGCCGTCCTCGCGCGGGTCGTGCCAGTCGGTGCCCTCCTGCTCGGCGCGCTCGGCCGTACGGGCCTCCGCGTCCGCGAAGAGCGGGTTGTGGGTGTCCGGGAGCCCGTCCGAGCTGCCCTTCACCGAGCGGGAGACCATCTCGACGCCCGCCGAGATGAAGACGTCGCCCTCGCCCGCCTTGATGGCGTGCAGCGCCATCCGGGAGGTCTGGAGGGAGGAGGAGCAGTAGCGGGTGATCGTGCAGCCCGGCAGGTGGTCCATCCCCATCTGCACGGCCACGATCCGGCCCAGGTTGTGCCCCTGCTCACCGCCCGGCAGACCGCAGCCGAGCATCAGGTCGTCGATCTCGCGCGGGTCCAGCTCGGGGACCTTGGCGAGCGCGGCCTGGATGATCTCGGCGGTCAGGTCGTCCGGCCGCAGATCCTTGAGCGCCCCCTTGAAGGCTCGGCCGATGGGTGAACGGGCGGCAGAGACAATCACGGCTTCGGGCATCACGGCTCCATGAGGCGGAAGGGAAGGCTGGACTCTGAGGGAAGTTACCCGCACGTACCGCAGGGGGTCACGAGGCGCGGGCTGTGACGCGGGACTCTTTTTTCAAGCGTACGCTCAGTCGGCCCCGGCGGGACCCGAATCGGCCCGTTGACCGGTCCACCGGGCTCAGGCTCCCGCCCCCAGAGGCCCACGCCGGTCCTCGGCGGCTGACGCGGGTCCTCAGTGGTCGACGCGGGTCCTGAGCGGCTGGCGCGGGTCCTCAGTGGTCGACGCGGGTCCTGAGCGGCTGGCGCCGGTCCTCAGCGTGAGCGGATGGCGCGGGTCCTGAGCGGCTGGCGCGGGTCCTCAGTGGTCGACGCGGGTCCTGAGCGGCTGGCGCGGGTCCTCAGCGTGAGCGGATGGCGCGGGTCCTGAGCGGATGGCGCGGGTCCTCAGTGGTCGACGCGGGTCCTGAGCGGTCGACGCGGATTCTGAGCAGCTGGCGCGGGTGCTGAGCGGCTGGCGCCGGTCCTCAGCGGTCGACGCGGGTCCTCAGTGGCCACGCCCGCCCTGAGGGCGTCAGCCGGTCCTCAGCGGCTGACGCCCGTCCTCAGCGGCCGGCTGACGCCCTCAGCAGCCGGCTCCCGGTGGGCAGGCCGGGGACGAGGCGTCCGCGGCGTCCCCGGCGGACACCTCCGGCTCCTCCTCGGCGAGCCGGCGCCGGCGCAGCAGCCGGGCCCAGGGGCCGCGGGCCGCCGTGACCTCGGAGCCGCCCTCGGAGGCCGCCTCGGCCGCCGCCTTGGCCACCGGCAGGATGCCCTCGTCGCGCGTCTCCGGCGCCTCCTCCGGCCACAGGCCCAGCGAGTCGCACAGGGTGGGTAGCACGGCCATCGCGGCCGTGGCGTACCCCTCCGCCGACGGGTGGTAGTTGTCCGGGCCGAACAGCTCGCGGGGATTCGCCGCGAACTCGGGGCCCAGCAGATCCCCCAGCGAGACCGTACGCCCGCCCTGCTCGACCACCCCGATCGTCTGCGCGGCGGCCAGCTGCCGGCTCAGCCGCCGCGCGATCCAGCGCAGCGGCTGATAGACCGGCTCGATGGTCCCGAGATCGGGGCAGGTGCCCACCACCACCTCACAGTCGCTCTCGCGCAGTCTGCGCACCGCGTCCGACAGCAGCCGCACGGATTGGGCGGGCGGCATCCGGCCGGTGACGTCATTGGCGCCGATCATGATCACGCAGACGTCGGGGAGCAGCTCGGGATCCTCCAGCACCAGCGTGACCTGGCGCTCCAGATCGCTGGACTGCGCCCCCGGAAGCGCCACATTGCGCAGGTCGACCGAGCGCTCCGCCACCGCCGCCAGCCCGGAGGCGAGCAGCGCGCCCGGCGTCTGACTAGGGCGGTGGACCCCCTGTCCGGCGGCCGTGGAGTCGCCGAGAAAGGCCAGCCGCAAGGGTGGCTGGCCGGTCCTGCGGGCGAAGGCGAAGCCATATCGGCCGTCCGCGCGCGGCGGGGCCGCCTCGGACCCGCCGACGACCCGCTTCGCGAGTGACACCTCGGTGAGCACCAGCACGGCGGCGACCCCGCCCAGCAGCCCGATGCCGCCGCCCCCGTACGCCGCCGCGGCCGCGATCCGCCGCGCAACCCTCGCCCTCGACATCGACATGGCCCAGCCCACCTCCGTCCGCACGCGCATGCGCCTTATTGCTCCTTTGTACGCCTTGCCAACAACTTGTTGCCCCGCCCAGGCTTCCTCGCAACGCGCCGGTCGGAGGGCGCCGGCGCGCAATAAGCTGGCAGCACGGGCCCGCCACGGCGGCCGCCCCGACGCGGAGATCCCGCGGAACCGGACCAGGAGCAGGCGTGCAGTACTACGAATCGATGATTGAGCTGGTCGGCAACACCCCGCTGGTGAAGCTCAACACCGTGACCGAGGGCATCCGGGCGACCGTCCTGGCCAAGGTCGAATACTTCAACCCAGGCGGCTCGGTGAAGGACCGGATCGCGGTACGGATGATCGAGGCGGCCGAGGCCTCCGGAGAGCTCCAGCCCGGCGGCACGATCGTCGAGCCGACCTCCGGCAACACGGGCGTCGGCCTCGCGATGGTCGCCCAGCGCAAGGGCTACAAGTGCATCTTCGTCTGCCCGGACAAGGTGTCCACCGACAAGATCAATGTGCTGCGGGCCTACGGCGCCGAGGTCGTGGTCTGCCCGACCGCGGTCGACCCCGAGCACCCCGACTCGTACTACAACGTCTCGGACCGGCTGGTGCGCGAGACGCCGGGCGCCTGGAAGCCCGACCAGTACAGCAACCCCAACAACCCGCGCTCGCACTACGAGACCACCGGCCCCGAGCTGTGGGAGCAGACCGAGGGGAAGATCACCCACTTTGTGGCGGGTGTCGGCACCGGCGGCACGATCAGCGGCACCGGCCGCTATCTGAAGGACGTGAGCGAGGGCCGGGTCAAGGTCATCGGCGCCGACCCCGAGGGCTCGGTCTACTCCGGCGGCTCCGGCCGCCCCTATCTGATCGAGGGCGTCGGTGAGGACTTCTGGCCCACCGCCTACGACCCCAAGGTCGCGGACGAGATCGTCGCCGTCTCCGACAAGGACGCCTTCCAGATGACCCGGCGGCTGGCCAAGGAGGAGGGGCTGCTGGTCGGCGGCTCCTGCGGCATGGCCGTCGTCGGCGCGCTGCGCGTCGCGAAGGACCTCGGCCCGGACGATGTAGTGGTCGTGCTGCTGCCCGACAACGGCCGCGGCTATCTGTCCAAGATCTTCAACGACGAGTGGATGGCGGACTACGGCTTCCTCGAGGAGGACGGCCCCGCGGTGCGCGTCGGCGATGTGCTCCAGGGCAAGGAGGGCGGGCTGCCCTCGCTCGTCCATATGCACCCGGACGAGACGGTCGGCGAGGCCATCGACGTGCTGCGGGAGTACGGCGTCTCGCAGATGCCGATCGTCAAGCCCGGCGCGGGGCACCCGGATGTGATGGCCGCCGAGGTCATCGGCTCCGTGGTGGAACGCGAACTGCTGGACGCCCTGTTCGCGCGGCGCGCCGAGCTGACCGACCCGCTCGAGAAGCACATGAGCTCGCCGCTGCCGCACGTCGGCTCCGGCGAACCGGTCGAGGACCTGATGGCGGTGCTGGGCACGGCCGACGCGGCGATCGTCCTGGTGGAGGGCAAGCCGACGGGTGTGGTGAGCCGGCAGGACCTGCTGGCCTACCTGGCCCGCGGCACCAAGTGACAGGGCCAACTGGCCGGCGACAAGGGCCCGCTCGGGCTTCGGGCAAGTGGTACGTACGTGTCACGCGCTCGCAGCACAGGGTTAACACAGCTCTGGCAGATTAGTGGGTGTCGGAAGGAAGACACCGACACCCGAAGTGCGGCGACAGGACCTCCGGAGCGGCTCCCGGACCTCCACGGTCGCCCGGACGCGAAGGCCCGACCCGGCCGGCGTCCCTCGCGGGGACCGCCGTCGTCCCGCCCTCGGCGCCCAGCGCCGGGGTGCGGCGGTCCCCGCGGTATCCCCCCTTTTTTTTGGGCTCGGTTCGCCTCCGGGGCGCTCCAGCCACTGTCGACGGTCGACCGTGCTCGGCCCCCCTTTTTTGGGGCTCGGTTCGCCTCCGGGGCGCTCCAGCCACTGTCGACGGTCGACCGTGCTCGGCCCCTCGTTCCTCGGGGCCTCCGCGCGCTCTCCCTTTCGACAGCGGCGCGCCCCTTTGGCTCACTCGCCAGGGGGCACCCCAACCGGATGGGGGCCCGAGGGCTCTCCGCGCGCTCTCCGTTTCGACAGCGGCGCGCCCCTTTGGCTCACTCGCCAGGGGGCACCCCATACCGGATGGGGCCCGAGGGCTCTCCGCGCGCTCTCCCTTTCGACAGCGGCGCGCCCCTTCGGCTCGCCCCCAGCTACCGCTGGGAGGTGTCCCCAGCCGGGCAGAAGCGGGGAGCCCTCAGCCGTCCCAGTCGCTGTCGCTGTCGCTGTCGCCCGGCTTACGATCCCGCCGCAGCCAGGAGAAGCCGCCCATCGCGTGCACCGCGTTGACGCCGAAGATCCCGGCCCAGGTGATCAGCAGCCCGGCCAGCCCCGCGTTGACGGCGCCGATCGCCGACAGCGGCACCGCCAGGACCAGGGAGACCCCGACGAAGGCGAACCGCTCGCTGACGCCGAGCCCATGAGCCTGCCCCGGCTGCGCTCCGGTCGCGTACGGGCGCGTCCCGCGCGCCGCCGCCATCTGCTGCTCGGCCAACTGCCGCCGCACATGCCGGTCGGCCGTATCGCTGAACCGCTGTTCGACCTTCTCCATGAAGGAGTCGACCAGCTCCGACTCGTATTCCGCGCCCAGTTCCTTGCGGGTCTGCAGGGTCGCGTCGAGTTCCTTCTTCAGATCGGGGTCACGGGCTTCCATGCTTTACGACGGTACGGTCGCGGGGACGCTTTGTCGGTAGGGCTAGCCCCCCGAAAGGAAGAGGGGGCAACCGGTACCCCCGGCCTGCATGGAAGGAGTCAGTTCCGTGACCGCACCTCTCCTTACGTCCCTCGCCGCGCCGGGTGGTGACCGCGCCGACGCGCTCACCGTCGGCGGCCACCCCCTCGCGCGCGAGGAACTGCTCGGCGCCGCGGGCGCGGTCGCCGCCCGCATTGCCGGTGCGCCGGTCGTCGCGGTCCGGGCGTCCGCGTCCCCGGAGACGGTGGTGGCCGTGGTCGGCGCGCTGCTCGCCGGGGTGCCGGTGGTGCCCGTACCGCCGGACTCCGGCCCCGCGGAGCGGGACCACATACTGCGGGACTCGGGCGCCGCGCTGCTCCTCACCGGGGAAGCCGCCGAGGCCCCGGTCGAGACCGTCCCGGTGGACCTCAGCGAGCACGCGGCGTGGTCGAAGCCGGAGCCGGATCCGGAGTCGGCCGCCTTCATCCTCTACACCTCGGGCACCACGGGCGCCCCCAAGGGCGCGCTGATCTCGCGCCGGGCGGTCGCCGCAGATCTGGACGCGCTTGCCGAGGCATGGGCCTGGACGGCGGACGACACCCTCGTCCATGGCCTGCCGCTGTTCCATGTGCACGGTCTGGTGCTCGGCGTACTGGGCGCACTGCGGGTGGGCAGCCGCCTGGTGCACACCGGAAAGCCGACCCCGGCGGCGTACGCGGCGGCCGGCGGCACCCTCTACTTCGGCGTGCCGACCGTCTGGAACCGGATCGTCCAGGACCCGGAGTCCGCCCGCGCCCTGGCCGGTGCCCGCCTCCTGGTCTCCGGCAGCGCCCCGCTCCCCGCCCCGGTCTTCCGCGACCTGGAACAGCTCACCGGCCAGCGCCCCGTCGAGCGCTACGGCATGACCGAAACCCTCATCACCCTCTCCACCCGCGCCGACGGCGAGCGCCGCCCCGGCTATGTCGGCACCCCGCTCACCGGCATCCGCACCCGTATCGCCGCCGAGGAGGGCGCCGAGATCGGCGAGCTCCAGCTCACCGGCCCCACCCTCTTCGCCGGCTACCTGGGCCGCCCCGAGGCCACCACCGGCTCCTACACCGAGGACGGCTGGTTCCGCACGGGCGACATCGCCGCCATCGAGCCGGACGGCTTCCACCGCATCGTTGGCCGCGCCTCCACCGACATGATCAAGTCAGGCGGCTACCGCATCGGCGCCGGCGAGGTCGAGAACGCCCTCCTGGACCACCCCGCCGTCCGCGAGGCCGCCGTCATCGGCGCCCCCCATGACGACCTCGGCCAGCAGATCGTCGCCTACGTCGTCGCCGACGGCATCGGCGAACAGGAGCTGATCGACTTCGTCGCCACCCAGCTCTCCGTCCACAAACGCCCCCGCAAGATCCGCTTCCTGGACGCCCTCCCCCGCAACGCCATGGGCAAGCCCCAAAAAAAGCTCCTGCCCCCCGCCTGACCGTCTCGCGCCGCCGTTGCCGACAGCTGCCCGGTGGTGTCCGGGGGTTCGTCAACCGGGGCGGTGAACTGGGAGCGCTCGACGCCCTTCTGGCGAACGACGGCGGTGAGCCCCTTGCCGTCTCGATCTGGGTGATCGCCGGCACCGCGGGGGTCGGCAAGACCTCCTTGGCGCCGCCCCGAAGACGACGGCGAGGGCGTGCGCCGGTCACGACGGCGGTGATCTGGAGGTTCGCGCCGAGCCACAGGGTGAACTGGCTGAGGCGGTGCCATGGCGCTCCGCGTCGGGGACGACGTCGATCGAGCGCTTCTCGACCAGGGAAGCGGGCATACGGACGCTCCCGCGGCTAGCTCTTGGCGATGCCGTGGTCCTTGGACCACTGGGCGGCGACGTTGTCCGGGTCCTTCTTGTCCACGCTGACCAGCTTGTTGAGCTTGGCCAGCTCATGGGTGGTGAGCGCGCCGCCGAGCCGGGCCAGGGCCTTGCGGACCTTGGCGTCCGCCTTGGCGCCGCGGATGACGGGGACGATGTGCTGGGCGGGGATCAGCGCCTTGGGGTCGGCGAGGATCACCCAGCCGTTGCCCTCGATGTCGGGGTCGGTGCTGAAGAGGTTGGCGACGTCGACGTCGCCCTTCTTCAGAGCGCCCTTCACCAGGGGGCCGGAGGCGTCCAGGGCCTTGAACTCCTTGAAGGTGACGCCGTAGACGGACTTGAGCCCGACCAGGCCGACGACCCGCTTCTTGTCCTCCGCCGGGCCGCCGAAGACCAGTTTGCGGTCCAGCTTCTTCAGATCGGTGAGGCTGCGCAGGCCTTGCTTGTCGGCGGTCTCGCCGGTGACGCAGAAGACGTCCTTGTCCTCGGCGGCGGCGTACGGAAGGGCTTCGAGGCCGTTGGGGAGGGCGACGGTGAGGGCGTTCTGGAGGTCGCCCGCCTGGGTCTGCTTCGCCTTGTCGTCGAAGTGCAGCAGCAGATTGCCCTGGTACTCGGGGAGCAGATCGATATCGCCCTGCCGCAGGGCGGGGATGACGATCTCGCGCGAGCCGAGGTTCGGCCGGACGCTCGCCTTGATGCCCGCGGCGCGCAGCGCCTCGGCGTAGAGATAGCCGAGGAGCTGATTCTCGGTGAAGTTGGCGGTGCCGATGACCAGGCCGCCCGCGCTGCTGCCGCCGCCCGAGCCGGAGCCGCCGTCGCCCTTGAGCGAGGTGACGCCGCCGCCGCAGGCGGCGAGGGCGGGGACGGAGGCGGCGGCGAAGAGGCCGCCGAGCACCGCTCTGCGGTTCAGCTGTTCCCTGCGGTTCATGGGGTGACTTCTCCTCAAGGTCCTTAGGACGAGTGCGCGTGCGCGCGCGGGGGGCGGTTGCGGAACAGCAGGCGTTGCACTCCGGCCAGTGCCAGGTCCAGGGCGATGGCCAGTACGGCGACGAGCACCGCCCCGCCCAGCACCTGCACCAGATCGCGCTGGGCGAGCCCGTCGAAGACGTAGCGGCCGAGCCCGCCGAAGCTGACGTACGCGGCGATGGTGGCGGTGGCCACGACCTGGACGGCGGCCAGCCGCAGCCCGGTCATGATCAGGGGGAGCGCGAGGGGCAGCTCGACCTGGAAGAGCACTTGGTACCAGCGCATGCCCTGGCCGCGTGCCGCGTCCCTGACCTCGGGGTCGACGGCCGCCATGCCCGCGTACGTATTGGTGACGATCACCGGGATCGCGAGGGCGACCAGCGAGATGTACACCGGCCACATGCTCAGCCCGCTGGCCAGGAAGACGAGGGTGACCAGGCCCACCGTCGGCAGCGCGCGCCCGAACCCCGAGAGGTTGATGGCGAGGAACGCGCCGCGCCCGGTGTGGCCGATCAGCAGCCCGACGGGGAGGGCGATGAGGGCGGCGACCAGGGTGGCCAGCAGGGAGTACTGGAGGTGCTCCAGCAGACGGATGGCGATGCCGTCGGGCCCGGACCACTGGGCGCCACTGGTCAGCCAGTGGCCAAGGTTCTTCAGCAGTTCGATCATGTCAGGCACGCCTCCTCAGCCACGGGGTGCACAGCCACTGGATGGCGACCAGCACGGCGTCCGCGACCAGCGCGAGCAGCAGGGACAGGGCGACTCCGGCGACCACGGGGGTGGGGTAGTTGCGCTGGAAGCCGTCGGTGAACAGCTGGCCGAGGCCGCCGTACCCGATGTAGCTGGCCACGCTGACCAGCGAGATCGCCATCACCGTGGCCACCCGTACGCCCGCCATGATCACGGGGAAGGCGAGCGGCAGCTCGACGGTGAGCAGGGTCCGCAGTGGACGGGCGCCCATTGCCGTGGACGCCTCGCGGGCCTTGGCGGGGACGCTGTCCAGGCCCTCGACGGTGTTCCGGAGCAGCACGACCAGTGTGTAGATGGTCAGTCCGGTGATCGCGGTGGTGCGGGTGAGGCCGGTCACCGGCAGCAGCAGTACGAAGATCGCGATGGAGGGGATGGTGAACAGGATGTTCGAGACCCCGAGCAGCAGCCCGCGCAGCGGCCGTACCCGGTGGGCGATCACGGCGAGCGGCAGCGCGATCAGCAGGCCGAAGAGGACGGCCGGGACGGCGGTGGAGAGATGGTCGAGGGTGAGCGTGGTGAGATCGTCCTGGTGATCGGGGAACCAGCCCCAGTCGATGGTCACGCGGTCACGCTCGCGTCGGGGTCCGGAGCGTCTTCACGCGCCTGGGCCGCCTTCGTCGTACGGCCCGCTCCCGCCTCCGTACGGCCCGCTCCCGCCTCCGTATGGCGGCGCCCCGCGTGCTCATGGATCCGCTCGCGGCCGGTCACCCCGGTGAGCACGCCGTCGGCGTCCACGCGGGCGACCAGACCGGCGGGGGAGGCGAGCGACTCGTCGAGGGCTGCCAGCAGCGAGTCGCTGTCCCGCAGCGGGCGCACCGGCACCAGCGGGGCGTCGTCGCCGTCCGGTCCGTCGCCGTCGCGCCAGCCCAGCGGTTCGCCGCGCCCGGAGGTGATCAGCCGCCAGCGGCCGGAGCCGGGGGCCGGGGCGGGCTCCTGCGGTACGTCCGCGAGCGTGGAGAGCGAGAGCAGCTTCAGCCCGCGCTCGGCGCCGAGGAAGCCCGCGACGAAGTCATCGGCCGGACTGGCCAGCAGCTCGGCGGGCGGCGCGCACTGGACCAGATGACCGCCAGTGCGGAAGATGGCGATGCGGTCGCCGAGCCGTACCGCCTCGTCGATGTCGTGGGTGACGAAGACGACCGTCTTGCGCAGCTCGCTCTGCAGCCGCAGCAGCTCGTTCTGCAGCTGCTGGCGGACGACCGGGTCGACGGCGCCGAACGGCTCGTCCATCAGCAGCACCGGCGGATCGGCGGCCAGCGCGCGGGCGACCCCGACGCGCTGCTGCTGACCGCCCGAGAGCTGGTGCGGGTAGCGCTTGCCGGAGTCGGCGGGCAGCCCGACCAGCTCCAGCAGCTCGGCGGCGCGCGCCCGCGCCTTGCGGCGGCCCCAGCCCAGCAGCAGCGGGACGGTGGCGATGTTGTCGAGGATCGTGCGGTGCGGGAAGAGCCCGGCCTGCTGGATCACATAGCCGATGCCGCGCCGCAGCTCGGCGGCGTCCGCTTCGAGGACGTCACGCCCGCCGACGCTGACCGTGCCGCTGCTGGGCTCGACCATGCGGTTGACCATCCGGAGGGTGGTGGTCTTGCCGCAGCCCGACGAGCCGACAAGTACGGTTATGCCCCCTTCCGGGAGTTCGAGGTTGAGATCGTCTACGGCGGTGGTGCCGTTCGGATAGTGCTTGCTGACGCCCTTGAAGCTGATCATCCGCTTCCCCTTGCCCTGTCTGCATATAGTCATGCACAGTCATAGTCGAGTGAATAGAAGTCAATAGGTCTGCGTTAATCACCGGTTACTTCTGCTCGCGATATGGGACGGAACGCTTGGCGGCTGCCCGAAAAGGGTGTGTTCGGAAGGGGTTGCCCTGGATGTTGTCTCACATGGTGGATTCGACGGCGACGGCTGACAGCGTGGACGCCGCACCGCGGATCACGCTGGACGGCCGGAGTCTGCGCGTGGCCGATGTCGTGCACCTGGCTGACCTTACGCACCGGCCCACCGCGCCCGACCCCGCCGCCCTCGCCCTCACGGAGCGTGCCTGGGAGACCGCGGACCGGCTCGCCGCGACCGGCCGGGTCTACGGCCGTAGCACCGGCGTCGGCGCCAACCGCACCGAGGACGTCGGACCCGCCGACTCCGACCACGGCCTGCGCCTGCTGCGCAGCCACGCCGGCGCGATCGGCGCCGCGCTGCCCGGCCGTGAGGTGCGCGCCATGATGGCCGTCCGCGCCAACCAGCTGCTCGCGGGCGGCGCCGGGCTGCGCCCGGCCGTCGTCACCAGCCTCGTCGAGGCGCTGGACAGTGGCGTCCACCCGGTCGTCAACGAATACGGCGCCGTCGGCACCGGCGACCTCGCCGCGCTCGCCCAGACCGGTCTCGCGCTCGTCGGCGAGCACCCCTGGGACCTCACCGATGTCGTCCCCGGCGGACACGCCCCCGACCCCATCGGCCTCGACAGCAACGACGCCCTCGCGCTCATCAGCAGCAACGCCCTCACCCTCGGCCAGTCCGCGCTCGCCCTGGCCGAGCTGCGGCGGCTGCTGTCCGCCTCGCTCGCCGTCGCCGCGCTCTCGCTGATCGCGGTCGGCGGCTCGTACGAGGCGTACGCCGAACCCGTACAGCTCGCCCGCCCTCACCCCGGCTCCATTCACGCCGCCGCCCGGATGCGCGCCCTGCTCGGCGCGCCCGCCCGGCCCACCCCGCCGCTCGGCCGGATACAGGACCCGTACGGCTTCCGCTGCCTGCCGCAGATCCACGGCCCGGCGCTGGACGCCGCCGACGCGCTGGAGCGGGTGCTGACCGTCGAGCTCAACGCGGCCGCTGAGAACCCGCTGATCAGCCCCGCCGACGAGGCCGCCTACCACCACGGCAACTTCTACGCCGCGCACACCGCCCTCGCCCTCGACCACTTCCGGCTCGCCGCCCTGCAGACCGCCCGGCTGTCCACCGCCCGGCTCTCCGCGCTCAGCGAGCCCGACTTCACCCGGCTGCGCCCCTTCCTCGGCGACGCCGCGCCCGCGAGCTCGGGCGTGATGATCCTGGAGTACGCCGCGGGGGCGGCCCTCGGCGAGATGCGGGCGGTCTCCCACCCCGCCTCCCTCGGCCACGCCGTGCTCTCGCGCGGCGTCGAGGAACAGGCCAGCTTCGCCTCGCTCGGCGCCCGCCAGACGCTCCGGGTGGCCGACCACTACCGGCTGGTGCTGGGCTGCGAACTCGTCGCGGCCGTACGGGCCCTGCGCCAGCGCGGGCTGGAACCGGATCCGCAGCTACCGGTGGGCGCCGCCTTCGCCCTCGCGTCGGAAGTACTCGATCCGCGTATGGAGGACCGGCCGTTGACGGAGGATGTGGCGGTAGCCGCGGGCCTGCTCGATCGGCTGGCGGAGACATGAGTGACGAGGGTCAGGAGGACGGGATGAGTACGGACAACGGGGTGAACGGCGCGGTGGCGACGTCGGCGGCCGAGGATGCCGCATCGGCCGCGACGACCGCTGCGCCGGGCTCCACCGCCTCCACCGCCTCCACCGCCTCCACCGCCGCCCGGCTGCAGGCGCTCTTCGAGGGCCACCGGCTTACCCCCACCCAGCGGCGGATCGCGCACTGCATGGTGCGGCGGGCGGCGGACGCGCCGTTCCTGTCCAGCGTCGAACTCGCCGAACTGGCGGGCGTCAGCCAGCCGTCCGTGACCCGCTTCGCGGTCGCCCTCGGCTTCGACGGCTACCCGGCGCTGCGCAAGCATCTGCGCGATGTCGCCCCCGCCGAGCGGGCCGCGGGCGAGGGCTCGGCCAACGAGTACCAGCAGGCGGTGCAGGCCGAGATCGACAACCTGCGCCACCTCGCCTCCCTGCTCGCCGACCCCGCCCCCGTCGTACGCGCCGGCCGGCTGCTCGCCGAATCCCGCCCGCTGCCGGTCCTCGGCCTGCGCGCCGCCTCCGCGCAGGCGGGCGGCTTCGCCTACTTCGCCCGCAAGGTCCACCCGGACGTCCGGCTGCTCGACGAGGGCGGCACCATGCTCGCCGACCGCATCGACGCGGCGAAGCGGGCGGGCGCGACCGCCCTGCTGTGCTTCGCGCTCCCGCGCCATCCGCGTGAGGTCGTCGAGGGCCTGGAGTACGCCCGTCAGGCGGGCCTGACCGTGGTCACCGTCGCCGACAGCGCCTTCGCCCCGGTCGCCCGCCACAGCGATCTGCTGCTGCCCGCGGCGGTGGGCACGGCGCTCGCCTTCGACACGGCGTGCGCGCCGATGCTGCTGGGGCGGGTGCTGCTGGAGGCGATGTGCGACGCGCTGCCGGACGCGCAGGCGCGACTGGAGGAGTTCGACGCGAACGCCGCCGCGCGCGGGCTGTTCGTGGAGTGAGCCGGTCTTATCGAATTCTCAGGCGCGCTGTCTGGAGTCCCCCGCCGAACGGCTGTAAGTGTGTGGTGGTCGGTTCGCCGGGATGAGGAGGTCGGTGTGGGGCGCGGGGCGTATGCGCTGGCACGGGTAGCGGTGATCGTGCGGGCGCCTGCGGGGTGGCTGTGGTGGCCGGGGGTGCTGGCCGCGGGTGTCGGAGTGCTGGTGCCGGGCCTCACGGGGCGCCGGATCGGCGTACTGGCCGGGGCGGCGCTCTTCCTGATCGCGGCGATCGCGGTCTTCACGGTGCGCCGCAACCGGTATCTGGAGCTGGCGCGTGCCGCGTCGCGCGCGGGCAAGGCGGTCTTCCTCCAGGACCGCGCCGTGACCGTACGGGCCTGCCGGCGCGCCCTGCGCTGGTGGCTGCTGCCGGCCTTCCTCGCCGCGGTGGCCTCGTCCTTCGCCGTCCCGGCGGCGGCCGGGATGCTTATGGCGGGGGCCGGCGCCGGTCTGTGGGGCAAGGCGCTGTGGCTGGGCCGCTGGGAGCGGACGAACGATGTGCTGCTGTGGGTACGGCCGGAGTGGGTGGCCCGCGGCCGGCCCGCGGGCAAGACGGTCCGCGCCTACCAGACGACGGGCATCGTGGCCGGCGACGCGGGGCCGGGCGGGGCGAGGCGGGGCCGCGCGGCCCCGGTCGCTGCGCACTGAGGGCCCCGGGGCCCTGCCCGGGGCCGGATCCCTGCACGGCGGGCGCGGGGGTAGGGGGGTACAGCCCCGGCTAGAGCTCGGCGAGGGACGTCGCGTGGGCGGCGCCGCTTTCGGTGACGATCTCTTCCACCGTCTGCGGCTCCCGCACCGTCGCGAACCGGACCTCGTCCCCGCCTCCAGCCGTGAAGCCGTACACCCCCGGCCGCGGCAGGCTGTTGTACGCGAAGTGGTGGGAGAAGTAGTACGCCCCCGTGTCCAGCAGGCCCACCAGATCCCCCGCGGCCAGCTCCGGCAGCGGCCGGTTCTGCGCCACCAGGTCGCCCGCGAAGCAGCACGGCCCGGCGATGTCCTGGGCGACCGGGCCGTCCGGCCCCGCCGTCTTGGGGCGGCCCTCGGCGTCGTAGGTCTCGACCCTCAGCGGCCAGGACTCGGGGTCGAAGACCGTACGGGTGGCGAGCTGGGCGCCCGCGTGGGTGACGGCGATGGGGCGGCCACCGGCGGACTTCGCGTACTCGACACGGGCCAGGACGAGGCCCGCCTTGGCGAGCAAGGACCGCCCGAACTCGGTGACCAGCCCGTACCGGCCGTCGAAGAGCCCGGGGACGGTGGCCAGCAGCAGCTGCGCGTACTCCCGGTAGCTGGGCGTGATCCCGTCGGAGCCGAAGTTCACCGGCAGCCCGCCGCCGATGTCGAGCGTGTCGATCTGCTGCCGCCCGACCGTCTCGTTAATCTCCTCGGCCAGCTCGTATGTCGCCCGTACGCCCGCCGCCATCAGCTCCAGCGGACAGCCCTGGGAGCCGACGTGCGCATGCAGCCGGGTCAGCCACGGCCGCTCGGCGAAGGCGCGCACGACCCATTCGCGGGCCCCCTCGTCCTGGAGCGCGACGCCGAACTTGGAGGTCGCGGTGGCCGTGCTGAGCGCGCCGATGCTGCCCCCGCCCACCTGCGGATTGACCCGCAGACCCAGCGGTCCGGGCGGCCCTGCCTGCGGCTGCAGGAGCTCGCCGAGGCGGTCCAGCTCCTGCGGGTTGTCGGCGTTGACGGCGATCCCGAGGCCGAGGGCCTCGCGCAGCTCGGCGGTGGTCTTGGCGGGGGAGTCGAGAACGATCCGTTCGGGCCCCACCCCGGCCGCGCGGGCCAGCGCCAGCTCACCGGGGCTGGCCACCTCGCAGCCCAGCCCCTCGTCGGCCAGCAGCCGCAGCACGGGGACGAGCGCGGCGGCCTTGACCGCGAAGGCGTGCAGTACGGGGGTGCCGGGCGCGACGATCTCTTCGAACGCCGCCCGCAGCTCGGCCGCGGCGGCGCGGATACCGGCCACATCCAGCAGCCCGACGACGGGCTGATCCTGGCCGAGCAGCCCCTGCTCCACGGCGGCCCGCACGGCCCGCTCACGCCGGACGGCCGCCGCAACCGGTTTCGATGTCATGCCCTCAGCCAACCACCGGGGCCCGACCGAAGACCAGCGCGAGGCCGTCTCGTGCCGGTGGGGCGTGCCTGGGTGCGGGCATCGTCTCGCTCGTGGTGCCGGGTGGTCTCGTGCCGGTGGGGCGTGCCTGGGTGCGGGCATCGTCTCGCTTGTGGTGCTTGGAGCGGCGGGCGGGCAGGGGGCGGGTACCGGAGCGTCGCCGTCTTCCGGGCCGTGGCCTTGGCGGGTGGTCTCGTGCTGGTGGGGCACCTTGGGTGCGGGCATCGTCTTGCGCCTTCGGCGCAAAGAGGGAGCGGCGGGCGGGTAGGGGGCGGGTACCGGAGCGTCGCCGTCTTCCGGGTCGGTGGCCTTGGCGGGTGGTCTCGTGCTGGTGGGGCACCTTGGGTGCGGGCATCGTCTTGCGCCTTCGGCGCAAAGAGGGAGCAGCGGGCGGGTAGGGGGCGGGCAGCGGAGCGTCGCCGTCTTCCGGGCCGGTGGCCTCGGCGGGTGGTCTCGTGCTGGTGGGGCACCTTGGGTGCGGGCATCGTCTCGCGCCTTCGGCGCAAAGAGGGAGCAGCGGGCGGGCAGGGGGCAGGTACCGGAGCGTCGCCGTCTTCCGGGTCGGTGGCGGGCGCGGGCGCCTCACGGTGCGCCTCACAAAAAACGCTTGACCTAACGCAACTATCTCGTCAAGCGTTTCCGCAGAAGGTACCCGGCACCCGCCCCCACGCGCCCGTCTTACGCTCGGCCCACCACCGGCCCGTCACCCGGCGACGGCGCGGCACATGCCCCCACCCCGCCCGATGCTCCAAGCACCGCAGCCGAAACGAAAGCCGCACCCGGCCAGGCCGCCCAGCCCCGCCTCGGCACCCCCGCCTCGGCACTCCGGCCTCAGCGCCCCCGCCTCAGCAGCGGGCTGCCGACCCGCCGCGCGGCCGGCCCCGCCGCGTGAGCCCGCCGCGCGAGCCCGCCGCGCTGCCGGGTCAGCCGCTCGCCGATGCCCTCACAGCTCCACGAGCACCGCGCCGAGGTGACGGCCCTCGATCAACTCGACCAAGGCGCGCGGCGCTTGGTCGATTCCCGTCAGCCGGGCGTGCGGATAGGCGATCGTGCCCTCGCGCAGCGCCCGGCCGAACTCGCGCGCGTACTCGGGCAGGGCGTCCAGATGGTCGAGGCCGCTGATGCCGCGCAGGATGACGCCCCGCGCGATGAGGGCGAGCGTGCTGATCCCGGTCGGGGCCAGGGCGTCGTCGGACAGCTGGGCGGACAGCGCGCCGACGATGGCGAAGCGGGCCTTGCGGCGGGCCACCGCCAGGGCAGCCTGGAGCTGTTCGCCGCCGACGTTGTCGAAGAGGACGTCGATGCCGTCCGGTGCCGCCGCCCGCAGCTGCTCCTCGATCGGCCCCGCGCCGCGGATCACGACCGCGTCGTAGCCCAGCTCCTCGACGAGCCGGTCGGCCTTCTTCCGGGATCCGGTGGAGCCGATGACCCGTACGGCGCCGTGCAGCCGGGCGAACTGCCCGGCCAGGGAGCCCACTCCGCCCGCCGCGCCGGTGACGAACACCGTGTCCCCGCGGCGTACCCCGGCCCCGCGCACCACCCCCAGCCAGGCGGTGAAGCCCTGGGACAGATGGGCGGCGGGGTCGGGCAGCACCTCGGGGGCGATCGGGGGCGCCTCGGCCGCGGGGAGGACGGCGTACTCGCGCCAGCCGAGGTGGTGGCGGACGAGGGTGCCGGGGGCGAGGTCCGTGCCCGGCGCGCTGATCACCTCGCCGATGGCCGGGCCGCGCATTACATCGCCGACCTTGTTCAGCAGTTGCGGCAGGCCGAGGGCGTCGGGGTCGGCGAGCCGGAGGGGGCACATCACGGCGGCGACGCTCATCAGCCGGTTGCGCACCAGCACCTGGCCGGGGCCGGGCGTGGGGACGGGGGCGCTGACGACCTCGAAGTGGCCGGTGGCGAGCGGCCCTTCGGGCCGGGCCGCGAGGCGCACCTCGCGATGGGTGGGCGGAGACGGGACCGGGGTGGCGGCGGGCAGCGACAACGGCGGGCTCCTGGGCGGTCGGGGCGGACGCGACCCGGCGACGCTAGTTCCTGACGTATGTGTCCACCGCGAGCCCGCCGCACATCCGCTCACGGGTCTTCGGTGAACCACTCGGGTGTATGCCCCACCCGATGCTATTGACTAGCTATATTCACTGCGGCCAAGATGTGAATATCTCGATCCACGATGGCAGGGAGGCACGACCCATGTCAGGTCCGCGACCCGTACGGGCACCGCGCGGTACGGAGCTCAGTGCCCGGGGGTGGCAGCAGGAAGCCGCCCTGCGGATGCTCCAGAACAACCTCGACCCGGAGGTCGCCGAGCACCCCGACAAGCTCGTCGTCTACGGCGGCACCGGCAAGGCGGCCCGCGACTGGCGCTCCTTCGACGCCATGGTCCGCACCCTGCGGACGCTGAAGCAGGACGAGACGATGCTGGTCCAGTCGGGCCGTCCGGTCGGCGTGATGCAGACGCACGAATGGGCGCCGCGGGTGCTGATCGCCAACTCCAACCTGGTCGGGGACTGGGCGAACTGGGAGGAGTTCCGCCGTCTGGAGGCCCTGGGCCTGACCATGTACGGCCAGATGACCGCGGGCTCGTGGATCTACATCGGCACCCAGGGCATCCTCCAGGGCACCTATGAGACCTTCGCGGCCGTGGCGGCGAAGCTGCATTCAATGGGTAAAGGGGTCAACGGCAGCCTGGCCGGGACGATCACGCTCACCGCGGGCCTCGGCGGCATGGGCGGCGCCCAGCCGCTGGCGGTCACCATGAACGACGGCGTCGCGATCTGCGTCGACTGCGACCCGCGCGCCATCGAGCGCCGGATCGAGCACCGCTATCTGGATGTCCGGGCCGACAGCCTGGACCACGCCCTCC
This sequence comes from Streptomyces sp. NPDC005393, assembly GCF_040606675.1. Lineage (NCBI taxonomy): Bacteria > Bacillati > Actinomycetota > Actinomycetes > Kitasatosporales > Streptomycetaceae > Streptomyces > Streptomyces sp. NPDC005393. Next base: position 60,261 of record NZ_JBEXFG010000018.1, on the reverse strand, counting down.
AGCTGGCCGTCGAGGCGCGCGACGCCAGGCGCCCGCTGTCGATCGGCGTCCTGGGGAACGCGGCCGAGCTGGTCCCGCAGCTGCTCGCCATGAACGCCCCGATCGACATCGTCACCGACCAGACCAGCGCCCACGACCCGCTGGCGTATCTGCCGATCGGCATGGACTTCGACGAGATGGCGTCCTACGCCGCCGAGAAGCCCGCCGACTTCACCCAGCGGGCACGCGAGGCCATGGCCCGGCACGTCGAGGCCATGGTCGGCTTCATGGACGCGGGCGCCGAGGTCTTCGACTACGGCAACTCGATCCGCGGCGAGGCCAAGCTCGCGGGCTATGAGCGCGCCTTCGCCTTCCCCGGCTTCGTCCCGGCCTACATCCGGCCGCTGTTCTGCGAGGGCAAGGGCCCCTTCCGCTGGGCGGCGCTCTCCGGCGACCCGAAGGACATCGCGGCCACGGACAAGGCGATTCTCGACCTCTTCCCCGAGAACGAGTCGCTGGCCCGCTGGATCAAGCTGGCGGGGGAGCGGGTCCACTTCCAGGGGCTGCCCGCCCGGATCTGCTGGCTGGGCTACGGCGAGCGCGACAAGGCGGGTGAGCGCTTCAACGAGATGGTCGCCGACGGAACGCTCGCCGCGCCGCTGGCCATCGGCCGTGACCACCTGGACTGCGGTTCGGTGGCCTCCCCGTACCGCGAGACCGAGGCCATGCTCGACGGCTCGGACGCGATCGCCGACTGGCCGCTGCTCAACGCCATGGTCAATGTCGCCTCGGGCGCCTCCTGGGTCTCCCTTCACCACGGCGGCGGCGTCGGCATGGGCCGCTCGATCCACGCGGGCCAGGTCACGGTCGCCGACGGCACCCCGCTGGCGGGCGAGAAGATCCGCCGGGTGCTGACGAACGACCCGGGCATGGGCGTCATCCGCCACGTGGACGCGGGCTACGACCGCGCGGACGAGGTGGCACGGGAGCGCGAGGTCCGCATCCCGATGAGGGAGTCGGAGTGACGGAGCACGACCCGGTCGCGGGCCATCCCTCCGCGGGGCGGAACGGGCGGGCACAACCCACCCGCCGGCCGGAAGCCGCGTACGGGCCCTCGTTCCACGAGATGTGGCGCGACCTGGCCCCCATCGGCCGCGACGCGACAACCAAGGGCTACCGCCGCTACGCCTGGACGGAGGCCGACGCGGACTGCCGCGCCTGGTTCCGTGCCCAGGCGGAGACCCGGGGCCTGAGCTACGAGCTGGACCGCAACGGCAACCAGTGGGCCTGGCTCGGTGACCCGGCGGCCGGGGACGCCGTGGTGACCGGCTCGCACCTCGACTCCGTACCGGACGGCGGCGCCTTCGACGGCCCGCTCGGCGTCGTCTCCTCCTTCGCCGCCCTGGACGAGCTGCGGGCGCGCGGGGCGCGGCCCGCCAAGCCGCTCGCGATCGTGAACTTCGGCGACGAGGAAGGCGCCCGCTTCGGGCTGGCCTGTGTCGGCTCCCGGCTGGCCGGCGGGCAGCTCAGCGTCGAGCAGGCGCATACGCTGCGCGACGGCGACGGGGTGAGCCTCCCGCAGGCCATGGAGCGCGCGGGGTACGACCCGGAGGCCATCGGCCCCGACCCCGAGCGCCTGGCCCGCATCGGCGCCTTCGTCGAGCTGCATATCGAGCAGGGCCGCGCCCTGGCGGCGCTGTCCGACAGCGGCTCCGCCGCGGGGGATGCCCCCGTGGGCGTCGCCTCGGCGATCTGGCCGCACGGCCGCTGGCGGTTCGACTTCCACGGCGAGGCCAACCACGCCGGGACGACCCGGATCGAGGACCGCCGCGATCCGATGCTCACGTACGCCAACACCGTGCTCGCGGCCCGTAAGAAGGCCCGGACCGCCGGGGCGCTGGCGACCTTCGGCAAGGTCAGCGTCGAGCCGAACGGTGTCAACGCGATCGCCTCCCTGGTACGCGGCTGGCTGGACTCCCGCGCCGCCGACGAGGAGACCCTGGCCGCCGTCGTCGGCGAGATCGAGCGCGCCGCCGTCGAGCGCGGCCGGCGCGACGGGGTGGACGTCCGGGTCACCCGGGAGTCCTTCACTCCGATCGTGGAATTCGCGCACGGCCTGCGTGACCAGCTGTCGAGCCTGCTGGGCGGCGTACCGGTCCTCCCCACCGGCGCCGGACACGACGCGGGCATTTTGTCCGCATGCGTTCCGACCGCCATGCTGTTTGTAAGGAACCCCACCGGCGTCTCGCACTCACCCGCGGAGACGGCGGGCGAGGATGACTGCCTCGCCGGTGTGGCCGCACTCGCCGATGTACTGGAGGGCCTGGCGTGTCACTGACGGCGCAGACCTACTGGGCGGAGTACGCCTGGCTGGACGGACGGGTGATGCCGGATGTGGTCATCGTGGCCGCGACCGACGGGCGGATCACGGAGGTGCGGCCCGGGAGCCCCATACCGCGCGCAGGCTCCGTCACCCTCCACGGTCTGACCATCCCCGGCCTGGCCAACGCCCACAGCCATGCCTTCCACCGGGCACTGCGCGGCATCGTCCAGGCCGCAAGCACGGCGAACCCGCGGGGCCGGCGGCAGCGGCAGGGGGTGCCGGACTCCTTCTGGACCTGGCGCGAGGTGATGTACGGCGTCGCCGACCGGCTGACCCCGGACAGCTACTTCGAGCTGGCCCGCGCCGTCTACGCCGAGATGGCGATGGCGGGCATCACCTGCGTCGGCGAGTTCCACTATCTCCACCACGCCCCCGGCGGCACCCGTTACGGCAACCCCAACGCGATGGGGGAGGCCCTGATCTCGGCCGCGGCCGAGGCCGGCATCCGTATCACCCTCCTCGACACCTGCTATCTCTCCTCCGGTTTCGGGGCGGAGCCCGACCAGCACCAGCTGCGCTTCTCCGACGGGACGGCCGAGGACTGGGCCGAGCGCGTCTCCGCGCTGAAGGCCGACGGCACCACCCGCATCGGCGCGGCGATCCACTCGGTGCGGGCCGTCCCCGCCGATCAGCTGGCGACCGTCGCCGGGTGGGCCGAGGACCGGGCGGCCCCCCTCCATGTCCATCTCTCCGAGCAGACCGCCGAGAACGACGCCTGTGTGGAGGCATACGGCTTCACCCCCACCCGGGTGCTGGCCGACCACGGGGTGCTGGGCGATCGCACGACCGCCGTGCACGCCACCCATCTCACCCCCGGCGACATCCGGCTGCTGGGCCACTCGTCCACGGGCGTCTGTATGTGCCCCACCACCGAGCGGGACCTCGCCGACGGCATCGGCCCGGCCGCCGAGCTGCAGCGCGCGGGCTCCTCGCTCTCGCTGGGCAGCGACAGCCACGCCGTGATCGACATCCTCGAAGAGGCCCGGGCCATGGAGCTGGACGAGCGGCTGCACACCCGCACCCGCGGCCACTGGACCGCGCCCCAGCTGCTGCGCGCCGCCACCGCCGACGGCCATGCGGCGCTCGGCTGGGGCGAGGACGCGGGCCGGATCGAGGTGGGCGCGCTCGCCGACCTCACCACGATCGCGCTGGACTCGGTCCGCACGGCGGGGCCGCCACCCCGGCTGGGCGCCGAGATCGCCATATTCGCGGCGACCAACGCCGACGTCCGGCACACCGTGGTCGGCGGTCGCCATGTCGTCCGGGACGGCACCCATCAGCTCGTCCCCCGCGTCCCCGAGGCGCTGGCCGAATCCATCGCAGCCCTCCACGGCTGAGAATCCGCCCGCCGCGGCGGGCGATGAAGGAGAACGTCCCCACGATGACGACCGCGACCCCCACGACGACCGCCATCACCAATATCGCCGGCCTGGTCACCAATGACCCCTCCCTCGGTGAAGGCCCCCTCGGGCTGGTCCGGGACGCGGCCGTCGTCATCGACGGCGACCGCATCGCCTGGGTCGGTGAATCCGGCAAGGTCCCCGGCACCGACAACCGGGTCGACGCGGGCGGCCGCGCCGTCATCCCGGGGTTTGTCGACTCCCACTCGCATCTGGTCTTCGCGGGCGACCGGACCGAGGAGTTCAACGCCCGGATGTCCGGCCGCGCCTACAGCGCCGGCGGGATCCGCACCACCGTCGCCGCCACCCGCGCCGCCTCGAACAATGTGCTGCACGCCAACGTCGGCCGCTATGTGGCCGAGGGTCGCCGCCAGGGCACCACGACCATCGAGATCAAGTCCGGCTACGGCCTCACCTCGGAGGACGAGGCCCGCTCCGTGTCCATCGCCGGTGCCCACACCGACGAGGTGACCTACCTCGGCGCGCATATCGTCGCCCCCGAGTTCGCCGACGACCCCGCCGCCTATGTGGATCTCGTGACCGGCCCGATGCTGGACGTCTGCGCCCCGCACGCCCGCTGGATCGATGTCTTCTGTGAGCAGGGCGCCTTCGACGGCGACCAGGCCCGCACCATCCTCACCGCGGGCAAGGACCGCGGACTGACCCCTCGGGTCCATGCCAACCAGCTGTCCTACGGCCCGGGAGTGCAGCTCGCCGTGGAACTCGGCGCCGCCTCCGCCGATCACTGCACCCATCTGACCGACGACGACATCGATGCCCTGGCTCAGGGCGATACGGTCGCCACCCTCCTCCCCGGGGCGGAGTTCTCCACCCGCTCGACATATCCGGACGCACGCCGCCTCCTGGACGCGGGTGTCACGGTCGCGCTCTCCCCCGACTGCAACCCGGGCTCCTCCTTCACCAGCTCCATGCCGTTCTGCATCGCCCTGGCCGTACGCGATATGCGGATGACCCCCGATGAGGCCGTATGGGCGGCGACGGCCGGCGGGGCACAGGCGCTGCGCCGCACCGATGTGGGCCGGGTGGCCCCCGGCGCCCGCGCCGATCTGGCGCTGCTGGACGCCCCGTCCCATGTCCATCTCGCCTACCGCCCCGGAGTCCCCCTGGTCTCGGCGGTCTGGCACGACGGAACCCTCATCTGACCCCCGATCACCTGGCCCGCACCCGCGAACGCGCCCGTACGCGCGCGCGAATAAGGGCCCGTCCCGGCGAGCGGGGGCGGGCCCTTATCCGTCTGCGGAAGCGTCACTCTTCGATCATCAGCCCCTTGCGGAGCCGACGGAGGGTGCGCGACAGCAGCCGGGAGACATGCATCTGGGAGATACCCAGCTCCTCGCCGATCTCCGACTGGGTCATATTCGCGACGAAGCGCAGCGAGAGGATCTTCCGGTCACGCGGGTGCAGATCGGCGATGAGCGGCTTCAGGGACTCGACGTACTCGATGCCCTCGAGCCCGTGGTCCTCATAGCCGATCCGGTCCGCCAGGGCGCCCTCGGAGTCGTCCTCCTCGGGCTGCGCGTCCAGCGAGCTCGCGGTGTAGGCGTTGCTCGCGGCCATGCCCTCGACGACCTCGGCGGCGGTGATGTCCAGCCGCTTGGCCAACTCGCCGACGGTGGGGGCGCGGTCGAGCCGCTGCGCCAGCTCGTCGCCGGCCTTGGCCAGGTCGAGACGGAGCTCCTGCAGCCGCCGCGGCACGCGCACCGACCAACTGGTGTCCCGGAAGAAGCGCTTGATCTCACCGACGATCGTCGGCATCGCGAAGGTGGGGAACTCGACGCCCCGGCCCATTTCGAAGCGGTCGATGGCCTTGATCAGGCCGATGGTGCCGACCTGGACGATGTCCTCCATGGGCTCGCTGCGGGAGCGGAACCGAGAGGCGGCGAACTTGACCAGCGCCAGGTTGAGCTCGACCAGCGTGTTGCGGACGTAGGCGTACTCGTGGGTGCCTTCCTCCAGCACCTCGAGACGTTCGAAAAGGGTCTTCGAAAGAGCTCTCGCGTCTACCGGACCCACCGTCTCATACGGGGGAATCTGCGGCAGATCGGACAATTCCGGCAGTTCATCGAGAGAGTGCCCGGCGACCGCCTGGACGTCCATCTCGGGTGCGAACTGTTCGGGTACGGGGGTCGACGAGGCGGCGGTCCGGGTACTCCAAGACGGTTCGGTACGCGAGTCGTCGAGCTGGGGTGACATAGTCTCCTCCATCGTTCTCGGCATATGGCTGCCGGTGCCATAACGTGCTGCTCCGGTGAGCGGCGCCTCCAAGGCCGGTCCGTGTTCGAGTGCGTCCCTACTACGCCTACCTGTATTGGCCACCGCGTGGCAAGTCCGCGTTGTCCATATTTGCCGAACTATGCGAAATGTTCGGCTACCGGAAGGGCGGGTAGAAGGCGTAGGGTTCGACGCGCGCAATCGAAAGCAACGAGACGCCAGAAGAGGTGCGCAGATGGACCGCGGGATGGTCGGCAGTGCCAGCAAGGGCCGACTCCAGGTCGAGGTTCGGCACCACGGGGCGAGTGCTGTCTTCACGCCGGCGGGTGAGCTGGATCACCACACCGCCGAAGTGCTGCGCGAGCCGCTGGAGAAGTGCGTGGAAGGGGGGCGGGTCCGGCTGGTGGTGGACTGCTCGAAGCTGGAGTTCTGCGATTCCACCGGCCTCAATGTCCTTCTCGGCGCCCGCCTCAAGGCCGAGGCCGAGGGTGGGGGCGTCCACCTCGCCGGGATGCAGCCGATCGTTGCCCGCGTGTTCGAAATCACGGGCGCGGAGGCCGTCTTCACGGTCCATGAATCGCTTGACGCAGCGCTCGTCGAGTGATCTCCGCCACTCCTGTTTCCGGCGTGTCATCGGTGGGTCATCGATGCGTTGCCCGTGTCACATCATCCATGTCGAAGAAGTGGGTGTTCTCACGCTTTCGCCGGGCAGGAGACAGGCTGAAACTGTTGAAGAGATCAGGAATCTCTTGTCCTTGAATCGGTGAATCGGTGAGGTGAAGCGCTGATGAGCACCACGCGGCCGTACCCTCCGGGCGACCGCGGCCCGGATCCGGACGGCCCTGCCGCTTCGGCCACCCCACCGGCCACTCCGTCCGCCGGGCGGATCTGCCAGGTCCGCAGACTCCATCTGATCGGAGCCAGCGGAGTCGTGCCGCGCGCCCGCGATTTCACTCGTGAGGCGCTGCGCGACTGGGGGTGGCTTCCGGCCGCGACCGCCGACCAGCGGGCCGCAGCGGAGGACGTGCTGCTCGTCGTCTCCGAGCTCGTCACCAACGCGTGTCTGCACGCCGAGGGCCCCGAGGAGCTGCGCGTCAGCTGCAGTGCGAAGGTGCTCCGCCTCGAGGTGGTGGATCTCGGCGCCGGTACGCCCGCGCCGCGCACTCCGCACCGCGCCGGGCGGCCCGGCGGGCACGGGATGTTCATCGTGCAGCGGCTGTGCCTCGACTGGGGGGTCGTGCGGAACGTGGAGGGATCCGGCAAGACGGTCTGGGCAGAGCTGGCCGCGCCGGCCTGAAGGGCACGGCCGGGGTCTCTCGCTCCCCGCGTGCTCCACGCCGTAGGGCCCGGCTGATCCGCCGCACGGGCCCGCCCGTACTTCTGACGCGCCGTACTGCCGCTGCCCAGCCGCCATGACGCCCGGCAGCCCCGGATCTCCTCCGGCTTTCAGGGGCCCCGTATCTCCGCCCACTTCACCCGCTTCGCGCCGATCCGGCGTGTTCTTCGTCTTCCCTCGGCAAGGTCCCCGGCGTACTGTCAGCGCCCAATCTGATGTGCCGTCAGGTGTCTTCGGCAGCGCTTGACGAGAGGGGATCTCGTGGTGTCCCGCACCCAACGCCGCGCGGTCGGCCGTGGCGGCGCCCTCACGCTCGCCGCGGCCGTGGCCGGTTCCGCGGTACTCCTCACCGCCCCGGCCACGCACGCCGGATCTTGTAGCGGTCCTTCCATTCGTCAGTGTCCTGGAGTCGCCCTCCACCACGTGGAAGTACTGGCCCCAGGTCTGACGCAGGGTCTCGACCGGTGGCAGCGCCCGCAGCTGCGGGGGCGCGTCATCCGCCCAGAGCATCCGCAGCAGACGCATGCCGTCCGCGCCGATCCGGCGCCCCACTTCGGCGCGCTTGGACTGGGCCCTGGGGAAACGGGAGTCCTCGATGCGGGTCGCGTCATGCGTGAACCAGTCCGGCAGAGCGTGCGCGCCGAGCCAGTCCGGCTCGTCCTGGGCCACCGCGCTCAGTGCCGCCCGCGACGTTTCCCCGACCAGTTCCGGCCAGTTCAGCTCACGCGCTGAGGACAGCACATGCGTGGAGTCGGTCCGCGCCCTTCCGCCGCGGCTGAGCAGGTCCTTCTCCCGGGCTGCGGCCAGGACGCCGTCCAGGACTCCCCGTCCGCCGTCCGCGCTGACCAGGAGGTCCCTGAACTCCGAGAGCACCGAGAAGTCGAAGCCCTGATCGGTCAGCTCCAGTCCCAGCGCGAATTTCCAGTCGATCCGGGCCCGTACCGCCTCCGCGGCCTGCCGGTCGGTCAGCCCTTCCACGAACGGCAACACCACCACCATCGCCAGCCGCCCCGGTGACCAGGCGGGCTTGCCCCGTGAGGGAAACAGACCAGCGAACTGCTCATCGGTGAACAGGGGCCCCAGCTCATCCCGGACCCGGATCGCCAGGCTTCCCCTCGGGAACGCCGCCCGCGCCACCCACACCGTCTCCACCGGGATCTCTCCCGGCCCCTTCGGCCGCAACGACACCGACACCCTCCCCATACGACAACGCCGGTTCCCCAGACCCAACCAGGTCTGGAGAACCGACGTCACGCACGGGCCCGAATTGACCAACAGCGTCGATCGATCCGCGCCGGGCCCTCCACAACAAGCGACGTCAGTGCACGTCCGCCATCAGCGCCACGACCTTCTTCCGGTACATGAAGACCGCGAAGCCCGCCAGCGCCGCCACGGCCGCCTCCAGGGTGATCATCCCGACACCGCTCAGGTCGACGCCCGCGATGGACAGCAGCCCCGTAACACAGTCACCGGCGGTCACGGCCAGGAACCACACGCCCATCATCTGGCTGGCGTACTTCGCCGGCGCCATCTTCGTGGTCACCGACAGCCCGACCGGAGACAGCAACAGCTCGCCCATCGTCTGGATCATGTAGATCGACACCAGCCACAGCGGGCTGACCCTGGTGCCGTCCGAGGCCATCCCCATCGGCACGATGAAGACGAAGAACGACGCACCGATCAGGACCAGGGCCGTCGCGAACTTCAGCGTGGTGTTCGGCTCCCGGTCGCGCCGCGCCAGCCACAGCCACAGCCAGGCGAAGACCGGGGCCAGCGCCATGATCATCAGCGGGTTCACCGACTGGAACCACGAGGACGGGAAGTGCAGCCCGAAGACGGTGTCCGCGGTCTTGGTCTCGGCGAAGGCGGACATCGTGGAGCCGCCCTGGTCGTAGATCATCCAGAAGACGGCGGCGGCCACGAAGAACCAGATATAGCCGCTGACCTTGGTCTGCTCGACCGCCGAGAGGTCCCGGTCGCGCTTGATCCGGATCAGCACCCCGGTCGGGATGATCAGGCCCAGGATGGTGATCGGGATCAGCACCCAGTTGATGGTCCAGCTGCCGCTCAGGACGACCCCGGTGTAGAAGACCGCGGCGACGATCAGCCAGATCATCCCCTTGCGCAGCCAGGAGCGCCGCTCCTCGGCCGCCAGCGGGGTCGGCACGGTGTTGCTCTGCGGGCTCAGGTGGCGGGTGCCGATCAGGAACTGGATCAGGCCCAGCGCCATGCCGAGCGCGGCGAGCGCGAAGCCCAGATGCCAGTTGTACGACTGGCCGACGGTGCCGATGACCAGGGGCGCGGCGAAGGCACCGAGGTTGATGCCGATGTAGAAGAGGGTGAAGCCGCCGTCCCGGCGCGGGTCCTGCGGGCCGTCGTAGAGCTGGCCGACCATCGTGGAGATGTTGGCCTTCACCAGACCGGAGCCGAGTGCCACCAGGGCGAGGCCGACGAAGAACGTCGCCTGACCGGGGATCGAGAGCGCCAGATGACCGGCCATGACGATGCCGGCCGCGATGACCACGGTCTTGCGCGGGCCCCAGACCCGGTCACCGAACCACCCGCCCGGCATGGCCAGCAGATAGACCAGCGCCAGATAGACGGAGTAGATGGCCACCGCGTTGCCCTGGGACATCCCCAGGCCGCCGCCCTGGCCGCCGCTGTCGGCGTCGGGGCCGCCGGAGATCAGATAGACGACGAGGAGCGCCCGCATGCCGTAGAAGCTGAAGCGCTCCCACATCTCGATCATGAAGAGCGTGGCCAGGCCGCGAGGGTGGCCGAAGAAGGTCTTGCCGCCGTTCGCAGGGGTCTCCTGCGCGGTTGCGCCCTTCGTCAGGCTGGACGCCATGGTGCTTCGTTCCTTGTGTGCTCAGGGTGCGCTGCCATGCGGGGGAGCGCCCGGGGGGATGACTGAGCGACTGAGCGCCGGGTGGGGCCGGGCCGGTGGTGCCGACACTGTCCAATTCCGGACACGACAGAGACCTTCGGCGCGTCTAGCGCCCAAAGGCCCCGGAGGAGTGCTACAGACGTTGTTTCACCATACGACACCTCCTTGACAACATTGAGAGCGTGAGAGATAGCTCACGGGCGGCGTGCGCAACGATTCGTGCTCCGTCCGGGGTCCTGTGCGCGCCCCGTGCGCCAACCTCGGCGGACTACCATCACCCCATGACCCGAGTACTGCTCGCCGAGGATGACGCATCCATCTCGGAGCCGCTCGCTCGCGCCCTGCGCCGTGAGGGTTACGAGGTCGAGGTGCGGGAGGACGGACCCACCGCGCTCGACGCCGGCCTGCAAGGAGGCGTCGATCTGCTCGTCCTCGACCTCGGCCTGCCGGGGATGGACGGGCTGGAGGTCTGCCGCCGCCTCCGTACGGAGGGCCATGGCTTCCCGGTGCTGGTGCTCACCGCCCGCGCGGACGAGGTGGACACGGTGGTCGGGCTGGACGCGGGCGCCGACGACTATGTGACCAAGCCGTTCCGGCTGGCCGAGCTGCTCGCGCGGGTGCGGGCCCTGCTGCGGCGCGGCGCGGTCGAGACCCAGCAGCAGCCGCCGGCCACGCACGGCGTGCGGATCGACGTCGAGTCGCACCGCGCCTGGATGGGCGACGAGGAGCTTCAGCTGACCGCCAAGGAGTTCGATCTGCTGCGCGTCCTGGTCCGGGACGCCGGCCGGGTCGTCACTCGCGATCAGCTGATGCGCGAGGTGTGGGACACCACCTGGTGGTCCTCCACCAAGACCCTCGACATGCACATCTCCTGGCTGCGCAAGAAGCTCGGTGACGACGCGGCCAATCCCCGCTATATCGCCACCGTCCGGGGTGTCGGCTTCCGATTCGAGAAAAGCTGACCAGGACTGACACGGTAGGGCCATGCGCCGTCGCTTGATCAACTCCACACTCGCCGTGGTGCTCGTCGTCATCGCCGTCTTCGGCCTGTCGCTGGTCATCGTGGAGACCCGGACCATCGAGAACAGCGCCCAGGAGAGCGTGAGCTCCGACGCGGTGCGGCTGGTCAGCATCGTCGACAGCAGGCTGCTGGGCGGCGAGGGGGTTACCGCCAGGGTGCTGCGGGAGCAGATCGAGCCCGGCCGCTACGCCCTGATCAAGATCCCGCACCATCGGGATGTGGAGATCGGCAAGCGCCCCACCGGCAGCATCATCTCCTCCGAGGAGCCGGGCGAGCAGGGTGAGACGGTGCGGGTCGAGGCGTCCCGCTCCACGGTGAGCCGGGAGATCGGCCGCACCATGCTGGTCATCCTGGCGGTGGCGCTGCTGGCCGTGCTCGCCGCGGTCTTCCTCGCCGTACGCCAGGCCCACCGGCTCTCCGCGCCGCTCACCGACCTCGCCGAGACCGCCGAGCGGCTGGGCTCCGGGGATCCCCGGCCGCGCCACCGCCGCTACGGGGTGCCGGAGCTGGACCGGGTCGCCGATGTGCTGGACGCGAGCGCCGAGCGGATCGGCCGGATGCTCACGGCCGAGCGCCGGCTGGCGGCCGACGCCTCGCATCAGCTCCGTACGCCGCTGACCGCGCTGTCCATGCGGCTGGAGGAGATCACGCTCACCGACGACCCGGAGACGGTCAAGGAGGAGGCGACGATCGCGCTGGGCCAGGTCGAGCGGCTCACCGATGTCGTCCAGCGGCTGCTGACCAATTCGCGTGATCCCCGCTCGGGCTCCGCGGTCGCCTTCGATCTGGACGAGGTCGTCAAGCAGCAGATCGAGGAGTGGCGCCCGGCCTCGCGCAGCGAGGGCCGTGCCATCGTGCGCTCGGGGAAGAAGGGGCTGCGGGCGGTCGGCACGCCGGGCGCGGTCGCCCAGGTGCTCGCGACGCTGATCGAGAACTCACTGATGCACGGTGACGGCACGGTCGCGCTGCGTACGCGGGTCACCGGCAATCAGGCGGTGGTCGAGGTCTCCGACGAGGGGCCGGGCGTGCCGCCGGACCTCGGGGCGCGGGTCTTCGAGCGGACGGTCAGCGGCCGGAACTCCACGGGGCTCGGGCTCGCCGTCGCCCGGGATCTGGCGGAGGCGGACGGCGGCCGTCTGGAGCTGCTGCAGCAGCATCCGCCGATCTTCGCGCTCTTTCTGAGCCGTGAGGCCGACGAGCCGCCGGCCTCGTAAGACGTAGACGTAAGACGTGGGGCTCGGGCTACTTGCGGACCGGCTGCTTACGGGTGGCCTGGGCGGGCTGCGACTTGGAGAGGAACGCTTCGGCGTGCTCCACCGCCTCACGGGCGGGCAGCGCCCGGAACACCCAGGTCCGGTAGGACCAGAAGCGGAAGAGGGTGCCGATGCCGATGCCGAGGAACTTGAAGACGTTGCTCTGCAGCGAGCTGTCCCAGCCGAAGCCGTACGTCGCGGTGTAGAGGACGCCGTTCTCGATGACCAGGCCGACCACGCTGAACAGCAGAAAGAGGCTGAGCTCCTTGGTCCGCCTCTGCTTGTCCCGGTCCCGGTAGGTGAAGTACCGGTACCCCACATAGTTGAAGCCGGTGGCGACCACCGTCGCCACGATGCTGGCCCGCACCACGGGCAGCTCGGTGAGGCCGCGGACCAGGTTGAAGACCGCGAGATTGACGAAGACGCCGGCGCCCCCGACCACCCCGAACTTCGCGATCTCACGGGCGAGTTGCCTCACTCGGGTGCTCAACCCGCCGAGCGTGCGCCGTTCACTCATGGTGATCGTTCAGTCCCGTCCGGTCGGCAGAGTCAACCACCCCATGCTAACCAGCGGTCCGGTCCGCCGCCCGCAGGCCGCGGACAAGAGGCCGGTGTGAATATCTAGAGGATCCTCCAACGCAGGTCAGGGGCGGTCCACGCGGGAAGTTACCCTGGGAGGGTGACATTCCCGGTAGTCGGCATGGTCGGCGGTGGCCAGCTCGCCCGTATGACCCACGAGGCGGGCATCCCCCTCGGCATCAAGTTCAAGCTGCTCAGTGATACCCCCCAGGATTCGGCGGCCCAGGTGGTCAGCGATGTCGTCATCGGCGACTACCGCGACCTGGCCACCCTTCGTGCGTTCGCACAAGGCTGTGATGTGGTCACCTTCGACCATGAGCATGTCCCGGCCGAGCATCTGCGCGCCCTGGAGGCGGACGGCGTCGTCATCCGCCCCGGTGTCGAGGCCCTGCTGCACGCCCAGGACAAGGGCGTGATGCGGGAGCGGCTGCGCGAGGCCGGTGTGCCGTGCCCCCGTCACCGCATCGTGACGGACCCGGAGGATGTCGGGCGATTCGCCGCCGAAGGGCTGGGCGGGGCGGCGGGAGAAGGCACAGGCTTCCCCGTCGTCCTCAAGACCGTGCGCGGCGGTTACGACGGCAAGGGGGTGTGGGTGGTCCGTAGCGCGGAGGACGCGGCCGATCCGTTCCGCGCCGGAGTGCCCGTCCTCGCCGAGGAGATGGTCGACTTCGCGCGCGAGCTCGCCGCCAACGTCGTACGGTCCCCGCACGGCCAGGCCGTCGCCTACCCCGTCGTGGAGTCGATCCAGGTCGACGGCGTATGCGACACCGTCATCGCCCCCGCCCCCGATCTCTCCGAGGCGCTCTCCGCCCAGGCGCAGGAGCTGGCGCTGCGCATCGCGGCCGAGCTGGGGGTCGTCGGCCATCTCGCGGTCGAGCTCTTCGAGACCCGCGACGGGCGGCTGCTGGTCAACGAGCTGGCGATGCGCCCGCACAACTCCGGCCACTGGACCCAGGACGGCGCCGTCACCTCCCAGTTCGCCAACCATGTGCGTGCCGTGCTCGATCTGCCGCTCGGCGATCCACGCCCGCGCGCCCGGTGGACCGTGATGACCAATGTCCTCGGCGGCGACTTCCCCGATATGTACGGGGCGTATCTGCACTGCATGGCGCGCGACCCAGCGCTCAAGATCCATATGTACGGCAAGGATGTGAAGCCCGGCCGTAAGGTCGGCCACGTCACCACCTACGGCGACGATCTGGCCGACGTGCGCGAGCGCGGCCGCCATGCCGCCGACTACCTCCGAGGAACCATCACCGAATGAGCGCTCCTGCGATCGGCATCGTCATGGGCTCCGACTCCGACTGGCCCGTCATGGAAGAAGCGTCCAAGGCCCTCGACGAGTTCGAGATCCCGTACGAAGTGGATGTCGTCTCGGCGCACCGGATGCCGCGGGAGATGGTCGCCTACGGGGAGAACGCGGCGCCCCGCGGGCTCAAGGCGATCATCGCGGGCGCGGGCGGCGCCGCCCATCTCCCGGGCATGCTCGCCTCCGTCACCCCGCTGCCGGTGATCGGCGTGCCCGTGCCGCTGAAGTACCTCGACGGCATGGACTCGCTGCTCTCGATCGTCCAGATGCCCGCCGGCGTGCCCGTGGCGACCGTCTCCATCGGCGGAGCCCGTAACGCGGGGCTGCTCGCCGCCCGGATACTGGCCGCGCACGACTCCGAGCTCCAGGCGCGGATGCGTGAGTTCCAGGACGAGCTGAACGCGCAGGCCACCGAGAAGGGCAAGCGGCTGCGCGCCAAGGTCGATGGGGCGGACTCCTTCGGCTTCGGTAAGTGACCAGCAAATGATCGGCGAGTGAGCGGCGAGTGCTCAGCAGGTGAGCAGCAAGTGATCTGACGACGCGTGACTTCGGTCATGTCCCATTGCAAGATGTGACAATGACCGATCGTCTCGCGAAAGCCCGTGAACTGCTGGCCGCCCATCCCGTCGTGGACGGCCACAACGACCTCCCGTGGGCCCTGCGCGAGCAGGTCCGCTATGACCTCGACCGGCGCGATATCGCCGCCGATCTGAGCGAGCACACGCACACCGACATCCCGCGGCTGCGGGCGGGAGGCGTCGGCGCGCAGTTCTGGTCCGTGTACGTCCCCTCGCACTACAGCGGCGACACGGCGGTCAGCGCCACCTTCGAGCAGATCGATGTCGTCCGGCGGTTCACCGAGCGCCACGCGGCCGAGCTGCGCCCGGCGCTGACCGCCGACGACATGGAGGCGGCGCGGGCCGAGGGCCGGATCGCGTCCCTCATGGGCGCCGAGGGTGGCCACAGCATCAACTGCTCACTGGCCACCCTGCGCGCCCTGTACGACCTCGGGGTGCGCTATATGACGCTCACCCACAACGACAACGTCCCCTGGGCGGACTCGGCGACCGACGAGCCGAAGGCCCATGGCCTCACCCGCTTCGGCGAGGAGGTCGTCCGCGAGATGAACCGGCTCGGCATGCTCGTCGACCTCTCGCATGTCTCGGCCGACACCATGCGCGACGCGCTCCGCGTGACCGAGGCGCCCGTCGTCTTCTCGCACTCCTCCGCGCGCGCCGTCTGCGACCATCCGCGCAACATCCCGGACGATGTGCTGGAACTGCTGCCCGCCAACGGCGGTGTGGCGATGGTCACCTTCGTCCCGAAGTTCGTCCTGCCGGAGGCGGTCGCCTGGACCCAGGCGGCGGACGAGAACATGCGGGCCCACGGGCTGCATCCGCTGGAGATGACGCCCGCCGGGATGAAGGTCCAGCGCGCCTTCGAGGAGGCAAACCCGCGCCCCATGGCGACCGCGTCGACCGTCGCCGACCACCTCGACCATATGCGTGAGGTCGCGGGCATCGACCACATCGGCATCGGGGGAGACTTCGACGGCACCGCCTTCACCCCCGAGGACCTCGCGGATGTCGCGGGCTATCCGAACCTCATCGCCGAGCTCCTCGACCGCCGCTGGTCACCGGCCGACCTGGCCAAGTTGACCTGGCAGAACGCGGTCCGCACCCTCCGTTCCGCCGAGGACGTGGCGCGCGGGCTGCGGGCGTCCCGGGGTCCGTCCATCGCGACGATCGACCAACTGGACGAGACCGAGCGCAGCTGACCACCTCCGGCCGGCCTCCGGAGATCCCTTTACTTACCGGTTGTTGGCTTTGCGATGCCTTGATGCATCGTTCACCCAATTCTCCTCTTCCCCTTTGCCGTCGTGGCGAGAGAGTCGAGAGCGGTCTGACGATCTCTCATGCACTTAGAGGGAAAGAGGCGTAATGCCCGATTTCACCCGCCGTAGACTCCTCGGTGCCGCCGCCGGCTCGCTCGGCGCGGGCGCGGCCATGAATCTGCTGCCGCAGAGCGTGCAGCAGGCGATCGCCGAGGGGCCGCCGCGCCGCGGCTCGCTGCACGACATCGAGCATGTGGTCCTGCTCATGCAGGAAAACCGCTCATTCGACCACTACTTCGGCACCCTCAAGGGAGTGCGCGGGTTCGGCGACCCGGACGCCCTGACCCTCTCCACCGGCAAGTCCGTCTTCTACCAGCCGGATGCCGAGAACCCGGACGGCTATCTGCTGCCGTTCCACCTGGACACCCACTCCACCAGCGCCCAGGCGATCCCCTCCACCAGCCACGCGTGGTCGGTGCAGCACGAGGCGTGGAACAGCGGCGCCATGGACACGTGGCTGCCCGCGCACCGTAAGGCGGACGGCAAGAACGGTCCGTACGTCATGGGCTACCACACCCGTGACGACATCCCGTTCCAGTTCGCGCTGGCCGAGGCGTTCACCATCTGCGACAACTACTTCTGCTCGGTTTTCGGGCCCACCTGGCCCAACCGGCTGTACTGGATGACCGGCACGATCGACCCGGGCGGCACCAAGGGCGGCCCGGTCCTCGACAACACCGCGCCGAAGCCGTACCGCTGGACGACCTACGCCGAGCGCCTCCAGAAGGCCGGGATCAGCTGGAAGGTCTACCAGGAGGAGGACGACTACGGCTGCAATCTCCTGGAACAGTTCCAGCAGTTCCGCGACGCCAAGCCGGGCGATCCGCTGTACGACCGCGGTATGACCGTCAGCCCCGCCGGGACCTTCGAGGACGACGCCCGCAACGACCGGCTGCCTACCGTCTCCTGGATCATCCCGACCTCCACCCAGTCCGAGCACCCGGACTATCTGCCCGCCGCCGGCGCGGACTACGTGGCCTCCAAGATCGAGGCCATAGCCGCCAACCCCAAGGTGTGGCGCAAGACCGCCTTCATCCTCAACTACGACGAGAACGACGGGCTGTTCGACCATGTCCCGCCGCCTGTCCCGAAGCCCGGGACCGTGGACGAATTCGTCCAGGGCCTGCCCATCGGCGGCGGCTTCCGGGTCCCCTGCCTCATCGTCTCGCCCTGGACCGTGGGCGGCTGGGCCGCGGGCCAGGCGTTCGACCACACCTCGGTGCTGCGGTTCCTGGAGCGGCTCACCGGGGTCGAGGAGCCCAACATCAGCCAGTGGCGCCGCCGTACCTTCGGCGACCTCACCTCGGCCTTCGGCTTCTCGCACGCCGCGCCGAAGCCGCCGCGGCTGCCGGACGACACCGCCGAACAGCTGGAGAAGGCGAAGAAGGAGGTCGAGACCCTCCCCAAGCCGACCCTGCCGGGCAAGGACCAGACCCCGCCGAAGCAGGAGCGCGGCCACCGCCCGCGCCGCTGACGCCGGGACCCACCGCACACGACCGCCGGACGGAACCGCCACAAGCGGGCCCGTCCGGCGATCGCCTTCAGTGCTTCGCGCCGTGCGCTACGCCAGGGGGCGGCCCAGGGCGCGGTAGGTCCAGCCCGCCTCGCGCCAGATGTCCGGGTCGAGCGCGTTGCGCCCGTCCAGGATGCGGCGCACCGCGACCATGTCACCGAGGGCCGCCGGGTCCAGCTCGCGGAACTCGCGCCACTCGGTGAGATGCAGCACCGCGTGCGCGCCCTGGGCCGCCGCCTGTGCGGTGTCCGCGTAGGCGAGGGTCGGGAAGAGGGCCCGCGCGTTGTCCATGCCCTTCGGGTCGAAGACGGTGACCTGGGCGCCCTGGAGCTGTATCTGGCCCGCCACATTGAGCGCGGGGGAGTCCCGTACGTCGTCCGAGTCGGGCTTGAAGGTGGCACCCAGCACCGCGACCCGCTTGCCGAGGAAGCTGCCGCCGACGGACTCACGGGCCAGCTCGACCATATGGCCGCGGCGCCGCATATTGATCGAGTCGACCTCGCGCAGGAACGTCAGCGCCTGGTCCGCGCCGAGCTCTCCGGCGCGGGCCATGAAGGCGCGGATGTCCTTGGGCAGACAGCCGCCGCCGAAGCCGATTCCGGCCCGCAGAAACTTCTTTCCGATGCGCTCGTCGTGGCCGATGGCCTCGGCGAGCTTGACCACATCGCCGCCCGCCGCCTCGCAGACCTCGGCCATGGCGTTGATGAAGGAGATCTTCGTCGCGAGGAAGGAGTTCGCCGAGGTCTTCACCAGCTCGGCGGTCGGATAGTCGGTCACCACGAAGGGCGAGCCCTCGGCGACGGGCGTCTCGTACACCTCGCGGAGCAGCTTCTCGGCCCGCTCACCGGCGACCCCGACCACAATGCGGTCCGGGTGCAGGGTGTCCTGGACGGCGAAGCCCTCGCGCAGGAACTCCGGGTTCCACGCCAGCTCGGCATCGGCCCCCACCGGGGCGAGCTCGGCCAGCCGGGCCGCGAGCCGGTCCGCGCTGCCCACCGGCACCGTGGACTTGCCGACGACCAGCGCCGGGCGGCGCAGATGCGGGGCGAGCGATTCCACGGCGGAGTCCACGTAACTCATGTCACACGCGTACTCGCCGTGCTTCTGCGGGGTGTTCACACAGACGAAATGGATGTCGCCGAACTCCCCGGCCTCCTCGTAGGAGCTGGTGAAGCGGAGCCGGCCGGTCGAGCCCTCGATGCCCTCGACATGGCGCCGCAGCAGCTCCTCCAGGCCCGGTTCGTAGATCGGCACCCTGCCCGCCGAGAGCATCTCGATTTTCTCGGGCACGATGTCCAGCCCCAGCACCTCGTAGCCCAGCTCGGCCATGGCCGCGGCGTGCGTGGCGCCCAGGTAGCCGGTGCCGATCACGGTGATCTTGAGGGCCATGTGGTGCTCCAGAAGGCGTTCGGTCGCAGATGCGCTGCCTGAGCATAGTCGGGACCGCGGAGCCCGCTCAGCCGACTCTGTCAGGAAGCTCACCTATACCTGCCGAGGCAGCGCCCCTAGACTTCAGTTACTTAACGGTAGTTAGCACACTCAGGGGAGTGAGAAGGCCTTGGCGTCCTCGGTAAATGACTTCGACTTGTACCGGCCGTCCGAGGAGCACGACATGCTCCGTGACTCGGTCCGCTCGCTCGCCGAGGCGAAAATAGCCCCGTTCGCGGCGGAGGTCGACGAGGAGGGCCGCTTCCCGCAGGAGGCGCTGGAGGCCCTGGTCGCCAACGATCTGCACGCCGTGCACGTCCCCGAGTCGTACGGCGGCGCGGGCGCCGACGCGCTGGCGACCGTGATCGTCATCGAGGAGGTCGCCCGCGTCTGCGCCTCCTCCTCGCTGATCCCCGCCGTCAACAAGCTGGGCTCCCTGCCGGTCGTCCTCTCCGGCTCCGAGGAGCTGAAGAAGAAGTACCTGGGCCCGCTCGCCAAGGGCGACGGGATGTTCTCGTACTGCCTCTCCGAGCCGGACGCGGGCTCGGACGCGGCGGGCATGAAGACCAAGGCCGTGCGCGACGGCGACTTCTACGTCCTCAACGGCGTCAAGCGCTGGATCACCAACGCCGGGGTCTCCGAGTACTACACGGTGATGGCCGTCACCGACCCCGAGAAGCGCTCCAAGGGCATCTCCGCCTTCGTCGTCGAGAAGTCCGACGAGGGCGTCTCCTTCGGCGCCCCGGAGAAGAAGCTCGGCATCAAGGGCTCCCCGACCCGTGAGGTTTATCTCGACAACGTCCGCATACCTGCCGACCGCATGATCGGCGCTGAGGGCACCGGCTTCGCCACCGCCATGAAGACCCTCGACCACACCCGCATCACCATCGCCGCCCAGGCCCTCGGCATCGCACAGGGCGCCCTCGACTACGCCAAGGGGTACGTCAAGGAGCGCAAGCAGTTCGGCAAGCCGATCGCCGACTTCCAGGGCATCCAGTTCATGCTCGCCGACATGGCCATGAAACTGGAGGCCGCCCGTCAGCTCACCTACGCGGCGGCTGCCAAGTCCGAGCGCCTCGACGCGGACCTGACCTTCTTCGGCGCGGCCGCCAAGTGCTATGCCTCCGACGCCGCGATGGAGATCACCACGGACGCGGTCCAGCTGCTCGGCGGCTACGGCTACACCCGGGACTACCCGGTGGAGCGGATGATGCGCGACGCCAAGATCACTCAGATTTATGAAGGCACGAACCAGGTCCAGCGCATCGTGATGGCGCGCAACCTGCCGTAGCCGTGAGGCGTCGAGCAAACGACCGCTGCCGGGCCCTCAGGGCCCGGCAGCGGTCGTTTGGGAGCCTCGGGATCAATTGCTGGAGACGGTGACCTTCTCGTCGTTCTTCAGCTGGCCCATCAGCTGCTTGACCTTGGTCATGTCCCACTGCACCGCGCTGCCCTGCGGGGTGGAGAAGCCGGAGTTCGAGACGGGCATGTTCATCTGCTTGCCGTCACCGCCGGAGACGCCCTTCATCGCGAAGAACATGTCCTTCACGTCCCACAGGCTCATGTCCTTGTCGACGATCAGCGAGTCCAGGCCCGAGCCCATCGTCGGGTAGAGCTTGAAGGGGTTGAGGACCGTGCTGGGCGTGGCGGCCTTGTTGGCGAGCGCGGACAGGAACTTCTGCTGGTTCCTGGTGCGGTCCAGGTCGCCGCCCGCCAGACCGTAGCGCTGCCGCACGAAGGCCAGCGCCGTCTGGCCGTCCAGCGTCTGCTTGCCCTTCTTCAGGTCCGTCCCGGCGTGCTTCTCCTTCATGTCCTGCGGGACGTCGATCTCGACGCCGCCGACCGAGTCCACGATCTTGGCGAAGCCGTCGAAGCCGATCTCCGCGTAGTGGTCGATCTTCAGACCGGTGTTGTACTCGATCGTGCGGACCAGGAGCTCGGGGCCCGCCATGGAGAAGGACGCGTTCAGCTTGTTCTGCGTCTGGTTGTACCGCTTGCCGGTGTCCGGGCCGGTGAAGGGCGGGATGGTGACCCAGGAGTCGCGCGGCAGGCTGATCATGGTGTTCCCGTTGTCACCGACATGCAGGATGATCATCGAGTCGGTGCGCCTGCCGTCGGCGGAGCCGGTGTGCAGCTTCTTCTTGTCCTCGGCGGACATGCCCTCGCGGCTGTCGGAGCCGACGATCAGATAATTGGTGCCCTTGCCGCCGCTCGGCCGGTCCTCGACCTTGCTCAGGTTGACCTCGCGGCGGAGCTTCGAGTCGGCCCAGAAGTACGTGCCGATGCCGACGGCGAGCAGCAGAACGATCAGGGTGACCAGGCCGACGGTTATCCGGCGCTTCCAGTTCTTGGGCCGGGCCGGGCGCGGTCCGCCGCCCCCGGGCCCGCCGGCGCCCGGTCCGCCACCGTTGCCTTGGCCGTAGACCTGGCCGGTGTTGTAACCATCGTCATAGTCGTCATAGCCCTGGGAGGGCTGCTGCCGCGGAACGTTTCCGTACGGCGACAGCCCGGGCGGCAGCGGCGGCTCACCGTGCCGTGGCGGGCCGCCCGCACCCGGCGCCGCTCGCCTGACCTGCGGCATCGCGCGGGCCCCTTCGGGCTCGGCGCTGTTGCTGCCTCGTCCGTACCGGTCGTTGCGGTCGCCGGTCCAACCCTGGGGCCAATCGCTCATGCAATGCAGTGTGCCTGGTCGAGCGGGTCGCCTTACAGGGTGGGTGCCGGATCGGGGCACGGCTGTTGCAGACCTGATAAGAATCCCGGCCGCATAGGGTGGACGGCATGACCAATCAGGCCCAGGGTGCGGAAGCGGAGCTTCCGGGTAAACCCACCTCCGCTTCTCGTACCACGCTGTCACACATCATGACGTTCAGTGACACCAATCTCCTCGGGACCGTGCACGGCGGCGTGATCATGAAACTTGTGGACGACGCGGCCGGGGCGGTCGCCGGACGCCACTCCGAGGGCCCGGCGGTCACCGCGTCGATGGACGAGATGGCCTTTCTGGAGCCGGTCCGGGTCGGCGACCTCGTCCATGTGAAGGGCCAGGTCAACTGGACCGGACGGTCCTCCATGGAGATCGGGGTGCGGGTGCTGGCCGAGAGGTGGAACGAATCCAAGCCCGCCACTCAGGTCGGCAGCGCCTATCTGGTCTTCGCGGCGGTCGACGCCGACGGCAAGCCCCGCCCCGTACCCCCGGTCATACCGGAGTCCGAGCGGGACAAGCAGCGCTATCAGGAGGCCGAGATCCGGCGGACCCATCGCCTCGCCCGGCGCCGCGCCATCAAGGAGCTGCGCGCCCGGCGTGCCGCCGGGGCCCGCTAGCGGGGTCCCGTGAGGCCACGGCGTTGCCCTGGGCGGGCGTAGCGGAACGTGATCGTATCCTTGCGGAGCGTACAGTGGCCCCATGAGGCGCCTTCCGCGACCCGGTACTCTCGCCGTCCTCCAGATCCAGGCCACCGTGTTGCTGGCCGCCCTCGGGCTGCTGGTCGCCGGGACCCTGCTCACGGCGGGCGGGCTGACGACGCTGACGGTGAAACCGGTGCGGACCGTCAGCCCGAAACCCACCGTCTCGAACAGCGAGACACCCACCTCGCCGACCCCTCCCACGACGCCCCCGCCGACGACCCCGACCCCGACGACCCCGACCCCGCCGACCTCCGCCCCGGAGCCGACACCGAGCCCCAGCGGAATGTTCGGCCCGGGCCTGCGGGCCGCCGGGGCGCCCCGGGTGGAGGAGAACTCGGCAGCCCTGCTGACGGCCTGGCTCGGCTTCATCGGCCAGCTCATGGGACTGGTGACGGGGCTGGTCGGGATCTACACCGGGGCCCGGCGCCAGGGGGCCGCCACCTCCGAGCGGGACGAGCGGCCCGCCCGCCCCGCCCGGGTCAGGTCCACCGATCAGCCGCCTAAGGGCAGGCGACCTCGTCGCCGGTGACGGCGTGGATGCCCTTCCCGCCCGGGTGCGGCTCCTCGGCCCGCACCCGCTGGACCCCCTTGTAGTCGGCGCCGACCGTGACCTGCATCACAGCGCCCTGCCGGCGCACCGGCCGCAGCTTCGCACCGGGCAGCGCGGCCGCCAGCGAGCGCACCGAGCGGTTCCAGACCGGGTCGTAGGCGATGACCGTGTGCCGGACGTCGGAGGTCGCGGCGTCGGCGGGGGAGCCGGTGGTGGCGAAGCCGGTGGCGTGCAGCGCGCGGTCCGCCCGCCGGGCGAGCCCCGCCGTCCTCGTGCCGTTGAGGACATGCACGCGGACCTGGCCGGGGTCCACATCGACCGGGACGGCGTGAGGCCGCTTCGGATGGTGGACGGTGAGCGGCCGGTCCTCGCGGAGGGTGGTGAAGAGGCGCTCGGCCTTGGCGCGATCCCAGCGGAGCGTGGAGCCAACGCCCTTGACCGGGATGCCCGGCAGGTTCACCGGCACCGAGGCGAACTCCGAGGACGCGGGGGTCAGCCCGTTCATCGCCCGGCCGAGCGCCACCATGTCCGCCGCGCCGAAGCCGTGGTCGGCGCGGACCGAGCCGAGCAGGGTCCCGGCCACCTTGTTGAACTTGACCGGGTTGAGCAGGATGCCGTCGGCCGTGGTCTGGTGGATCACGGCGGCCAGGAAACGCTGCTGGCGCTGGATCCTGCCCAGGTCCGAGGTGACGTCGATATGGCGGGAACGGACGTACTGCAGTGCCTGGCCGCCGCCCAGGATGTGGGTGCCGGCCGGCAGGTCGAGGCCGGTGTGGTCGTCCTTGAGCGGCCGCGCCGTACAGATCTTGACCCCGCCGACCACATCCACGGTCTTCATGAAGCTGGTGAAGTCGACCTCCAGGTAGTGGTCGATATGGATCCCGGTCAGATGCTCGACGGTCCGCACGGTCAGGCTCGGGCCGCCCTCGGCGTACGCGGCGTTGAGCTTCTGCGGATGCGTCGGGTGGCGCTTGCCGGTGGCGTCGGTGTACGCGGGGATGTCGGCGTACGAGTCGCGGGGGAGGCTGACCACGCTGGCCCGGCGGTGGTCCGCCGACAGATGCACCAGCATGATCGTGTCGGTGCAGTGGCAGGGGGCGCCGCCCAGCCGGTAGAGCGCCTTCTCCCGGGGTGTGATCCTGTCCCGGCCGTCCGTGCCGACCAGGAGGAAGTTGATCCCCCCGCCGCCGCTCTTGGGCCGGTTGTCCAGACTGCCGAAGACATCGACCCGGTGGATACCGGACTCCAGCTCCCTCACCAGCAGATGCCCGATGCCGCTGACCACCAGCACCAGACATGCGGCGCCCGTGGCGAGCCGCAGCCCCCAGCGGGGGCGGCGTGAGCGGGGGCGCGGCGGGCGCGGCGTTCGGGCCGGTGCACTCACTCCGGGGACCTCCGTAACGGCTGGTGGGGCGGCTGACGGGGCGGAATCGCCTCACCGTAGGCCCATACGACGATCACCTTGGCGGCCCCACGCCGCCCGTGCCGCCCGCTGCCACCCGGGCGGCGCGTTCCGGTGTCCCCCATTCGCGGTACCGTGGCCCCCGATACTGCAGTCTTCTGGGGGGCCGACCCCCGAAAAACCCGAGGTGCCATGCCCCCGCAGCAGCTCCCGGCCATCTCTGTGATCATGCCGGTGCTCAATGAGGAACGCCATCTGCGCAACTCCGTGCGGCACATCCTGGAGCAGGAGTACGCCGGCGAGATGGAGGTGGTGATCGCCCTCGGCCCGTCCGCGGACCGTACGGACGAGATCGCCGCCGAGCTGGTCGCGGAGGACTCCCGGGTGCATACGGTGCCCAACCCGACCGGCCGCACCCCCGCCGCGCTGAACGCGGCGATCAAGGCCTCCCGCCATCCGGTGGTGGTCCGGGTCGACGGGCACGGCATGCTCTCGCCGGACTACATCGCGACCGCCGTGCGGCTCCTGGAGGAGACCGGCGCGCAGAACGTCGGCGGGATCATGCACGCCGAGGGAGAGAACGACTGGGAGCGGGCCGTCGCCGCCGCCATGACCTCGAAGATCGGGGTCGGCAACGCCGCCTTCCACACCGGTGGCGAGGCGGCCCCGGCCGAGACCGTCTATCTGGGCGTCTTCCGGCGCGAGGCGCTGGAGCAGCAGGGCGGCTACAACGAGGAGTTCATCCGCGCCCAGGACTGGGAGCTGAACTTCCGGATCCGCGAGGCGGGCGGGCTGATCTGGTTCTCGCCCGAGCTGAAGGTCACCTACCGGCCACGGCCGTGCGTGCGGGCGCTGGCCAAGCAGTACAAGGACTACGGGCGCTGGCGCCATGTCGTCGCCCGCTTCCACCAGGGCTCGATCAATCTGCGCTATCTCGCTCCGCCGACCGCCGTCGTGGCCATCGCGGCGGGCGTCGTGGTGGGCGCGGCCGTCACCCCGTGGGGCTTCGTGATACCCGGCGGCTATCTGGCGGCCATCGCCGCGGGCTCGCTGCCGGCCGGCAAGGGGCTTCCGCTCAAGGCCCGGCTGCGGATCCCGGTGGCGCTCGCGACCATGCACATGTCGTGGGGCTGGGGCTTCCTGACCAGCCCGCGGTCGCTGGCCAAGAAGGTCATCGCCAGCCGCCGCCCGGCGGTCCTGACGCCGTAGCCGCCCGTACGCGCGTACGACGAAGGGGCCGGACCCACTGGGTCCGGCCCCTTGCTCAGCTCAGAACGTGTAGCCCGTATTGACCTTCATGCACTTCTTCTCCTCGCCGTTGAGGGCGTCCGCGCTCTTTGGCGTCTTGTCGTCGTCCGTCGCCGCGGCCTTCGGATAGACCGTGCCCTCGCGCCAGTCGTTGCCGACGACCACTGTGACGTCCTGCACCGACTTCGACGACTTCACCGCGTCCTTCGGCAGCTTCAGCGCCTTGGCCAGGGCCAGCGCGTCGCCCTGCTCGGACTCGCTCGGATACGCGACCGTGGTGTCGGCCTGCGAGAAGAGGACCGTGTTCGCGGTGGCCTTGGTGTAGCCGAGCCGTACCAGCTCACCGGTGATGACTCCGGCGCGGCCGGACACGGGCCCGAGGACGGTGCTGCCGGTGCCGTTCTGCACGACCACCGGGATCTCGCCCTTGGGCGCGGTGGGCGCCGGGGTCTTGTCGGGCTTTTTCTTGTCCTTGCCGTCCAGCGCTATGTCATTGCGCAGCAGTGAGAAGGTCTGCTCGGCGTCGCCGGGCTTGGGCATCACGAACTCGCCGCCGCCGCCGTACTCCCAGGGCATGGTGACCATGGTGGTGCGCTTGGTCGGCACCCGCTTGAGGTCATTGCCCAGGTCGTAGAGCTTTTTGACGGTGCCGAGGCCGTGGTCGACGGTCAGCGCCTTGGTGGCCGCCTCCGCGAGGTTCATCAGCTTGCCCGGGTCGCTGAGCTTGGTGCCCGCCTTGAGCTGACGGATCATCGAGCTCATGTACATGTGCTGGGCCTTGGCCCGGCCGATGTCGGTGTTGTCCTCGAAGCCGTAGCGCGTCCGCAGCCACTGGAGGGCCTGGACGCCCTTGACGGGGTGGGTGCCCTTGGTCAGCTTCAGCCCCGAGCCGTGCCCCGACTTGTCGTGCGAGTAGACGTTGTTGTCCACGCACACCGGGACGCCGCCCACGGCGTCCGCCATGGTCACCACACCGGAGAAGTCGATCTTCATGAAGTGATCGATGTAGATGCCGGTGAGCTCTTTCCACGTCGCGACCGTGCAGCCCGCACCGCCGTGCTGCAGCGACTGGTTGATCGCCGCCACCGTCTTCGGATAGACGTGCCCGTCGCCCGGATCGGTGCACTTGGGGATGGTCACCCGGGTGTCGCGCGGAATGCTGACCACCGACATATTGCTGCGGTCGGCCGAGACATGCACCAGCATCTGCACATCGGCCAGCGGCTTGCGGTCGGCGTCCTGCTTGGCGCCGCCCAGCTTGACGTTCTCCGCCGTATTACGGCTGTCGGAGCCGATGAGAAGAATGTTGAGAGGGGTCTGACCGGCCGCGTTCGGCTCGGGCTTGCCGAGCTTGCTGTCGCCGAGGTCCAGATCCTCCTTCTTCAGATTGCCGTTCAGGTGCTGGTAGTAGACATAGCCGACGCCGGCCGCGCCGAGTATCAGCACGGCGAGCGTCAGTGCACTCCAGCGCAAGATACGCACCCCCCGGCTCCGCTTCGGTCGGCGTGGACCGCCCTTGCGATGCCCCGCGCCGTCCGGCGCGGGGCCACCCCCTTCCGGCGGGCTGTCATCCTCACCGTGTTCGCGGGGCTCGGGCACGGCGACGCGCCGTCCGCTCTCCCCCCGCACACTGCTCTGCCGCAACGGGCCCTCCCCGGTTTTCTGATCATTGGGTCCGGCCCGGTGGACGTTAATGGATCCGACGGCCGGCGCAGGTCACTTGGCGCAGACGTTCTTGTCGTCGGCCTCGACCTTCTGGATGCCTTCCGGCGCCTTGGACGGAGCTGAGATGGGGATGCCGGCGCCCTTGAAGTCTCCGCCGAGCGTCAGGGTCATCTCCGCCATGGGGGCGGCGTCCTTCGTGCCTTCCTTCATCGCGGAGGCCGGCAGCGCCATGCTGTCGGCCAGCCGCCGGGCCTGGTCGGCCTGGTTCGGCGCGTACTCCAGCGTCGTCTTCTTCCGCTCTGCCGGAGCGTTTCCGCCGTTGCTGGTGCGGAGCATCCCCTCGGTGTTCTGCATCCAGTCGACGGTCTCCTGGGCGGCACCGAACTGCCCGCTGCCGTTGAGCACCTTCACCCGGACGTTCGCGGGATCGGCCTTGGGGCCCTTGAGCAGGGCGGCCTGCTTGTCCTTGGCCGCCTTCCGCTTCTTCTTGACCTCTGTCAGCGAGACATCCTGGCGGACCATGGAGAACAGCGGCTCGGCCTTGGTCTTGTCGAGCAGCACCGTCGCGCCGTCGGTGTTGTCGACCACCGGGACCGTCGCGAAGGTGACGTTCTTGAGGTCGACCTTGCTGAGGTTCTTCCCCAGCGAGGCCAGCTTGGAGACGGTGCCGATCCCGGTGTCCACAGTGAGTGCCTTGGTGGCGGCCTGGGCCAGGTCCCAGGTCTTGCCGGGGTTGCTGAGCGAGCCGCTCGACTTCACCTTGCGCATGAGAGAGCTGAGGAACTGCTGCTGGAGCTTGATCCGGTCCAGATCGCCGCCGAAGCCGACGGTGTGCCGGGTGCGGACGAACGCCAGTGCCTGCTCACCCTCGACGGTGTGCCGGCCCTTCTTCAGATTCAGATGCGACTTGGGGTCGTTGACGTCCTTGGCCAGACACACCTCGACCCCGCCGACCGCCGACGACATCTCCTTGACCGCGTTGAAGTCCGCCATCATGAAGTGGTCGATCTGCAGGCCCGTCAGCTTCTCCACGGTCCGCCAGGTGCAGCCGGGGTCGCGCCCCTCCTGCCCCAGGCTGGTGTTGAAGCGCACTTCCTTCTCACCTGGGATGTTCTTGAACGAACCGTCCTTCTGCTTCGTACGGCAGTCCGGGATGTCGGTGATCATGTCGCGCGGGATGGACAGCGCGGTCGCGTTCGAACGGTCCTTGGAGAAATGGAAGAGGAGGGTCGTGTCGGCGTGGCCGACGCTACCCGCGTCACCGTAGCCCTCGTTCCCCTTGCCATCGCGCCGGTCGGTGCCGATGACCAGGATGTTCATCGGGCCGTCGGAGACCGCGGCGTTGTTCTCGCCGACGTCGACCTTGCTGATGTTGCCGTTGAGGTGCTGGTAGACGAAGTACGCCGCGACCGAGCCGCCCACCAGCAGAAACGCCAGGGTGCCGGTGCCCCAGTAGAGCGCCTTCCTGGTCTTCGACTTCTTCGGTTTCGGCTTCCGGCGGCTGACCGGGCCGGCCGCCTTCTCCGGCTCCCGCCTGCCCGCCGCCCGCCGCCGCCCCCGCTGCTCGGATTCGGGCGCACGACGACGCCCCGCGGATCTGGGAGCCGGCCGGGGATCGGCGGCGTCCGCCGAGGTCCCGGCAGAGTCCAGCCGCAGCTCGTAGCTGCCGGTGTTCGGGTCGAACACCCACTGATCGGCGGGGTCGATGTCGCCCGCCCGCCCATGGCCTTGCCCGTCCACGGTCGCCTGTGTCCTCCGTCGGTGCCACGCGGCGCCTCCCCCTCAAGGCGCTCAATCCGTCTTCTGTGCAGTGCGCGGCCATCTCGTAGAGCGCACCGGATCGCTCACACTATCCGCCCAGTTCGTCGTCAAGCGACGCCGGTGACACATTCCACTTCCCTACAAGTGGGCAATCTGCCCAATCCTTTCGAGATTCTTCACGAATCGTTGGCCGCACCCTTTGGTGCGATTATTCACAGATGTCGCGTGCTGCCGTCGTCCCCTGGTAAGGGCTGCGGTTCCCGCCCTTCGGGTCCTCGCCCGTCGTGGCCGTGACGGTGCGGGACACCGATACCGGATGGTCCAGCCGTAGCTGCCTGAACAAGCGGTCGGCGTCGGGCTGGACGAGCTCATCACGGTTCTTGTTGTACGTATAGGGCTGTCGCGGAATCGTAAGGAAACGGATCTTCTCCCGGGGGATGTTCCGCACCCCGCGCACCAGGCTGTACAGATCCCTGAGCGAATCCAGCCCCGGATCCGTGGTCAGCGCGGAGGTCGCCGAGTTGAGCACGGGATACAGCTTCGCCGGATTGAGCAGCACACCATTGCTCTGCACTTTCTTCACAAGGGAGCTCAGGAACTCCTGCTGCCTGGCGATACGCTCCGTGTCGCTGCCGTTGCCGATGCTGTACCGGGCCCGGACATAGCCGAGGGCCTTCTCGCCGTGGAGGACCTGACGGCCCGCGGCCAGCGTCAGATGCGCGTCGCCATCGTCGACCGGCTCCTTCAGGCACACCTCGACGCCCCCGATCGCGTTCACCAGCTTCTTGAAGCCGTTGAAGTCCACGATCACATGGTGGTCGACGCGGATCCCGGTCAGCTTCTCGACCGTACGGATCGTGCACGCCGCGCCGCCGGCTTCGAACGCCCAGTTGAACTGGGCGAACCGAGCCGTCGTCCGCTTGCCGTTCGGCCGGTCGCAGGCCGGGATGTCCACCATCAGATCGCGCGGGACCGAGACGGCCGTCGCGCTCTTCCCACCGGCCTGGAGGTGCAGCAGGATCGTGGTGTCCGAGCGCTGGGTGCCGGTGTCCTTGCCGTATTTGCCGTTCCCCTTGCCGCCCCGGTTGTCCGAGCCGATCAGCAGGATGTTCTGCGCGTCCCGCACCGCCGACACCGGCCGCTCGGCCTCGTACTTCCTCAGCTCGTTCGCGGTCCGGGTGTCGGTGCGGATATTGCCGTCGAGATGTTCGTAGAACCACCAACCCGTCCCGGCGACGGACAGCACGAGCACGGCCGCGCCCAGCGCGAGCACACGCAGCCGGCGGCGCCTGGGTCCCGGCGCCGGCTCAGGGCTGTCAGTCGTCACGTCCACGTCCTCCCACCCGTCCCCGCCCGGTCCGGCGAAGCGGCATCGCGTGCTGGGGTGCCGATTAATGGGACAGACATGCGAACCCCGCACAGGGTTGTACGTATCCGTCGATCATCGCGCGGGGTCGGCGGCGGGGCCCGTGGGCTCGGCCCTCAGGTCCGCCGGACGGGTCAGGGTGGGGGAGCAGGGACCACCGGTGGGACTATCGGTGTCTCATGATGCGGTGGCGGTGACGCGCTCGCTCTCCTTGCGCTTCGCCAGCCCGTCCTCGTCCAGCCGGTCCAGATGGCGGCAGAGCACCACCGAGCCGCCGGACGCCAGCGGGGCGTACAGCCCGTACGACAACCCCTCCCAGCCGTCGTACGGCAGCCCGGACAGCAACCGGGAGCCGGGCCCCAGGCCCCGCGCGTCGGCGTCCGCGTGCGCCCGCTCGACCACGGCCGCGCCGGTCAGCTCAAGGCCGCCGACGGCGAGCGCGGGCCTGTCCGGATCCACGGGCGAGTAGGGCGCGAAACGGTCCCCCTGGCTCGGCACCTCCATGGCGTAGTCCGCGAAGCCCTGCGGTAGCTGCGGAAACCGGCCGCCCAGGGGGCGCAGCGCCAGCGCAATGCGCTCCCCGGAGCACGCACGTGCCTCCTCCAGGGTCTCCGGGCCGCTGACCACGAGATCGGCCGTGGCCGGATCGCCGCCGACGTCCGCGACGACGCCGACCGACGAGCACGCCACCAGCCATACCGCGGTCTGCCAGTGCGCGGGCAGCAGCAGCGCGGCGCGGTCGCCGGGCGCCGCGGCCAGATCGTCCTGAAGCAGATTGGCGGTCTTCGCCACCCAATTGGCGAAGGTGGCCACGGAGAGCTCGACGCGCTCGCCCGTCGCGTCGTCGTAGAAGGTCACAAGCGGGCGGCCCGGGTCCGCGTCGAGCGCGGATCGCAGCAGGTCGGCGGGGGTGCGATCGGTGGCGTTCATCCGCGCAAGGGTACGCGGCGAACGGCCGCCCGCGGAGGGGATGGGCGAAGCCATCGCGATCGCCCGGCCGTGTGTCGGCCCTCTCCCGAATGGACAGCTTTGTCACAGTATGTACACGATCGTTATCATGCGTGCATTCCTTGCATCCTCGATCGGCGTCGTGTGCACCGCCGCCCTCGCCCTCCCGCTCGCCCTCAACCCCGCCCCCGCCCACGCCCGTGCGGAGCCGGCCGGACTCCAGGGCGGCATCCAGTCGCTGCCCCTGCTCCCGCTCGACGGCGACCGGGGCGCGGTCGCCCCCGGCCGCGACCGGGGAGCCGCGGCGCAGAGCGTGCGGCCCTTCTCGCTCGTCGGCGTCGTCTGGGACCACCCCTCCGCCGACCTCCGCGCCCAGGTGCAGGTCCGCACCCGGGCGACCGGCAGCGGGGTCTGGTCCCCCTGGCGCGACCTCCAGCCGTACGGGGAGGAAGCCCCCGACCCCGACTCGCCCGAACGCCAGGGCGTACGGGCACACGGCGGCACGGCACCCCTGTGGGTCGGCGACTCCGACGGCGTCCAGGCCCGCGTCCACCCCGGGGTGCCGGACCCGGTCTCGGGTCCGCCGGGCGACGTCTCGGGGCCGTCCGGGACCGCGACCGGCGCGTCGGGGGCCGCCTCGGGGCTGCCGTCCGGGGCTGCCTCAGGGATCGCCGGGCTGCCGTCCGGTACGGCCTCGGGGCTGCCGTCCGGTACCGCCTCGGGGCTGCCGTCCGGTATCTCGGGACTGCCGTCCGGTACCGCCTCCGGCCTGCCGTCCGGGCTCCGGCTCGAACTCGTCGACCCCGGCGAGGCCGCCGCCCCCGCCTCGGCCGTCCGCGCGCTCCCCCCGCACCCCGTGCCGACGCCCACCCCCACGCCGTCGCCGGGCTCCGCCAGACCCTCCGCGAAGCCTGCCGGCGAACCCTCGCCCGACCGCTCACCCCACCCGTCGCACTACCCGTCGCCCGACCCGTCGCCCGACCCGTCCGCCGACCCCCTGCCGGACTCCTCGGCGCGGACCCCGAGCGAACCCCAGGCAGGCGCGCCCATGGTGAGCGTCGCCGCCCACACCGCCCCACGGCCCCGCATCATCACCCGCGCCGGCTGGGGCGCCAACGAGAAGCTCCGCGAGAAGGGACACGTCTACAGCAAGACCGTCAAGGTCGCCTTCATCCACCACACCGTGACGGGCAATAAATACAACTGCTCCCAGGTGCCCTCCGTTTTGCGCAGTATCTACCGCTACCACGTCCAGAGCATGGGCTGGCGCGACTACGGCTACAACTTCACCATCGACAAATGCGGAAACATCTACGAAGGCCGCTCGGGAGGTGTGACCAAAGCCGTACGGGGGGCGCACACTCTGGGTTTCAACACCAACAGCATGGGCGTCGCTGTCCTCGGTACTTACTCCACCAAGAAGCCTTCCGCCAAGGCGGTCAAGGCCGTAGCCAAGCTCACCGCATGGAAGCTCGGTCTCTACAAGCGGAATCCGCGCGGCTCCACGCATCTGGTGTCCGGCGGCGGCAACAGGTACAAAAAGGGCGCCAACGTAAAGCTCCATGTGATCTCAGGACACCGCGACGGCTTCGCCACCGCATGCCCCGGAAAGCGGCTCTACGGCAAGCTCAAGTCGATCCGTAGCACGGCCGCCCGGCTTCAGGGGCGCTGACCAGGCGCGGTCCGGGGATCTGCCTACACTGGCCGCCGACCGGCGAGCCCCAGCAGGAAGCAGAGACGATACGTGACCAAAGCGCCAGCAACGCCAGAAGCGATCCTCCTGGTCGGCGGCAAGGGGACCCGGCTGCGCCCGATGACGGTGCACACCCCCAAGCCGATGGTCCCGGCGGCCGGCGTTCCGTTCCTGACCCACCAGCTCGCCCGCGCCCGCGCCGCCGGGGTCGAGCACATCGTGCTCGCCACGTCCTATCTCGCCGAGGTCTTCGAACCGTACTTCGGTGACGGCTCCGCCCTCGGGCTGCACCTGGAATACGTGACCGAGGAGGAGCCGCTCGGCACGGGCGGCGCCATCCGCAACGTCGCCTCCCGGCTGCGCTCCGGCCCCGACGATCCGGTGCTCATCTTCAACGGCGACATTCTCACCGGCCTCGACATCCCCGCCCTCATCGACACCCACCGCACCACGGGAGCCGATGTCTCCCTCCACCTCACCCGGGTCACCGACCCGCGTGCGTACGGGCTCGTACCGACCGATGACCAAGGCCGGGTCACCGCCTTCCTCGAGAAGCCGCAGACCCCCGAGGAGATCGTCACCGACCAGATCAACGCGGGCGCCTACGTCTTCAACCGCTCGGTCATCGACACCATCCCCGCCGACCGCCCCGTCTCCGTCGAACGCGAGACCTTCCCCGGGCTGCTCGCCGCGGGAGCCCACCTCCAAGGCATGGTCGACTCCACGTACTGGCTCGACCTCGGCACTCCGCAGGCGTTCGTCCGCGGCTCCGCCGACCTGGTGCTGGGCCGCGCCCCCTCCCCGGCCGTACCGGGCCGCTGCGGCGACCGCCTCGTCCTCGACACCGCCTCGGTGGCGGACGACGCCAAGCTGACCGGCGGCACGGTCATCGGACCGCAGGCCCGCGTGGGCGCGGGTGCGCGCATCGAGGGCAGCACGGTGCTGGAGGGCGCGGTCGTGGAGGACGGCGCGCAGGTGCGCGACTCGCTCATCGGCGCGGGGGCGCGCATCGGCGCCCGCACGGTGCTGCAGGGCGCGGTGATCGGGGACGGCGCACTGGTCGGGCCGGACAACGAACTGCGGGACGGGGTGCGGGTGTGGTGCGGGGCGGACATCCCGGCGGGGGCGGTGCGGTTCTCGTCCGACCAGTAGGTCGTGGGGGCGGGTGCGGGTTCCGGGGCGGGTGCGGGTTGCGTGGGTGGTGGGTGCGGGTTCCGGGGCGGGTGCGCGGGGTGGTGGGTGCGGGTTGCGTGGGTCGTGGGTGCGGGTTCCGGGTGGGTGCGGGTGCGGGTTGCGTGGGTGGTGGGTGCCGGGTGCGGGGCCTCCGGGGCGGGGGCCCTGGACCGTATATTTACGGCGCCGGCGGCCGGAAGCGTTGAGTTGACCGGAGATTGGCGCCACAAATACACGTCAGCGTCCAGGACCCCCACCCCTGCACCCCCGCCCCCTCCCGCCTCGTCGCCGACCCCGGCCCGGTGGCCCAACCTCCGGCCCGGTGGCCCGGCCTCCGGCCCGGTCGGCA
Source organism: Streptomyces sp. NPDC005393 (assembly GCF_040606675.1). Lineage (NCBI taxonomy): Bacteria > Bacillati > Actinomycetota > Actinomycetes > Kitasatosporales > Streptomycetaceae > Streptomyces > Streptomyces sp. NPDC005393. The sequence continues at coordinate 25,487 of NZ_JBEXFG010000018.1, read as the reverse complement.
GTCGGCCCGGGTGGTGGTGGGGGTGGGCGCGCCCCCGCCCCCTCCCGCCTCGTCGCCCAGCCCGGCCTGGTGGCCCGGCCTCCGGCCCGGTGACCCGGCCCTTGCCCGGTCAGCGGGCGCCCGGGGGTGGCGGGGGTGGGAGCACCCCCAACCCCCTCCCGCTTCGCCGCTGCCCTGGCCCGGTAGGCCCGGCCAGCGGTCCGCTTGGTGGTGGTGGGAGCGCCCCGGCCCCCTTCCATTCCCCCACCTCCGGCCTGGTGGGCCAGTCCCCCGGGCCGGTCAGCGGTCGGCCTGGTGGAGGTGGGGATGGGAGCACCCCGCCCCCTCCCGTCCGTCCCCGAGCCCCCAGCGGTCCACCCGGTGGGGGGAGTGACCCCGTCGGCGGTGGCCGGCTCCCGTCGCGGGGATGAGGGAGTGATGACTACATCGCGCGGAAGTCCCTGACTGAGAAGCGCGGTGCGCGGCGGGGTGGGGTGCGGCCGGACAGCAGGATCAGACGGGCCGCCCGGTGGCGCTGGCCCGCGTAGGGGGCCAGGAGTTCGAGCATCGTCTCGTCGTCCGAACCGTGCACGCCGGTGAGCGCGTAGCCGATGATGCGCGGCAGATGCAGATCGCCGACCGTGATCGCGTCAGGGGTGCCATTGCTGCGCTGGAGGGTCTCCGCCGCCGTCCAGGGCCCGATACCGGGGATGAGCTGGAGGCGGGCTGAGGCGGCGGCGAGATCCATGGCCGCGGCCTCCTCCAGCCGCCGGGCGACCCGGACCGCCCGCAGGATCGTCGATGAGCGCTTGGTGTCGACACCTGCCCGGTGCCACTCCCACGACGGGATCAGCGCCCAGGTACGGGGATCGGGCATCACCCGCATCCGCTCGACCGGACCCGGCGCGGGCTCGCCATGCCGCCGGAGCAGCAACCGCCAGGCGCGGTACGCCTCGTCGGCCGTGACCTTCTGCTCCAGGATCGAGGGGATCAGGGATTCCAGGACCAGGCCGGTGCGTATGAGGCGGAGACCGGGGTGACGGCGGTGTGCCTCGTGGACGAGGCGGTGGCGCGGGGTGAAGGCGGAGGGATCGTCGTCCGCGCCGAGGAGGGCGGGTAGCCCGTCGATCAGCCACTCCGCGCCGGGCCCCCAGGCGCGGGCCTCAATGTCGGTGCCGCTGCGGGCGATACGGATGGTCCCGGGCCCGGCCGGCGTCCGGCTCGCCCGCCAGAACACCCCGTCCCCGCCGACCTGAAACGCCGGATCCCCGGGCCCGCGCTGCAGTACGCCCAGACTGCGCACGAGGTCGAAGGGCCCGGAGGGACTCCAGGTACGGCTCACCAACACTCCGCCACCCTACGACCCACCTCACTCCCGAAACGACGTGGCTCCGCCCCCTCGTTCGCCCCGTACGGGCCCCCACCCACACGGGGCGGACCACCGACCACTGACCGGGCGCGGCAGGGCCTACCGGGCCGGGCTGGGCGACGAGGCGGGAGGGGGTGGGGGTGCGCCCACCCCCGCCACCACCGGGGCCGATTGCTGACCGGGCCGGAGGCCGGTCACCGGGCCGGGCTGGGCGACGAGGCGGGAGGGGACGGAGGCGCGCCCACCCCCACCACCACCCGGCCGACTGCTGACCGGGCCGGAAGCCGGGTCACCGGGCCGGGGCCCCCGCCACCACCCGGGCCGACTGCTGACCGGGCAGGGGCCGGGTCACCGGGCCGGAGGCCGGGTTACCGGGCCGGGGTGGGCGACGAGGCGGGAGGGGGCGGGAGTGCGCCCACCCCCGCCACCACCCGGGCCGACTGCCGACCGGGCCGGAGGCCGGGCCACCGCGCCGGGCTGGGCGACGAGGCGGGAGGGGGTGGGGGTGCGCCCACCCCCGCCACCACCCGGGCCGACTGCTGACCGGGCCGGAGGCCGGGCCACCGGGTCGGGGTCGGCGACGAGGCGGGAGGGGGCGGGGGTGCAGGGGTGGGGGTCCTGGACGCTGACGTGTATTTGTGGCGCCAATCTCCGGCCAACCCAACGCTTCCGGCCGCCGGCGCCGTAAATATACGGTCCAGGGCCCCCGCCCCGGAGGCCCCGCACCCGGCACCCACCACCCACGCAACCCGCACCCGCACCCGCCCCGGAACCCGCACCCACCACCCCGCGCACCTGCCCCGGAACCCGCACCCGCACCCCCCGCGCACCCGCCCCGGAACCCGCACCCGCACCCGCCCCGGAACCCGCACTCACCACCCCGCGCACCCGCACCCCCGCCTCGCACAACGCGCGCCCCCACCTCCGGCGCGCACCTCGCCCATACGCGCCCCGCACCACTACCGCACCACTACCGCACCACCACGAACCACTCCACCCCCCGCTCCGGCCGCGCCGCCGGCGGCGCGGCCGGACGGCCTACGGCGACCGCCCCCATCGGGTCCCAGTCGTCCGGCAGGCCCAGCACCTCACGCACCACCGGCCGGCAGAACATGGTCGACGACACCCACGCCGACCCCAATCCCTCACCCGCCAGCGCGACCAGCAGGTTCTGCACGCCGGCCCCCGCCGCGACCACGAACATCTCGCGCTCCGCCGCGTTCCGCCGCGGGTCCGGGTACGTATGGGTCCCGTCCGCGACCAGGCACGGCACGACCAGGTAGGGCGCCTTGCGCAGGACGTCGCCGCGCCGTACCCGCTTGGCGACGCTCTCCTCCGAGAAGCCGTCACCCCGCAGGTCGGCGATCCACGCGTCCCGCATCGCGTCGAGCAGCCGCGTCCGCGCATCGGCGGACTCCAGCAGCACAAAGCGCCACGGCGTCGTGTGGTGCGGCGCCGGCGCGGTGACGGCGGCGGCGACGGCGCGCCGGACGGCCGCGCCGTCCACGGGCTCGTCGGTGAACTCCCGCACCGTACGGCGCAGGGTGACGGCCTCCCGTACGGCCTCGGAGGTCCCCAGCCGGAACATGTCGTCGGCGGCGCCGCGCACCAGGGCCCGCGCACCCTCGTCGGGCGCACCCTCGTCGGGGGCGGCACCCCCGCCGGACGGCCCGTCGGCCAGCGCGCCGGACCGCTCGTCGTACGTCACCACATGCGGCAGCCCGCGCAGCACAGCCACCGGCAGCCCGTCGGCCTTGCCCTTGACCAGATCACCGGCGGCGGCCAGCTCATCGGCGGTGGCGACGATGGTGGCGCTCAGTGGGTTGCCGTGGGCGTCGGCCCCGCCCCGCAGATCGTCGAGGACCCGGACGCCCGCCGCCCCGATGGCGACGTCGGTCACGCCGGTCCGCCAGGGGCGCCCGAAGGTGTCGGTGACGATGACGCCGATGTCGACGCCGAGCGCGTCCCGCAGCCCGGTGCGGATCCGCCGCGCGGAGGCGTCGGGGTCCTCGGGGAGCAAGAGCACGGTGCCGGCGGGGGTGTTGGAGGCGTCGACTCCGGCGGCGGCCATGACCAGGCCGTGGCGGGTCTCGACGATCCGGGTCCGCCCGCGCCGCGCGACGACCCGCACCGCCTCGGCGTCTATGGCGGCCTCGCGGTCGGTGGCCTCGACGATGCGGCCCTCGGCCTTGCTGACGATCTTCGAGGTGACCAGCAGCACATCGCCGTGGGCGAGCCCCGGCAGACCGCCGGAGGTCGCGGCGTCGGCGATGAGCTTGGCGAGGTCGTCGCCGGGCCGCACCTCGGGCATGCCGGGGAGGGCCCAGACCCGGTACGAGGGGACTTCGCTCATGCCCGTACCTCCTCGGCCAGGGCCAGCGCCTCAGCGGCCATCCGGGCCGTGGCCTCGGGGTCGGTCATCATCAGCGGAATGGCCCGGCAGCGGATTCCGGCCTCCTCGACCTCGTCGACCGAGCCCGCGTCGACGGTGTCGACGAGCCAGCCGTCGAGCAGCCCGGAGCCGTAGTGCCGGGCGACGGCCGCGGCGGTGGATTCGACGCCGACGGCGGCGAGGACCTTGTCGGCCATGCCGCGCACGGGCGCGTCGCCGACGATGGGGGAGAGGCCGACGACCGGGATCCCGGCGTCGGCGATGGTCTCGCGCACGCCCGGCACGGCGAGGATCGTGCCGATGCTGACGACGGGGTTGGACGGCGGGAAGAGGACGACGTCGGCGTCGGCGATGGCTTCGAGGACGCCGGGCGCCGGCTTGGCCTGGTCCGCGCCGACGGGGACGACGGCGTGGGCGGGCATGGAGGCGCGCAGCCGCACCCAGTACTCCTGGAAGTGGACGGCCTTGCGGCCATCGCCCTCAGGGTCGTCGATGAGCACATGCGTCTCGACGCGGTCGTCCGTCATCGGCAGCAGCCGCACGCCCGGCTGCCACCGGGCGCACAGGGCCTCGGTAACGGCGCTCAGCGTATAGCCGGCGCCGATCATCTGGGTGCGGACGATATGCGTGGCGAAGTCGCGGTCGCCGAGGCCGAACCACTCGGGCCCGACGCCGTACGCCGCCAGCTCCTCCTTGACGGCGAAGGTCTCGTCGGCCCGGCCCCAGCCCTGGTCCTCGTGGATGCCACCGCCGAGGGTGTACATCACGGTGTCGAGGTCGGGGCAGACCTTGAGGCCGAAGAGATGGATGTCGTCGCCGGTGTTCCCGATGACGGTGATGTCGGCGTCGGGAGCCGCCGACTTGAGACCGCGGAGAAAACGGGCGCCGCCGATGCCGCCTGCCAGAACCACAATGCGCATGGGGGACAGTCTGTCAGCCGCCTAGGACATCGAGGACGTTCGGGGCGGCTCAGCCGCCGAGGACATCGAGGGCGTCCGCGGTGGCCGGATCGGCGTTCTGGGTGTGGTGCAGCGGCATCTCGGTCAACCCGGGGAAGTAGATGTGCAGGCTGACGGCCGGTTCGAGCGACTCGTTGACGACGTCGTGGACATAGCCGGGCGCGAAGACGCGCTGTGCGCCGGCGCGCAGCGCGTGCCGCATACCGCCCTGCCGCGCGCCGCCCCGCGCCTCGCCGCCCCGCCCCACGCGCTCGGTCAGCTCGCCCTGGAGCACGGTGAGGACGCCGGAGGAGCGCCCGTGGTCATGGGCCCCGCTGCCCTGGCCGGGCACCCAGCTGAGCAGCCAGACCTCATAGCCGGGGCCGGTGCGCAGCCGGTGGTACCAGCGGCTGGTGGCGTCGTACTGGACGAGGGGCACCCAGCCGTCGCGGTCGGCCGCGATGGTGCGGGCCAGGCCGGCGAAGGCGGAGACGGTGGTGGGGTGTGCGGGTACGGGCGGCAGCAGATGCGGGATGGCGAGCGGGTCACCGGCGATCTGGACGTCGCTGTTCATATGCGTGGTTCCTCGGCGGAAAAGGTGCGGGAATGGCGCAGAGATGGCTGGAGCTCGGGGGCATCAACAGCTGGAACAGCGACAGCGAGCCTGCACAGCGCAGCGGAACCCGTGGGCACGGGTCGGCTCGGGCGCGTGGGTCACTGACATGTGGACAAGGAGACCCGGGCCGTTGCCTCCCTGTCAACTTGATCTCCGCTTTGGCGGCAATGTTTCACCTCTTCCGGTTGCGGTACGGGCAGAAAGGTTTGTGCGCGCGTTAGGTCGGAGAGATGGCGCACCACCCGCCGTCACCACGCAACGGGACCGGCGCTCATGGCGTCCTCTTCGATGAGGAAGAGAAGGGGCCGGGTGTGGCGGACGGGGAAGGTGTCTCGTTTAGGCCGATTTGAACACTTACCGCGCAGCCTTGGTTCCGCAGAGTGAATAAGAGGCCCAATAGCAGATCTCGGCTTGACTGGCCCGGATCGGCGCACTTGTAATTTCACTCGTGTCGTTCTGCCGACGCACCGACGGCACAGGCACGGGGACGCAAAGACAGACGAGGGGCGCACATGACCGAGTTGTTCCAGCAACTGCTGGTCGAAGAGGCGGACGAGGAGCTCGGTTGGCAGGAGCGCGCGCTGTGCGCCCAGACCGATCCCGAATCGTTCTTCCCGGAGAAGGGGGGATCCACGCGTGAGGCGAAGAAGGTCTGCCTCGCCTGTGAGGTCCGCTCCGAGTGCCTCGAGTACGCCCTCGCCAATGACGAACGCTTCGGCATCTGGGGCGGTCTGTCGGAGCGCGAGCGCCGCAGGCTGAAGAAGGCCGCCGTCTGACATATCCACACAGCTCACGGCAGAGCGAGTCACCGCGACCGGTCCGCCTCCCGCGCCCTTGGCGACGGGAGGCGGACCGGCCGCGTACGCAGCCGTTAGTGTGGGGGCCCGTCCGAGACGTACCAACGCCCCCGTGGGGCGCGCGCGTCCACCGCAGTCCAGCGAACCGGGGCCCGTACCTCGATGTCCGTGCACAGCCACCCGGCGGCCCAATATCCGGCCGCCACCGCCGCGTTTGCCCAGGCTCAGCCAGCCGCGTCCGCTCCCCCGGACCCGCCGGAGTACCCGCGCCATGTCGTGACCGCCGTGCTGGTCGCCCACGACGGCGCCCGCTGGCTGCCGGACGCGCTGTCCGGTCTGCTCGGCCAGGAGCGCCCCGTCCAAAACGTCATCGCCGCCGACACCGGCAGCGCCGATGACTCCGCCCGGCTGCTCACCGAGGCCCTCGGCGAGGAGCGAGTGCTGCACCTGGCGCGCCGCAGCGGCTTCGGTACAGCCGTCGCCGAGGCGGTCCGCACCGCCCCGGCGCTGGGCCCCGAGGAGCTCACGTACCTCAAACGCCCCAGCGGCTGGGACCCCGTCAACCGCACCTGGCGCGATGACGCCTACGACATGCCGGAGCTTCCGTACGGCGAGCCGATCCAGTGGCTGTGGCTGCTGCACGACGACTGCGCGCCCGCACCGGACGCGCTCGCCGAACTCCTGCGGGTCGCCGACGCCGAGCTGACCGCCAATCGCCAGGCCGCGATCATCGGCCCCAAGCTGCGCGGCTGGTACGACGGCAGGCAGCTGCTCGAGGTCGGCGTCAGCATCGCCCGCAGCGGCCGCCGCTGGACCGGGCTGGAGCGGCGCGAACAGGACCAGGGCCAGCACGACCAGGTGCGGCCGGTGCTGTCGGTGTCGAGCGCCGGCATGCTGGTGCGCCGCGATGTGTGGGAGCAGCTGGGCGGCTTCGACCCGAAGCTGCCCCTGATGCGTGACGACGTCGATCTGTGCTGGCGAGCCCAGGCGTCCGGCCATCAGGTGCTGGTCGCGCCGGACGCCGTACTACGGCATGCGGAGGCGTCCGCGCGCGAGCGGCGGCCCATCGACTGCGTGGGGCGCTCGGTCGCCAACCCGCACCGCGTCGACAAGGCCGGTGCCGCCTATACCCTGCTGGTCAACGCCCGGGGCGCCCTGCTGCTGTATGTGATGCTGCGGCTCGTGTTCGGCACGCTGCTGCGCACCCTCGCCTATCTGGTGGGCAAGGTGCCGGGGCAGGCGCTGGACGAGGTCGCGGGGCTGTTCGGCACGCTGCTGCGGCCCGAGCGGATCCTCGCCGCGCGCAAGCGCAGAGGCCGTCCCGCGGTGGAGGCGAGCGAACTGCGCCCGCTCTTCCCGCCGCCCGGTGCGACCGTAAGGGCGACGGCGGAGCAGATCGCCAGCAATATCGGCGGCCGTTCGGAGCCCGAGCTGTCCTCCGGCGGGCGCCATGGAGCGGTGGAGTCCGGGCCCGGCGACGACGACGCCGACTTCCTGGAGGTCGAGCAGTTCGCCCGGCTCAAGCGGATCGCGCGCAAGCCGGGGCCGATGCTCTTCGCCGTACTGCTGCTGGTCTCGCTGGTCGCCTGCCGGGATCTGCTCGGCAGCGGCGCACTGGCGGGCGGCGATCTGCTGCCCGCGCCCGCCGACGTCTCCGGCCTGTGGGCGAGCTATGCGAACGGCTGGCATCCGGTCGGCACCGGCGGAACGCAGACCGCGCCGCCCTATCTCGCCGCCCTCGCCGCGCTGTCGACGGTCTTCCTGGGCTCCACGGGCTTCACCCTGACCCTGCTGCTGGTCTGCTCGGTGCCGCTGGCCGGGTTCATCGCGTACTTCGCCTCCCGGCCACTGGTCGAGTCCCGGCTGCTGCGTGCCTGGGGGAGCGTCGCGTACGCCTTCCTGCCGGCGGCGACCGGCGCGCTCGCGGGCGGACGTCTTGGCACCGCCGTGCTCGCCGTACTACTGCCGCTGATGGCACGCGCGGCAGCGGCTGCCGGGGGCTTCAGGGCCGACGGGAGCAGGAGGCTCCCGGGCTGGCGCGCGGCGTGGGCGTATGCGCTGCTGCTGACGTTCACCATGGCCTTCACGCCGGTCGTCTGGCCGATCGCGCTCGTCCTGGGCGTCGGCGTGCTCGCGCTGCGCTTCAGGGAGAGCGGCACCGAGCAGCTGGCGGGGTACGGAGTGCGGTTCCTGATCGCGCTCGTCACCCCGGTGGTGGTCCTCGCCCCCTGGTCGCTCGGCCTCCTCACCGACCCCGCCCGCTTCCTCAAGGAGGCCGGGCTCGACAAGGGCACCGGCTCCGCGTCCGCCCTGGACCTGCTCGCGCTCAGCCCCGGCGGCCCCAAGGGCGGCGGCACGCTGCTGCTGCTCGGCTTCGTCCTGGCCGCGCTCGCCGCCCTGATGCGCGGCGAGCGTCAGCTGGTGGTCCGTACGGCCTGGGTCGTGGCGCTCACCGGCTTCCTCTTCGCGGCGCTCGCGGGCGGCTCCGGCTGGGCCGGGCCGGCGACCCTCGTCTACGGCCTGGCGCTGCTGACCGCCGCCCTGGTCGGCGCCGAGGACGCGCGCGAACGCGTGGCGACGCAGAGCTTCGGCTGGCGCCAGCCGGTCGCGCTGCTCATCGCCCTCGCCGCGGCCGCGGCCCCGCTGTACGCCGCCGTCAGCTGGATGGTGAGCGGGGCGGACGGGCCGGTCGAGCGGCGCGACCCCTCGCAGGTCCCGGCGTTCGTGGCGGCGGAGAGCGCCACGGAGGACCAGGCCCGCACGCTGGTGCTCGGCGGCGGCAGCAGCGGTGCCCGCGCCGACTACGCCCTGGTGCGCGGCTCCGGCGCCCGGCTCGGCGACGGCGAACTCGCGGCGGCGGGCGGCGACGACACCCGGCTCGACGACGTGGTGGCGAATCTGATCGCGGGCTCCGGCGCCGACCAGACCGGTCAGCTCGGCGGCTACGCGGTGCGCTATGTGTACGTGCAGAAGGGCGCGCCGCGCGAGATGGAGCGCGTGCTGAACGCGACGCCGGGTCTCACCCAGCTCAGCCGTGAGCACGGCGGGGTGCTGTGGCGGGTCGACCAGCGGGTCTCGCGGGTCTCGATCGTCCCGGCGGCGTCCGGGGCTGGCTCGGCGGGTGCCACGGCCAAGCCGGTGCATGTGGCGGCCGGTCCCGTCGAGGCGCACACCACCGTCCCGGACGGGGCGGCGGGGCGCGTGCTGCGGATCGCCGACAGGTCCGCCCCCGACTGGCAGGCCACGCTCGACGGCAAGCCGCTGAAGGCGACGACGGTCGACGGCTGGGCGCAGGGCTTCGAACTCCCGGCCTCCGGCGGCCGTTTGGACCTCACCTACGAGACGCCGATGACGCACACCGCGTGGGTGTGGGCGCAGGGGCTGCTCGCGGTCGTCCTGCTGGTGCTCGCGCTGCCGGGGCGCCGCCGCCATGTCGACGACGATCTGCCGGACGCGGAGGTCACCGCCGCCGCGGCCGTCACCGCCGAGGATCTGGCGGGCGACGGACGCCGGGCGCGGCGGCTGCGGGCCGCCGCCGAGGCACAGGGCGCGCAGGCCGAGGCCGACGCCGGGCAGGCGCCGGACGCGGGTGCGGACATGGACCCGGACGCGGGCGGTATGGCCGCGGGCGTCCCCGCGCCGCCGGCCGAGCCGCCCATGGTGGCGGACCCGTACGCCGACCAGACGGCCGGATTGGATCCGTACGCGGCGGTGCCGCATCAGCATCAGTACGGGCAACAGTGGGACGCGCAGACGTACGCCGACGCCGGATACGGCCAGTACCCGGGCGGCCCGTATCAGGGAGAGCAGTACCAGGATCAGGGAGAGCAGTACCAGGGCGGGGAGTACGCGGGCCACTACCCCGGCGGGCAGTATCCGGCCGGTGACTACCAGGGCGGCTATCAGGGCGCCGGCTATCCGGCCCCGTACCAGGACGGCCAGGACGGCCAGGACGGCCAGTACCCGGCGGACCCGTACGCGGGCGGCCAGTACGCCGATCCGTACGGCTACGACCAGCAGCGGCCCTACGCCGACGGCACGTACCCCCCGCAGGGCGACACGACGTACGACGGCACCGACCCCGAGGACCGCCGCGACGGGAGCGAGCAGCAGCGATGAACCGCACCACCCTGTCCCTGATCGGCGCCGCGACGGCGCTGGCCGCCGTCACCGGCGTGGCGTCCCTCACCGGGGGTTCGCCGGACGACGCGGGCCCGGCGACGAAGGCGGCCACCCGGCTGCCCGTCCAGCGCTCCACGCTGCTGTGCCCGGCACCGTCCTCCTCAGAGGTGAGCAGCACCACCTACACCGCCTACACCCCCAAGCGGGCGGGCGCGGGCGGCAAGAGCGGGACCGCCGAACTCCTGCCCGCGCAGAGCCCTCCTGACGAGGTATCGGCGCCGGACGCCGGGTCCGGCGGCAAGAAGGGCGGCCAGGCGTCGCAGGGCGACGACAAGCCCGTCCTGCCCCTCAAGGCGCCCGGAAAGCCCGTCACGACCGACACGGACCGCTCGGACGCCCCCGCGCTCATCGGCACCGCCGACGGCCCTCTCGCGCCCGGCTGGGCCGTCCAGCAGACCACCAGGATCGACGCGGGCAGCGGACGCGGCCTCCTCGGCACCGCGTGCACGGCGCCCGACACCGACTTCTGGTTCCCCGGCGCCAGTACCGACCAGGACCGCCAGGACTTCGTCCATCTGACCAACCCGGACGACAGCGCGGCCGAGGTGGACCTCAAGCTGTACGGCCCGAGCGGCCGGCTCAAGTCCGCGACCGACGAGTCGATCACGGTCCCGGCCCGTTCCACCGTCCCCGTGCTGCTCTCCACCCTCACCGATCAGCGGGTCGCCAATGTCTCGCTCCATGTGACGGCCCGCACCGGCCGGGTCGGCGCGGCGGTCCAGGCCGTCGACCAGAAGCTCGGCAGCGACTGGCTGCCCGCCTCCGCCGCACCCTCGACCAGCGTCGCGCTCCCCGGTATCCCGGCCGACGCGACCTCGGCGCGCCTGGTCGTCTTCGCTCCCGGCTCCAACGACGCGGACCTCAAGGTGCGGCTCGCCGGGCCGACCAGCTCCATCACCCCGGCCGGACATGAGTCGCTGCACATCAAGAGCGGGATGACGACCGCGATAGACCTCGGCGACGTGACCAAGGGCGAACCGGGTTCGCTGCTGCTCACCCCCGAGGGCGGCGAGGGCGCGGCCACGCCCGTGGTGGCGGCACTACGGGTCACCCGGGGCGAGGGGAGCGACCAGGAGACGGCCTTCATCCCCGCCACCGGCCGGATCGACCGCAGCGCCACCGCGGCCGACAACCGCGCCAAGGGTTCGACGCTCTCCCTCGTGGCGCCGGGCGCGACCGCGAAGGTGCGGGTCACCGCCTCGGCGGGCAGCGACGGCGGGAGCCCCGTCAGCAAGACCTATGAGGTCAAGGGCGGCACCAGCATGGCCATGCCACCGCCGCGCCCGGCCTCGGGCAAGGGCCAGTACGCGGTGACGGTCGAGCGGCTCTCGGGCGGCCCGGTGCACGCCTCCCGGATGCTGGCGCTGCCGCAGGGCGGGATCCCGATGTTCACCATCCAGCCGCTGCCGGACGACCGGGGCACGGTCGTGGTCCCCGAGGCGGACCAGGAGCTGTCCCTGCTCAACGACGACTAGGTGTCCTGCGGGCCCTTCTGGCCAATGCCGATGCGGAGGGACGGATCGACTGGTCCATGGTCGGTGTGGATTCGACCGTCTGCCGTGCTCACCAGCATGCGGCTGGTGCCCGCAAGCGTTCCCCGCGAGTCCCAGGCAAGCGGAGGCGCCCCGCGTGGCACCGCCCAATGAGGCCCTGGGGCGTTCCCGGGGCGGGCTGACGACGAAGATTCACCTGACCAGTGAGGGCGGTCGCCGCCCGCTGGCCCTGTTGGTCACGCCGGGCCAGTGGGGTGACGGCCCGCAGATGATCCCCGTTCTGGAACGGTTGCGTGTGCCCAGACTGACCGGCGGGCGTCCGCGTACCCGTCCCGACTGCCTGAGCGCCGACAAGGCGTATTCGTCGCGTCGTAACCGCCGTTACCTGCGGCGGCGTCAGGTCCGTCACCGCCGCAGCGGTGCGTCTGTGGCTGCGAGCGCAAGTCACCGGACACCGCTGTAATGGTTCACGGAATGTAATCAAGTGGGGCGCGATCCGGACGCCGGTTCCGGCTTGCGGTTTCCGCTGCGTCAACTCCTACGGTCGTCGGTGTGGCCGGAGAGACCGGCCTGGCGATGGGAGGCACGGCAATGGCCTGGTCGATCGCGGATGTGGCCCGGATGTCCGGGGTGACGTCCCGGACGCTGCGGCATTACGACGAGATCGGTCTGCTGCCGCCTGCGTGGATCGGAAGTAACGGGCACCGCTGCTACGAGGAGGCAGATCTGCTGCGGCTGCAGCAGATCCTGCTGATGCGGGAGCTGGATCTGGGACTGCGCGAGATCCAGGCGGTTCTGGACAGCCAGGTCGATCAGGTGACTGTGCTGCGCGAGCACCACCGGCGGCTACTCAGGGAGCGTGACCGGCTGGAGACGCTGGTGCGCACGGTCGGGCGGACCATCGCCGAACTGGAGGAAGGCAAGGACAACAACGACATGGCAAAGATCAACAGGCCGGAGAACCTGTTCGAGGGATTCGAGCCCTCCTCCGCCGAGGCCGAGGTGCGCGAGCGGTGGCCGAAGGCGTGGGAGCAGTCCCGGCAGGCCATCGAGACGATGACCGCCGAGGACCAGGAGCAGTGGCAGCGTGAGGTGACGGCACAGATGATCCGTATTGCGGAGTTCATGGTGGCCGGCACGCCGGTTCCCGATCCTGCGGTGCAGGCCGAAGTGGACGCCCACTACCAGGGCGTCTGCCGGTTCTGGACCCCGAACGCGGCCGCGTACAAGGGACTGGGCCAGACCTACGTCGACGACCCGCAGATCCGTGCGAACTACGACAAGATCGCCGACGGGCTGGCCGTCTACCAGCGCGACGCGATGGTCGTCTACGCCGATGCCCGGCTGAGCTGACTGACGGCTCACACTGCCGGGGGGCTGCAGACCCCCGGCGACAAGCAACTCTCCGCCGTGCTCAGAACACTCGACCCACCGGACAGGCTCCAGCCCCGCGCCTCCGCGCCCCGAGCCCCCGGGCGTCCGATGGGTCTGTCCTCATCGCCGGGCGGGCTGGACCATCCAGCCCGTCCGGCGCAGGCGTACCCGGGGTGCTCTATTCCTGGCCGTACCGCGGGTCCACGGACTCCGGGGCCAGCCCCAGCAGCTCCGCGACCTGCTCGACCACGACCTCGTGCACCAGCATCGCCCGCTCGTCCCGGTTCTTCGCCCGGATTTCCACCGGGCGCCGGTAGATCACGATCCGGTCCGGCGCCTCCCCGCGGGCCGCGATGAAGCGCCCGAGCGGTACGGACTCGCCGTCCCATCCGTCCGGCCCGCCGTGTGCGTCCGGGCCGGTGCCCGCGCCGGGGCCGCCGCCGAGATCCGACGTCGGCACCTCGAGCACGGTGAAGTCGACCCCCGACAGCTGGGGCCAGCGTCTTTCCAGCCGCTCGGCGGAGTCCTGGACCAGATCCACGAAGGACTCCGCACGACTGATCGACAGCGGAACCTGGGGTGGCGCGATCGGGCCGCGCATACCTCGTCCGTGCCGATCGCGACGACGGGGGCGCGGTTCGGACTGGTGGGGTGGTACGGGCCTGGTCATCACTCACGAGGGTAGCCGTCGACCGGCCACCGCCACGCGCTTACCGGACAGCCGTGGTCGATGTCGCCAAATGAACATTCCGGCCACCCTTACGTTCATAAACGGATGTCTCTTGAGCCGCTTCCCTGGCCCAGGATGACGCCTCTCGGTTCGACTGCTGACCGAAATCGCCATCGGCGCTTTTCGCCCGTCCGGAAGTCCGCGCTGGTCAGCGGGGAAGTTCACGTATCGGGTACACGGGGCGAACCGGGACGACACGGCGGAGTGAGCTGGTGGAGAGTCGTCGCGGCCCGCTCAAGAGTGCGGTACCGTCCAACGTCGTGAGCCCTGTACGTCGCTGTTCGCGCACCGCCTGCGGCCGCCCCGCCGTCGCGACGCTGACGTACGTCTATGCGGACTCGACCGCCGTTCTCGGGCCGCTCGCCACCTACGCCGAGCCGCACTGCTACGACCTGTGTTCGGAACACTCGGAGCGGCTGACCGCCCCGCGTGGCTGGGACGTCGTCCGGCTCGCCATCGACACCGGCCCGGCCCGGCCCAGCAGCGACGATCTGGAAGCGCTTGCCAACGCGGTGCGCGAGGCCGCCCGTCCGCAGGAGCGCGCGGCCGGGGCGGCGGGCGGAGCAGGGGGCCCGGGATCCGGCGCGGGGCAGAGCGGCCGGGAGGCCGACCCCCGGGAGGTTGCCCGCCGCGGCCATCTGCGCGTCCTGCGCTCGCCCGACTCCTGACGCACTTTGCCGGCCCCCCTTTTTTTGGGGCTCGGTTCGCCTCCGGGGCGCTCCAGCCACTGTCGACGGTCGACCGTGCTCGACCCCTCGTTCCTCGGGGCCTCCGCGCGCTCTCCCTTTCGACAGCGGCGCGCCCCTTCGGCTCGCCCCCAGCTACCGCTGGGAGGTGCCCCCAGCCGGTGGTCCCACTTGAGGCTCGACGGCATTGCGCCCCTTGGCTCACTCGCCGGGTCGACGGAGGCTCGCCGGCGGCGCGCCCCTTCAGCTCGCCCCCAGCTACCGCTGGGAGGTGCCCCCAGCCTCTGATCACTTGCTGACAGGGCACAAGATGATCTCCCCGTGGAACCTCACGACCGCCTGCGGGGCGGTGGGCCTCAAGGGGCGCGAGGGGGACTTGTTGCGCAAGGTGCTGCCATGGAGCCTCGCCCTGTTGCTGGTGAGGTGTCTCATCGTCGTCGCGCAGTCGTCCTTCCTGCTCGGCTGGATGCTGCCGCGAAGCGTGCCGCGCGACGGGCCTCACAGTTCCCGCCCACGTCCTGCGGGTAGGTTCTGAGGTCCGTAGAGACCTCTACCAGGACCTCCAGAAGGGGTTGGCTGTGCCCGACTTGTCGCAGATCGTGAAGGCGTACGACGTGCGCGGTGTGGTCCCGGATCAGTGGGACGAGCCACTCTCCGAGCTGTTCGGCGCCGCCTTCGCCCGGGCGACCGGCGCGGACGCGATCGTCGTCGGCCATGACATGCGCCCCTCCTCCCCCAGTCTGTCCGGGGCCTTCGCACGCGGGGCGGCCTCGCTCGGCGTCGATGTGACCGAGATCGGACTCTGCTCGACCGATCAGCTCTACTTCGCCAGCGGACATCTCGGTCTGCCCGGCGCGATGTTCACCGCCAGCCACAACCCCGCGCAGTACAACGGCATCAAGATGTGCCGCGCGGGCGCCGCCCCCGTCGGCCAGGACACCGGGCTGGCCGAGATCCGCGCCCTGGTCGAGGAGTGGGCCGAATCCGGCGCGCCCGAGCCCGCGGCCGACCCCGGCACCATCACCCAGCGGGAAACCCTCGACGACTACGCCGCCCATCTGCGCTCGCTCGTCGACCTGACCGACATCCGGCCCCTCAAGGTCGTCGTGGACGCGGGCAACGGCATGGGCGGCCACACCGTCCCCACCGTCTTCGAGGGGCTCCCCCTGGAGCTGGACGCCCTCTTCTTCGAGCTGGACGGCACCTTCCCCAACCACGAGGCCAACCCGCTCGACCCCAAGAACATCGTCGACCTCCAGGCCCGGGTCCGGGAGATCGGCGCCGACATCGGGCTCGCCTTCGACGGCGACGCCGACCGCTGCTTCGTCGTCGATGAGCGCGGCGAGCCGGTGACCCCGTCCGCCATCACCGCCCTGGTCGCCGCACGCGAGCTGGCCAAGCACCCGGGCGGCACGGTCATCCACAACTGCATCACCTCGTGGTCCGTCCCTGAGGTCGTCAAGGAGAACGGCGGCACCCCCGTCCGCACCCGGGTGGGCCACTCCTTCATCAAGGCCGAGATGGCCCACACCGGCGCGATCTTCGGCGGCGAGCACTCCGCGCACTACTACTTCCGCGACTTCTGGAACGCCGACACCGGCATGCTGGCCGCCCTGCACGTCCTGGCCGCGCTCGGCGGCCAGGACGGCCCGCTGTCGCAGCTGGTCGCGCAGTACGACCGGTACGCCGCCTCCGGCGAGATCAACAGCACCGTCGACGACCAGACCGGGCGCATGGAGGCCGTCAAGGCGGCGTACGAGGGCCGTAAGGACGAGGGCATCGCGCTGGACGAGCTGGACGGCCTGACGGTCACCAGCGCCGACTGGTGGTTCAACCTCCGCCCCTCCAACACCGAGCCGCTGCTCCGCCTGAACGTGGAGGCGCGCGACCCCGAGACGGTGGCCAAGGTCCGCGACGAGGCCCTCGCCATCGTCCGCGCCTGACCCTTACGCGGCGCGCGGCGCTGCTTCGCGGTCCGGGGGCTCCGCCCCCGGACCCTGGCCCGTCGGCCGTCTGAGCAGCGAAGCCCGGGCCGCAGCCGCGGACCCGACCTCGTCAGGTGTTGGGGCGTTGGGCCCCGGGGCTGGTCCCACACCCGGCCCCTTGTGCGTTTGCGCTGCGGGGGTCCGGGGGTGCAGCTCCCCGGGTCGGGTCCGGGGCGGGCCCCGGACACGCGGCCCTTCCGGCGTTTGAGGTGCGGGAGTGCGAGGGTGCAGCCCTCGGATCGGGTCCGTGCGGGGCCCTACACCCGGCCTCAACCCACCGCAGGTGCCCGGCTTGCCCCCGCAGCCCCGAGCCCGGCCCCGTCGGGTGTGGGGGAGCGGGGTCCGGGGCCGCAGCCCCAAATCCAGCCTCTCCGGCGTTTGAGGTGCGGGGGTCCGGGGGTGCGGTGGTGCAGCCCCCCCGGGTCGGGTCCGGGGCGGGCCCCGGACACCCGGCCCTTCCGGCGTTTGATGTGCGGGGGTGCGAGGGTGCAGCCTTCGGATCGGGTCCGTGCGGGGCCCTACACCCGGCCTCGACCCACCGCAGGTGTCCGGCTTGCCCCCGCAGCCCTGAGCCTGGCCCCGTCGGGTGTGGGGGAGCGGGGTCCGGGGCCGCAGCCCCAAATCCAGCCTCTCCGGCGTTTGAGGAGCGGGGGTGCGGGGGCGGAGCCCCCGAAACGGGGTCCGGGGCGGAGTCCCGGCGGGGGCTGGGGCGGAGCCCCAGGGGCGGGGGAGCACCCGATGGCACCCGACCACCCGCACAGGCACCGGCACCCAGCGCACCGGCACCCAGCGCACCGGCACCCAGCGCACCGGCACCCGGCGCACCGACCACCCAGCGCACCGACCACCCGGCGGAGCCACCGGCGCCGCCCCCGCCCCCGGCGGTACGCTGACCACGCCGGAGTCGTATCCGGTTGGACCCATACCCGAAGGGACACCCCATGCCGCTCGAAGCCGGTCTTCTGGAGATCCTCGCCTGCCCGGCGTGCCACGCCCCGCTGCGCGAGGAGCAGGCCGCGGAGACCCCCGAGCTGGTGTGCACGGGCGAGGGGTGCGGCCTCGCGTACCCCGTCCGGGACGGCATCCCGGTGCTGCTCGTCGATGAGGCGCGCCGCCCCGCCTGACCGGCGGCCCGACGGCGCCCAGTCCCCGCGCAGCCCTCGCGCGAACCGCCCCACCACGGCGAATCGGAGGCCGAAGCACCATGCTCGACGAATCCCTCCTCGACGCCCCTGAGGCCCTGGCCCGCGCGGACACCCGCGGGCTGCTTCGCGGGGCCGCGGAATCCGGTGCCCGGGTCCGTACCGCCGCCCGGCACGCAGCCGAGGCGGGTATAGCCGACCTCAAGCCGGACGGGCGGCCGCGCGCCGTACTGGTCGCGGGCCCGGGGGCGGCCGGAAGCTGCACCGCGGACCTGCTCGGCGCGCTCGGCGGCGGCAACTGCCCGGTCAGCCTGATCCCGCCCACGGGCGTCGCACCCGCGCCGGGCGCGCTGCGCTGGGCGCTGCCCGGTTGGGCGGGCCCGCTGGACCTGCTGGTCATCGTGACGCCGGACGGTACGGAGCCGGGCCTTCCGCTCCTGGCCGAGCAGGCGTACCGCCGGGGCTGCGCGATCGTCGCGGTCGCCCCGGGGAACTCGCCGCTGACCGACGCGGTCGCACAGGTGCGCGGTCTGCTGGTTCCGCTGGCCACGGCCCCGGACGAAGCGGGGCCGTACGGCACAGGGCCGCACACCGCCCACCCGTACACCCCCCCTCGGCACACACCCGGCGAAGGCGCCCTCCAGGACACCGCCGCCGAGGGCGCCCTGGACGAGCCCTCCGCCCTCCATGACGCCCCGTCCGTCCCGCAGCACATCGAGCCGCCGGGCACCGCGCCCGACGAGGTGACCGGCCCCGCCCTGCCCGGCACGGTCTGGGCCCTGCTCACCCCGCTGCTGATGCTCGTCGACCGGATCGGCCTGGTCTCCGCGCCGCCCACCGCGCTGCAGCAGGTGGCCGACCGGCTCGACCAGGTAGCCGAGCGCTGTGGCCCGGCCATCGCCACCTACACCAACCCCGCCAAGACGCTCGCGGCCGAGCTCGCCGGGGCGCTTCCGCTGCTGTGGACCGAGGGGCCGGTCGCGGCGGCGGTCGGACGGCGCTTCGCGGGGCTGCTCGCGGCGCTCGCCGGGCGTCCCGCGCTGGCCTCCGAGCTCCCCGGGGCGCTGGCCGCGCACGGCTCGCTGCTTACGGGGGCGTTCGCGGGCGGGGCGGACCCCGATGACTTCTTCCGCGACCGGGTGGAGGAGCCCGAGGCGCTACGGGCCCGGATCGTGCTGCTCCACGAGGAGCCGGTGGGCTCCGTCTCGGCCGTGCCGACCGCCCGGGAGCTGGCGCTCGCCCATGACACGGCGTTCAGCGAGCTCGAACCGGCCGAGGGCAGCAGCTCCCTGGAGGGCGCGGCGGAGCTTCTCGCCATCACGGATTTCGCCGCCGTTTACCTGGCGCTCGCTTCGGCGGATAGAACTTGAGCCCGTGAACCGCAGACGCTCGTTCGTCTCTTCGTCCGTACAGTCAGGAACCGCACCGCATGGACCGCCTCGTCAACACCGTGCGCCCCTACGCCTGGGGCTCCACCACCGCTATCCCCGAGCTGCTGGGTGTCCGGCCGACCGGTGAGCCGCAGGCCGAGATGTGGATGGGGGCGCACCCCGGGGCGCCGTCCCGGGTGGACCGGGGCGAGGGCGCCGTCGCGCTCTCCGAGGTGATCGCCGCCGACCCCGAGCGCGAGCTCGGCCCAGGGGCCGTACGGCACTTCGGGCCGCGGCTGCCGTTCCTGCTGAAGGTGCTGGCCGCCGCCTCGCCGCTGTCGCTCCAGGTGCATCCGGACCTGGACCAGGCGAAGGAGGGCTTCGCGGACGAGGAGGGGCGCGGCGTTCCGGCGGACGCCCCGCACCGCAACTACAAGGACGCCAACCACAAGCCCGAGCTGATATGCGCGCTCACGCCCTTCGACGGGCTGTGCGGCTTCCGCGACCCGGGCGAGGCCGCCGCGCTGCTGGCCGCCCTGGAGGTCGACTCGCTCAAGCCGTACGTCGACATCCTGCACGCGCACCCGGAGTCGCACGCGCTGCGCGAGGTGCTGACCGCGGTACTGACGGCCGACCCCGAGGCCATGGCCGAGACCGTGCATCAGGCCGCTGCCGCCGCCGAGCGGCTCAGCGCACTCGACGGCCCGCACGCCCCGGCATACGCGGCATACGCCTCCATCGCGCGGCACTACCCGGGCGACCCCGGGGTGATCGCGGCGATGCTGCTCAACTTCGTACGGCTGCAGCCCGGTGAGGCGCTCTATCTGGGCGCCGGCGTCCCGCACGCCTACCTCGACGGGCTGGGTGTCGAGATCATGGCCAACTCCGACAATGTGCTGCGCTGCGGTCTGACCCCCAAGCATGTCGACGTCCCCGAACTGCTGCGCGTCGTGCGCTTCGAGGCCGACGCGCCCGCCGTACTACGGCCGGAGGCGGACTCCTCCGGGGAGGAGCTCTACGCCACCCCGATCGATGAGTTCCGGCTCTCGCGGTACGTCCTGGCCCAGGGCGCCGAGCCGCGCCCGCTGCCCGCCGCCACCCCGCAGATCCTGCTGTGCGCCTCGGGCACGGTCACGCTGCGCGGCGCCGGGGACGACGGCGGGGAACTGCGGCTGGCGTGCGGGGAGTCGGCCTTCGTCCCGGCGGGCGAGGGTGCCGCGCTGACGGGCGAGGGCACGGTGTTCCGGGCCACATTGGTGGCCTGAGGTACGGCCTGTGCGAGGGGCTGGAACGGGGCTGGAACAATGGCCCGCCGTGCGCAGTAAAGCACAAGCAAAGCTGCCAGAAAGCGGAAGGGACATTCGGCACATATGAGTGCATCAGGCGGAACCAAGGCGATCGTTGCCGCGCTGGGCGCGAACCTGGCCATCGCCGTAGCCAAGTTCGTGGCGTTCGCCTTCAGCGGCTCGTCGTCGATGCTCGCCGAAGGCGTGCACTCGATTGCCGACTCCGGCAACCAGGGACTGCTGCTGCTCGGCGGCAAGAAGGCCAAGCGCGAGGCGACCCCCGAGCATCCCTTCGGCTACGGCCGTGAGCGCTATATCTACGGCTTCCTCGTCTCCATCGTGCTGTTCACCATCGGTGGCGTCTTCGCGCTGTACGAGGGCTACGAGAAGATCAAGCACCCGCATGAGCTGGAGCACTGGTACTGGCCGGTGGGTGTGCTCATCTTCGCGATCATCGCCGAGGGCTTCTCCTTCCGTACGGCCATCAGGGAGTCCAACGAGATCCGCGCCGAGCTGACCTGGGCGCAGTTCGTCCGCCGGGCCAAGGCCCCCGAGCTGCCCGTCGTCCTCCTGGAGGACTTCGGCGCGCTGGTCGGTCTGGTGCTGGCGCTCGGCGGCGTCGGCATGGCGCTGCTGACCGGCGACGGCGTCTGGGACGGCATCGGCACCATCTGCATCGGCGCCCTGCTGGTGCTGATCGCGCTGGTCCTCGCGGCGGAGACGAAGTCGCTGCTGCTGGGCGAGGCGGCCGATGTCGACCAGGTCGCCAAGATCCGTGAGGCGATCGTGGACGGTGAGACGGTCACCGACCTGATCCATATGCGGACGCTCCACCTCGGCCCCGAGGAGCTGCTGGTCGCCGCCAAGATCGCGGTGCAGCACGATGACGCGGCGGCGGAGGTCGCCCGCGCGATCGACGCGGCGGAGGCGCGGATCCGCGAGGCGGTGCCGATCGCCCGGGTGATCTATCTGGAGCCGGACATCCTCCGGACGTCCTCCTCCTCCGCCTGACACGAAGCCGGCGTCGGCCTTCATGACCACACACGGATCATGAAGGCCGACGCCGTTTCGCCACCGCCCGGCTACCGCGGGGCTACTGGATCTCGCCGAGCACCCGCAGGATCGCCGCCGTGTCCGGAGCGCTCAGCAGGCGCTCCCGGAACTCGGCGGCCATCAGCGTGCGCGACAGCAGCGCCAGGATCCGCAGATGCTCATCGCCCGCGGCGGCCTCCGGCACCGAGATCATGAAGATCAGCCGCGCCTTGGTCCCGTCCGGCGCGCCCCACTCGATGCCCTCGGGGGAGCGTGCGAAGCCGACGACCGGCGCGGTCACCGCGTCCGTCTTGGCGTGCGGGATCGCGATCTCCTCGCCCAGCCCGGTGGTGCCCTGGGCCTCCCGGGCGAACGCCGTCCGCACCAGCTCCGCCACATCCGTGACCTTGCCGGTGGTGGCCAGCAGCTCGGCCATCTCGCGGATCGCGGCGTCCTTGTCGTCCGCCGCCAGCCGCTCCGTGACGGTCTGCTCGGTGAGATAGCCGGACAGCACCTCGTCCGCCCCGGGCGCGGACTCGGGTGCGGCCTGGGGCGCGGCCTCCGCCTGGGCAGGGGCCGTACGGGCAGGGGCCGTGGCCTCCGTAGTACGGCTCGCACCGCCCGTACCGCCGCCGCTCGCCACTCCCGCCGGCACCGGCTCCGGCACCGGCTCCGGCACCGCCACGGGCACCTCGGCGGCCGCTCCGGCCTCCGCCGGGGCCTCGCCGCCGCCACTGCCGACCGACATCAGCGCGACCGTCACCAGCCCGGTCACCGCCGTACCGACGAGCACGGCGACAAAGAACATCGGCACGCCGTTGATCGCCCCGAGCACCGCGACGATCGGCCCGCCGTGCGGCACGCTGTCCTCGACCGACGCGAGCCCGGCTATCGCACCGGCGACCGCGCCGCCGAGCATGTTCGCCGGGATGACCCGTGCCGGGCGCGCCGCGGCGAACGGAATCGCCCCCTCGGTGATGCCGAAGAAGCCCATGAAGAGCGCCGCGAGCCCGGTCTCCCGCTCCTGGTCGTCGAACATCCGGCGGCGGATGAGCGTGGCCAGCCCCTGGCCGAGCGGCGGAACCGGAATGGCCGCCGCGCACGCCCCCATGACCTCCGGGTTCTTGGACACCAGCCCGGCGCCGAAGAGAAACGCCGTCTTGTTGACCGGACCGCCCATGTCGAACGCGATCATCAGCCCGAGGACGATGCCGAGCAGCGCCGCACTGGTCCCGGTCAGCCCGCCGAGCCAGTCGGTGAGGTGCTCGAACACCCAGGAGATCGGCGCGCCGAGCACAGAGATGAAGAAGAGACCGAGCACCGAGGTCGCCACGATCGGGATCACGATGATCGGCATGATCGGCTGCACGAACGCGGGGACCTTGACCTTCTTGATCCCCAACACCAGATAGCCGGCGAGGAAGCCGGTGACGATCGCGCCGATGAACCCGGCGCCCGCCTCGCTGTCGTACAGCTCGCCATGGGCCGCGATCCAGCCGCCCACCATGCCGGGCACCAGCGCGGGCCGGTCGGCGATCGCGTAGGCGATATAGCCGGACAGCGCCGGGATCATCAGCTGGAAGCCGATGGCGCCGATGTCGTTGACCGTCTTCCAGAAGGAGTCGTCGGGGATGACGATTCCCTTGGACGTCGTATCGCCGCCCAGCGCGAGCGAGACCGCGATCAGCAGACCGCCGACCACGACGAACGGAATCATGTACGAGACGCCGTTCATGAGCGCCTTGTAGGTGACGCTGCGCCCCTTACCGCCGCCGGAAGCGGTCGCCGCTCCGCGGTCCGAGCCGCGGCCGTCGCCCCCGTACACCGGTGCGCTCCGCACCTGCTCGATCAGCCGCTCGGGGTGGTGGATGCCCTCGGCGACTCCGACGACAAGCACCTTCTTGCCGAGGAACCGGCTGCGGTCGACGTCCTTGTCGGCGGCGATGATGATGCCGTCGGCCTGCCTGACATCGTTGTCAGACAGTACATTCTCAGCCCCGATCGAGCCTTGCGTCTCCACCTTCATGCTGTGGCCGAGCGACGCCGCGGCCTGAGCCAGCTTCTCAGCGGCCATATAGGTGTGGGCGATGCCCGTCGGACAGGCGGTCACCGCGAGCAGCTTGAGCCCTGCTCCGCTGGCCCCCGCACCACCCGGGGGATCGGCTGGACTGGTCACGTGGTTCTCCTTCACAACGCGTTGAGCGGGCGCGGGAATGTGCAAGCGTCCCCGCGCTCGCGGCATCCTGCAATAGATGCGGACGGGATCAAAGCGCCCGGTTACACGGGCCGGCACACCCCTCGCCCCGCGATCGCGGCCGAAGAGACCCCCTCCGGGCTGGGGATCACTGCGCCGATCGGTGTAGATTCGTGACCGAGCCAGACGTCGCTGCTGATGGCGGTCGGGCGGTCCGTCCCGTGGACCGGCCGAGGGAGAGAGGGCCCCGGACGGACTGCGCAGTGCGAGGACGGGACAGGTGTGTCCGCTGGACGGCATGACCTGCCCCGCTTGCCTCGTATGCCCAGCCGAAACCACTCTCGCTCGCAACACGATCGATGAGGAGCAGCACCCATGACGACAGCCGTCTCCGGTCAGGACTTCAAGGTCGCCGACCTCTCCCTGGCTGCCTTCGGCCGCAAGGAGATCACCCTCGCCGAGCACGAGATGCCCGGCCTGATGGCGATCCGTAAGGAGTTCGCCGACTCCCAGCCGCTGGCCGGCGCCCGTATCACCGGCTCGCTGCACATGACGGTGCAGACCGCGGTTCTGATCGAGACCCTGGTCTCCCTCGGCGCCCAGGTCCGGTGGGCGTCCTGCAACATCTTCTCCACCCAGGACCACGCGGCCGCCGCGATCGCCGTCGGCCCGAACGGCACCCCGGAGAACCCGCAGGGCGTCCCGGTCTTCGCCTGGAAGGGCGAGACCCTGGAGGAGTACTGGTGGTGCACGGAGCAGGCGCTGACCTGGCCGGGCACCGCCACCGGCGGCCCCAACATGATCCTGGACGACGGTGGCGACGCCACCCTCCTCGTCCACAAGGGCGTCGAGTACGAGAAGGCCGGCGCCGCCCCTGACGTGGCCACCGCCGAGAACGACGAGCACCGCGTCATCCTTGAGCTGCTGAACCGCACCATCGCCGAGAACCCGCGCAAGTGGACGCAGCTCGCCTCGGAGATCCGCGGTGTCACCGAGGAGACCACCACCGGCGTCCACCGCCTCTACGAGATGCACCGGGACGGCTCGCTGCTCTTCCCGGCGATCAACGTCAACGACGCGGTGACGAAGTCGAAGTTCGACAACAAGTACGGCTGCCGCCACTCCCTGGTGGACGGCATCAACCGCGCCACCGACGTGCTGATCGGCGGCAAGGTCGCGGTCGTCTGCGGCTACGGCGACGTGGGCAAGGGCTGCGCCGAGTCGCTGCGCGGCCAGGGCGCCCGGGTCATCGTCACCGAGATCGACCCGATCTGCGCGCTCCAGGCGGCGATGGACGGCTACCAGGTCGCCACCCTGGACGACGTGGTGGAGACCGCCGACATCTTCATCACCACGACCGGCAACAAGGACATCATCATGGCCTCCGACATGGCCAGGATGAAGCACCAGGCAATCGTCGGGAACATCGGCCACTTCGACAATGAGATCGACATGGCCGGCCTCGCCGCCATCCCGGGCATCGTGAAGGACGAGGTCAAGCCGCAGGTCCACACCTGGACCTTCCCCGAAGGCAAGAAGATCATCGTGCTCTCCGAGGGCCGGCTGCTGAACCTGGGCAACGCCACCGGTCACCCCTCGTTCGTGATGTCCAACTCCTTCGCGAACCAGACCATCGCGCAGATCGAGCTCTTCACCAAGCCGGAGTCCTACCCGACGGACGTCTATGTGCTCCCCAAGCACCTGGACGAGAAGGTCGCCCGGCTGCACCTGGACGCCCTCGGCGTCAAGCTGACCACGCTCCGGCCGGAGCAGGCGGCATACATCGGCGTCCCGGTCGAGGGCCCGTACAAGCCCGACCACTACCGCTACTGACCGCACCGGCCGCCGACCCCACCGGTCGGCGGCCGGCCGGCCCCCGCCCGCGCCAGCGCTTTCCAGCTCGCCGGCTTCCCCCACGTCGT
>NZ_JBEXFG010000017.1:0-129095 GCF_040606675.1 Streptomyces sp. NPDC005393 | reverse complement strand
TTGAACTGCTGGGAGTATCTGGGTGGCACTTCTCTCTCTTTCCGGACGTTCATAACCCTACGCGGGCCCCTGTCCGGAAACTTCAGGGCACCTCAGACCGAGGACTGGCAGCGGCGCTACGCGATCCGGGCCGGCATCGAGGCCACCCTCTCCCAGAACGTCCGTGCCTGCGGCCTGCGCCGATCCCGCTACCGCGGCCTCGCCAGAACCCACGTCCAGCACGTCCTGACCGCATTGGCCTGCAATCTCACCCGCGTCGCCGACTGGATTGCCGAACCGACGACCACCCGCCGCCGATCAACACGTTTCCACGCCCTCTGCACCGCCACCGCACAGGCCTGAAAGATCACCAACAGAGTCATGCCGTTGTTTTAGATGGCGCGCGTAGGCTGCTCGGTGGTGGTACCGGGGGTGGTTCGGGTGTCTACGAATGTGTCTGAGTTATCGGGTCTGGGGCTGTTGACCTGGGTGTATCCACCGGGGTTGGTGGATCGGGTGGTAGCCGCTTGCGGGTGTGCTGAACAACGCAAACGGCTGCTTCCCGCACGGCTGGTGGTGTACTTCGTGCTGGGGCTGGCGCTGTTCTCTCCGGCTCCGTATCTGGAAGTGATGCGGCACCTGGTGGAGGGTCTGCGAGGCCAGGGGCTGCCGGGCCAGCTTCACCGAAGAGCTGGCTGCATAGGAAGGTCTCCACGAATCGGGGGGATTGACAGGCCCGGCAGCGGCTGGGCTGCGAGCCCTTGCGTGTGCTGTTCGCCGCGACAGCCAAACCCATGGCTACCGAGGCGACACCCGGTGCGTTCTGGCGGGGCTTACGGCTGCTGGCGGTGGACGGGACCTGCTGGGATGTCGCGGACACCGAAGCCAACGAGGCCGCCTTCGGACGTCCGGGCAGCGGCCGAGGGTCGGGCAGGAGCGCGTTTCCCCAGGTGCGGATGGCTGCTTTGGTGGAGACGGGCAGCCATGCGGTGCTGGACGCGGAACTCGCCGGCTGCCGCACCGGGGAAGTCACCCTGGTCGGCCGCCTGCCCCGTTCGGCCGGCCCGGGCCAGCTCGTCCTGGCCGACCGTGAGTTCCTCGGTGTCCCGTTGTGGCGGGCATTCACCGCCACCGGCGCTGATCTGCTGTGGCGGGTGCCCGCCAACCGCGTCCTGCCGGTGATCAAGCAGTTACGTGACGGGTCATGGCTCTCACAGATCCGGGCAAGCAGCGGCCCTGCCCGGGATGAGCCGGTCACTGTCCGGGTCTTGGCCTACCAGCTCAAGGGCCAGGGCAGTGAGGGTGCAGCTGACGGCTACCGGCTGGTGACCACCCTGCTGGACGCCCGACGCCATCCGGCCCGGCAGTTGGCCGCTCTCTACCGCGAACGCTGGGAGATCGAGTCCGTCTTCGCCGAGATCAAGACCCATCAGCGCGGCGCCCGCGTCGTCCTCAGCAGCAAAACCCCCGATGGCGTCTGTCAGCAGATCTGGGCACATCTGCTGGTCCACCACGCCCTGCGCGAACTCATGCTGAGAACGGCCGCCACCCGTGGCCTGGACCCCGATCGGGTCTCCTTCACCGAAACCCTGCGCTCTGCCCGCCGCAGTGTGACTGTCACGCCGGGCAGCTTTTCCCCCTGACCTCCTGTTCAGAGCCTTGGTGATGCTCCAGCAGGACCTCCTGGAACGACTCCTGCCCGCCCGACGCCTGCGCAGCCAGCCCCGAGTCGTGAAACGCAAGATGT
This sequence comes from Streptomyces sp. NPDC005393, assembly GCF_040606675.1. NCBI lineage: Bacteria > Bacillati > Actinomycetota > Actinomycetes > Kitasatosporales > Streptomycetaceae > Streptomyces > Streptomyces sp. NPDC005393. The sequence continues at coordinate 127,369 of NZ_JBEXFG010000017.1, read as the reverse complement.
CCAACTACCGGCTCAAACGGGCTGAACACCATGCCTGGCCCCAACCCACCCGCACCAGCACCCAAGCCATCCTCATCACAAGACCCCAACCCGCAAGCCCGTAACGCGGTAGCCGGTCCCGCAGATGGGGCGTGACCGGCCGGACGGCCGTGGCGACGGCGTCGACTCGGACGGGGCGACGTGGGGCTGGCACGCGGTGACGACCGCGGGAGAGCACGTCCTGCCCGCCGTGCCTGCCGGGTTTCGCGAGCGCGTTCTTCTCGTCATGGCCGGGCGGCCGGCGGCGTCGCTGTACAGGCGATCCGTTCCCCACACGCTCGTGGCCGTCGCCCCCGGGAGGCCGAGGACGTTCACCTCGAGCGGACCACCTGGCTGCTGCGCGAAACGGGCTCCGGCACCCGCATCACCAGCGGGACGCCGCCGGCCGGTCCCGAGGCGGAACCTCCCCGCCTGACCACGCACGCAGGCTGACGCACGGCTGCCCCGGCCCGCGCCGTTGCAGCCTCCCGGTAGGGCTTGCCAGGACTGTGGCGACGGACATCGTCATCACTGCGTCAGTACGTTGAGGGGCGTTGCACGGCGCTGCAATCCGCGTGCAACACCGAAGCCAAGAATCAGCTTTCACTCAGTCGGGTCCGGCCCCGAGCCGACTCTGCGGGCCGCCCACCGACTGACCGAGCCGCACTCTTGACCGAGGAGCACCACATGCCACGGCACACCGGGATGTCCCGCGCCGACGACTGGCAGCCATGCCCGAAGCGATGCGCCTTCAGCCGCTCGCTCCGCACCCACCACGACAGCCTGCTCAGCGTGGACAGTGACCCCGGCGCAGTCCTCGAGCTCATGGAACTCGCCGTGACCTGGCGTGAACTGGACTACTCCGGCACGCAGGTCATCCCGCCGGCCCAGTGGCTGGACTTCCTCGACTGCCACCAGTGGCGCAACCCCGACCTGGTCGAACGCATCTTCAGCCTGGCCACCGACATCGCACAGCGCCCCACCCGCCGCCCCCATCACGAAACCGCATCGTCCCCGAGCGTCCTCAGGCTCGCCCCCGCGCACGTCTCCTGACGCCTGCGGCAGCCGCCGAAGCAGCCCGGAAAGACCAGCACCGGACCTCAGACCGGCAAGCCAAGCAGCGACCCCGGGCCTCGCGAACGTCACCATCCGGATCGCGAGGCCGGGCGACTGCTCACGGTGGCCGGAATGCACCGGCTGACGGAGAAAGCACGAAACGGATCCATACGGGGCCTGGGAGCCCCGTGAAGGAGGTACAGATGTCCCTGCACACGGCGCAGCAGACCAGTTCGGAGATCCTCACCGATGCCACCGACCTCACCCGGGACTGGCTCATCGCCGGAGCTGCGGTGATCGTCGCGCTGCTCGCCCTCTACGCGGTGTTCATCGACGACGGCTCACTCGTCTCGGCGACGGGCGACTACCTGCACGAATTCACGCACGACGGCCGGCACCTCCTCGGTGCCCCCTGCCACTGATCGGGGCCTGCAGCCATGTCCACTGTCCTTCCCTTTCTGCGGCGCGGGCTGGCCGCCGGTGCACTGGCGGGCCTTGCCACCGGCCTGTTCTCACTCCTGCTCGCCGAGCCTCTGATGGATCGTGCGGTCCGCCTGGAAGAACAAAGCCAAGGAGCGCAGCAGCACCACCATGGGCAGGATGCGACGGTAGCCGTCGTGCACCACCATGAGGAACTGTTCTCCCGGGGTGCCCAACATTTCGGGCTGGTCGTCACCGCGGTCATTGCCGGGGTGGCCCTCGGCGCCCTCTTCGGTGTGGCGTACGCCCTGGTGCATCGGCGCTCCGATCCGGCCGTCGGGTCGTGGCCGCGCGCCATGAGCCTGGCTGGAGCAGGGTTTGTGGCGCTCTCGTTGCTGCCCGGCCTTCGCTACCCGGCCAGCCCGCCCGGCGTGGGGGACTCGGGAACGGTTCGCGACCGGCAGTTGGTGTGGCTGGCCGCGGTGGTGATCGGGGTCTTGGGCGTCCTGTTGGCCTGGCAGGTCGGCCGACGCCTGGCCGACCGATCGGCACCACGCCGGCACGTGGCGGTGGCCTGCACGCTCCTGGCGATCCTGGCCGTCTTGTTCACCTTGCCTGACAATCCGGACGCGGTGACGGTGCCGGCGACACTGGTCTGGGACTTCCGCCTGCAGTCCCTGGCTGCCCAGACCCTGCTGTGGGCGGTGCTCGGCGCGGTGTTCGGGGCGCTGGGGCTGCGCGCCGACTCGCGTGCGGTGCGGACGGTGAACGCGACCGCGCCTCAGTCAGCGCCTGCTTGACGGCCCGTCAGCATCCTGCACATCGTGCTCACGCAGCGCTCTTGCCGTCGGCGCGCCGCACCGCTGAGAGCGTCGCGCGCTCCGGCGAGGCGGCCCGAGGCGTCCGGGGGAACCTGGCCGAAGATCGCGGTCAGCGGCACCCGAGGGGCACCACGGCATGGCTGCAGCCGTTCGCGGGAGGCGTGCTCTTGGGGCACACGGGGTGGCGCATCGTCACGTCCTGCTCATCCGGGTCCCGGGCTATGAGCCGGTTGAAGAGACCTCGGTCGCCGCCGAGTTGCAGGGAGTCCACCGGAATATGGCCGTACAGGGCGAGGACCAGCGCACCGGCCGTGCCCCGGGCGGAGGCGTCGGCCGCCGCCAGGTCCTCGCCGGCAGCGGTGGCGGGCATGGTCCCGGGCGTGGGGAGGCGGGCAGCCCGTGCGCCGTCGGCGGAAAAGCCAGAGGCGCCAGGAGCGGCCCTCGGTGGCGTGGTAATCGACGGCAGCGGGCTTGTGCGGCCAGGCGCCCGTCATTGCGCAGCAGGTGGAGAGGAACTCGTCGACACCGTCGAGTGCCACCTCGTCCGCCAGCGGCTGCGGCGTGCCCAGGGCGACCTGGGCGTCGTAAGTGTGCACCACGATCTCCTGGAGCTGGTGCCGGGCGACGGCACCGCAGGTCTGCGGCAACTGCGAGGTACCCCACCATGTCCAGCAACCGCGACCCGGGCCGGCTTCCCGCAGGACGTCCAGCCGCGAACAGATCAGCGAACTCGTGAACGCCGCCGGCGACCGACATCTACCGCTTGGAGTACTGACTTCCCACCTGGCACTACTTCCTCTGGAACCTCATGTCCCAGTCTCCAGGTGTCCAGTCACAAGGGGAAGCTTCATTGGCGGCATCCTCCACGAATACAAACATGCCGCGTGACCTGCGCGGACGAGGTATTCGGCAAGCGCAGGGGCTTCCGGGTGCTGCTCTAGTCTACTTGGCACACTTTTTCTTCCGGCGGGGCCTCTGCGAACTGTCTCCCTACGGCGCTTCGGAGCTGGATACGGCGCTCGCGCCCTGGGAGTGCCCCATCTGCCGGCAAACGCCAAGGGGCTTTACCGCTCCTTGGTGCAGGCCGCCTACGGCGACCAGGATGCCCGCGTGCCCACCGCCTGCGGAAACCGGCCCGGAGAGATCACCAGCAGCCCCCCGTTCCCCTGTCGCATGGGGAGCGCGGCTCCGTGCTCCCACCCCGAAAGGGGGTCGGGAGCCGACAAGGGGCCTTATGCCTCTCGATGCACAGAGCATCCGAAATCAATGGGGTGACGCCAGGGGCCTACGGTTGACGACGGCGCGCAGGGGCGCGGTACGGCGCTGTAGGTGTACCGGATCGGGTGACGGACGAATCGGACACCGTTGACACGTCTGCGAGGTGGGAGCACGAGGGCTCCCAGAGGGCTCCCACTTGCTCCCAGCCCGGAAACGGTTAAGGCCGCCCCCGCTACCCGCGGAAACGGCCTCCGACCTGCGAAAACGCTGGTCGGGACGACAGGATTTGAACCTGCGACCCCTTGACCCCCAGTCAAGTGCGCTACCAAGCTGCGCCACGTCCCGGTGCTTCTTCGGCTCGGGCTTCACCCTTGCCGACCGCGCACGAGAACAATACCGCACTTCAGGGGGTGGTCGCTTCCGCCCTGGGGGTGGGCTCGGGTGATCACTCTGGGTGTGCGGGCGGTGGCGGTTCGTTGCCGAGGAGATAGCGAGCTCCGGGGCCGTGGGTGGAGGCGGTGTCCAAGGGGTTGTAGAGGGAGCAGGTGCGCAGGGAGAGGCAGCCGCAGCCGATACAGCCGGCGAGCTAGCGCTTCAGGCGTTCGAGGTCGGCGATCTGCTGGTCGATGCGGCGGGTCCAAGTGCGGGCGACGGAGTTCCATTGGGTGGCGGTGGGGGCGCGGTCGGCGGGGAGGCGGGCCAGGGCCGTGCGGGTTTCGTCGAGGGTGAGGCCGACCTGCTGGGCGGCGCGGATGAAGGCGACGCGGCGGAGCGTGGCGCGGGCGAAGCGGCGTTGGCCGCCGGCGGTGCGTTCGGAGTGGATCAGGCCGAGCTCTTCGTAGTAGCGCAGGGCGGAGGCGGCCAGGCCGCTGCGGGCCGCCAGCTCGCCGATGGGGAGGAGGCCGGAGGTTGGGCCGGAGGCCGACGTCATGGGCGTGATCCTAGGGCTTGACCTCAAGTCCGCTTGAGGTTGCAGGCTCTCCGCATGACCTTCACCGCAGTTCGCCGCGCATCCGGGTACGCAGACCTCCCGCGGTTGATGAGCCTGATGACCGGCGACGAGAAACACGGCCCTGCCGCCACCTCCACTCTCGACGCGCTCTGGGTGCTCTACGACCGCGTACTGCGGGTCTCGCCCGAGACCGTGGACGCTCCCGACCGCGATCGGTTTCTGCTCTCCAAGGGGCACGGGCCGATGGCGTACTACGCCGTGCTCGCCGCCAAGGGGTTCTTCGCCGAATCGCTGCTGCCGGGCTTCGGCTCGTACGACTCGCCGCTCGGCCACCACCCGGATCGGACGCTGGTGCCGGGCGCCGAGATCGGCAGCGGTTCGCTCGGGCACGGGCTGCCGCTGGCCGCCGGGACGGCGCTCGGGCTGCGGGCTCAGGGGCTCTCCCGGTCGGCGGTGTGGGTGCTGATCGGGGACGCCGAGCTGGACGAGGGCAGCAATCACGAGGCGATCGCCTACGCGGGCGCCGTCGGGCTGGAGCGGCTGCACACGATCGTGATCGACAACGCCTCCGCCACCCATGGCCGGCCCGGCGGTATCGCCTCGCGTTTCGAGGCCGGGGGGTGGTCCGCGGCGACGGTGGACGGACGTGATCACGAGGAGCTGTACGAGGCGTTCACCGCGCCACACCCGGGACGGCCGCATGCCGTCGTCGCCCTGGTGGAGCCAAAGGCCTGATTTTCGCCATTTCGAGAGGATTCTTCCCCCATGGACACCATGCGTGAGCGCTTCGCCTCCGTCACCTCCCGGCTGCTCGACGACGATCGGCGGCTGGCTGTCGTACTGGCCGAGATCGGCGCGGACGGCTTCGTGGACGCCGCACGGGCGCATCCCGACCGGGTGATCAACGTCGGCATCCGCGAGCAGCTGCTGATCGGCGCGGGCGGCGGGCTGGCGCTGACCGGGATGCGGCCGATCCTGCACACCTTCGCCAGTTTTCTGGTCGAGCGCCCCTTCGAGCGAAGCTGGACTTCGGGCATCAGGGGGTGGGCGGTGTGCTGGTGAGCGCGGCCGGCTCGTACGACTGGCCCGCCGGCGGCTACACCCATATGGCCCCCGGCGACGTCGCCCTGCTGGACACGCTCGACGGCTGGACCGCCCATGTACCCGGCCACCCCGACGAGGCCGAGACGCTGCTGCGGCACGCGGCCGCCGCCGACAACGACAGGGTGTACGTACGGCTGTCAGCGCACACCAACGCCGCGCCGCGCGCCATCGCCCCCGGCCGCTTCCTGACCGTACGGGGGGGCGCCGCGGGGTGGTGGCGGCGGTCGGGCCGATGCTCGAGAACGTGCTCGCGGCCGTCGACGGGCTGGATGTGACCGTGCTGTACGCGACGACCGTACGGCCCTTCGACGAGCGGGCGCTGCGCGCGGCGGTGGGGGCGCGGTCGACGGGGAGGGCGTCGGCGGCGGATGTCGTGCTCGTCGAGCCGTATCTCGCGGGCACCTCGACCGCCGCCGCGAACGACGCCCTCGCCGATCTCCCGCACCGGGTGCTGGGCCTCGGGATCGGCCGTCGCGAGCTGCACCGCTACGGCACGATCGATGAGCATCTCGCCGGTCAGGGGCTGGACCCGGCGTCGCTGCGCGAGCGCGTCTCCGGTCTTCTGGGGTGAGCCGCCCTCGGGCCGGCGGGCCGCAGGTGCCCCGGGGCGGCGGCCGCAGGTGCGCCCCTGGCGGCGGGCCGCAGGTGCCCCGGGGCGGCGGCCGCAGGTACGCCCCTGGCGGCGGGCCGCAGCCGTCCCAGGTCCGGCGGGCTTCAGCCGCCCCGGTCCAGCGGGTTGCAGGCGTACTGGACCAGCCGGCGCAGCCGCTCCCGGTCCAGCCCCCCGTTCAGCTGGCGCAGCCGCCCCCGGGCCCAACCGGCCGCAGGCGCCCTCGGCCCGGCGGGGCCCCGGGCGGCGGGCTTCAGCCGCAGCAGCCCAACAGCCAGCAGTCGCCCCGGTCCAGCTGGCGCAGCCGCTCCCGGTCAGCTGGCGCAGTCGTCCCCGGCCCGGCAAGCTTCAGCCGCACCGCACCGGCCCGGCGGGGCCCAGGGCCCCCGGGCGGCGGGCTTCAGCCGCAGCAGCCCAACGGGCCGCAAGCGCCCCCGCTCAGCCGGCACGACCGCCCCCGGGGCCCAACGGGGCCGCAGCCGCCCCGTTCAGCCGGCGCAGCCGCCCCGGCCCAGCGGGCCGCAGCCGCCCCCCGGTCCGGCGCCCTTTCAGCCGCCCCCGGGCCGGCGGCTTCAGATACGTTGCTTCAGCCAGGCCAGCAGGTCCTCCTGGACCTCGTCCCGGTTCGTCTCGTTGAGGATCTCGTGCCGGGCACCGTGGTATCCCTTCCAGCTCAGCTCCTGGGTGCCGATGTAGCGGAAGTCCTCGAGGAGTTCGTAGACGAGCGTCATCCGCTGGTTGCACGGGTCCTCGGTGCCCACGGCCAGATGTACCGGGAGGGCGGCCGGGATGCGGGCCTGCTGATGTGGGTCGTTGATCTTGCGGACGGCGCGCACCCAGTCCAGCGCCAGACCGGCGCTGAAGGCGAAGCCGCACCGCTCGTCCGCCGCGTACGCCGCCACTTCGGCCGCGTCCCGGGAGAGCCATTCGAAGCCCGTCCTGAACTCGTACGGGTCGTTGAACGAGGCGAAGAGCGTCGGCGTGAAGGTCGACCTGGCGGTACGGCCCCCCTTCTCGATCTCCTGTCCGATGTGCGCCATCGCCTCCTCGGTCTCGGCGCCCGGCAGGGAGCGGAAGGTGCCGGAGAGGATCAGCCCGGCCAGCTCCGCGCCGTACTCCTGAGCGCAGTCGCGCGCCAGCATCGAGCCCATGCTGTGGCCGAGCAGGACCAGCGGCAGCCCGGGGTGGTCGGCGCGCGCACGGTCGCTGACGGCCCGCAGGTCCGCGACGATCGCCCGCCAGGCGTCGCCCTCCTCGCCCACGATCCCGAGGCCGCCGGTGGACGCGGCGGTGGCGCCGTGGCCCCGGTGGTCCGAGGCGACCACGGCGTAGCCGTGCCCGCCGAGGAAGCGGGCGAACCGGTCGTAGCGCTGTGCGTGTTCGGCGGCGCCATGGGCGATCTGCACGATCGCGCGCGGACTGCCGCCCTCCGGCAGCCAGGTGTACGTCGCGACGCGCACGCCGTCCGGGGTGGGCAGATGGTCGGTGCGGAAGGTGATGCCGCCTGCTGGCATGCCGTCCTGCCTCCTGGGGTGAAGGGGTCTGGGCGAAGGAATGCGACGGAATCCCACTCTCCCTTTGCCGGACGCACAAGCCAAGGCCATCGACGACGCGGTGTTGACCCCAGGCCCGAGGGGTGTGTGACGATCAAGCGCTTGCTGTATCGCTTGTGAACTCCTGAATCGTGCAACCCCCGTGTTCCGGAGGACCGTTGGACGCTCTTGACGCCCCACACGCATCGGACGCATCAGACTCCGCAGACGCATCATCAGCAACCTCTGACCCGTCCGCCCTCTCCCGGCGTCGCTTTCTGCAGGCCGCCGCCGCTACCACCGCCGTCACCGCCGCCACCGCGCTGCCCGCCGAGGCGGTGGCCACCGCTGGGGCGCAGGCCCAGGCCCGGCGCGTCTCGCTCTCCTTTACCGGCGCCACCAACGGCGCCGCGACGCTCTCCCCCTCCGGCGACCGTCTGATCGCCGAGGTCCAGAACATCCTGTGGTCGGTCGCACGGAAGGGCGGCGACGCCGTTCAGCTCACCCCGCCCGATCTGGAGCCCACCCGGCCGGTCTTCTCCCCCGATGGCCAGCTACTGGCCGTATGCGCCTACCGGGGCGGCGGATTCCATCTGTGGACCCTGCGCCCCGACGGCTCGGAATTGCGCCAGCGGACGGACGGCCCCTGGGACGACCGCGGCCCGGCCTGGTCGCCCGACGGCACCCGGATCGCCTTCGCCTCCGAGCGCGGCGGCGACCCTATAGCGGGCAGTCCCTACCGGGTGTGGGTGCTCGAGGTGGCGACCGGGGAGCTCATCCGCCTCACCGGTCTCCCCGGCCAGGACGGACCGCTCCAGGGCGGCGCCTGGGAGGACTTCGACCCCGCCTGGTCCCCGGACGGTGGGCGGGTGCTGTTCGTGCGCGCCGTGCCCGCCGGGACCGCGCAGGACGCCCGTACGGTCGCCTCCGTACGGGCCGACGGCAGCGGACCGGTGACGGTCGAGCACACCGAGACGGCCGCCGGTGTCCAGGTGATGACGCCCTCCCAGTCGCCGGGCGGTCGGCTCGCCTATCTGCGTACCACCGCCGCGCCCGCCGCCTCCTGCACGCTGGTCGTGGACGGCGAAGCCATCGGCCTCGAGGGCGACGTGCAGCCCGTGCCGCCCCGCTGGACGTCACGGGAGGAGCTGCTGCTGACGGTCTCCGGGCGGTTCCGGGTGGTGCGCCCGGAGGCCCCCGCCGCGGGCGAGGAGATCCCGTTCTCGGCCACCCTGCCGGTCGACCGGCCCCGGTACCGCGTCAAGCGGTACGACCTCGACGGCGCCGGGGTGCGGCCGGTGCGCGGGCTGCATCTGCCCGCGCTGTCCCCCGACGGCCATAAGGTGGCCTTCGCCGCCCTCAACTCCCTCTGGGTCGCGGACGTCTCCGGCGGCCGGGCCCCGCGCCGGGTCGTACGGGCCGCCCCCACCCGGTATCTGCTGGCCCCCACCTGGACGTCCGACGGGCGCGGTCTGGTGTACGCCGACGACCGCGACGGGCTGCTCGCCGTGCGCCGCCGCGACCTCGCCTCCGGTGAGGAGACCGTGCTGGCCTCCGGCGGCCGGGTGCATCCCGCGCTGTCCCCGGACGGCACGCGGCTCGCCTGTGTCGACATGTCGGGAAACCTGGTCGTACGCGATCTCGACGCCGGTACGGAGCGGGTGCTGGCCGCGCCGCTGGGCGCCGGCGGGCTGCCCGGCCGGCCGAGCTGGTCGCCCGACGGCCGTCATGTCGCGCTGTGCGACCGCAATCGGCTGAACCAGCGGTTCCGCGAGGGCTACAACCTGATCCGGGTCGTCGACGCGAGCAGCGGCGCGGCGAAGCTGCACGCCGTCGCGCCGCACACCTCGGTCTCCGACCGCTATGACTCGGGCCCCGTCTGGTCCCCCGATGGCCGCCATATGGCGCTCATCGCCGAGTCCGCGCTGTGGCTGCTGCCGGTCCTGGCGGACGGCACCCCCGACGGCGCGGCGCGCCGGCTGACCGACGAGCCCGCCGACCATCCCTCCTGGTCCGGGGACTCCCGCAGCCTCCTGTATCTGTCGGCGGGCCGGCTACGGCTGCTGGACGTGGAGCACGGCACCGCCCGTACGGTGCGCGTCCCGCTCGACCACCGGCGGCCGCGGCCCGCCGACACCGTCGTCCACGCGGGGCGGTTCTGGGACGGCAGCGGCGACGGTAGTACGGTCCGCGAGGACGTCGACATCCTGGTGCGCGAAGGGCGCGTGGCCGCCGTGGAGGCGCACCGCGCCGGGCGGCCCGCGAAGCGCCGCGTCGACGCCTCCGCCCGCACCGTGATCCCCGGGTTGTGGGACGCCCACACCCACCCCTGGCAGTACACCTACGGCGGCCGTCAGACCGCCCTGCAGCTCGCCTACGGCATCACCACCGCCGTCTCCCTCGGCGGCTTCGCGTACGAGCAGGCCCGGCTGCGGGAGGCCGTCGCGGCGGGCGCCCTGGCCGGGCCGCGGCTGCTGGCCACCGGAGAGCTGCTGGACGGACCGCGCGTCGCGTACAGCATGGGCCGGGCGCACCGCACGCGGGACGGGCTGCGCCGCTCCCTGGCGCGTGGCGCCGCGCTCGACTGGGACTTCGTCAAGACGTATGTGCGCGCGCCCGGGTGGGTCATGGAGGAGGCCGCCCGCTTCGCGCACGACCGGCTCGGCGTGCGTACCGGCAGCCATCTGTGCTCACCGGGCATCCAGCTCGGACTGGACCTGACCACCCATCTGCAGGCCACCCAGCGGCTGGAGTACGGGCACGCCACGACGGCCACCGGGCACTCCTTCCAGGACGTGACGGAGATCTATACGGCGACCTCGGACTTCCGGCTCATCGCCACGCCGTTCACGGCCTCGCCCCTGGTCGGCGCGGACCCCTCGCTGGCCGAGGACGAACGGGTCACCCGGCTCATGCCGCCGTGGGACACCGCCCTCGTACGTCAGCTCGCCAGGACGCCCCCGACGCCCGCCCAACTGTCCACTCTGCGCACCGAGATCGGCGTCTACCGGCGGATCCTGGCCGGAGGCGGCGTGGTCGCCCTGGGCACGGACCAGCCGCTGGTGCCGGTGGGGCTGCATCTGCACATGGGCCTGCGCGCGCTGCAGCGGTACGGGCTGTCGCCGGCGGAGGCGCTGCGCACGGCGACCGTACTGCCGGCGCGGGCCTTCGGCGCCGAACGCGATCTGGGCACCCTGGAGGTCGGCAAGCTGGCGGATCTGACGGTCGTGGACGGCGACCCCTTCACCGACTTCGACTCGCTGGTACGGACGGTCTCCGTACTACGGGGCGGCGTGCCGTACGAACAGCGCGCACTGGTCGAGTCCTTCCCGGAGCCGGCGGGCGCCGCCGTGGCGCACGGGAGGTCGGCGGACCACTGGCTGGAGGTGGGGCGGCAGTTGCGGCGCGACGGGTGCTGCGCGGTGGAGGGCTGAGGCGCCGGGGCGCCGGGGCGCTGGGCCCGGCGCCCCGGTGCGCTCCGCGGGGCTCCCGCGCCCCGGGCCCCGGTCCTCAATCGCCGGGCGGGCCTGTCCGTCCCGCCCGGCTCGGCACGACCTGGTGGGGGTTCACCTTCCCGGTCGGGACGTGTGTCACGGGCGCTGCGGCGCCGGCGCGCCACACCGGTGTCACGCGTGCGGCCGGCCGGCGGTCGGGCTGTACGCCGTCCTGGTGGCGGCGTGGGCCGTGGTCGGTGCGCGTACGGCGCTGGGCCTGGTGCGTGGCACCCTGCTCGCACCCCCGCCGCCCGGCGGTCACCGCATCACGACGCCGCTGACAGCGCCACGGCGAGTACGGCGGGCGCCTCGGCCAGCGAGGGGCCGTACCAGGTGAGATGGCGGCCGCTGACGAGGGCTGTGGGAAGGCCCGGGAAGGCCTCGGGCCCGTCGTCGGCCGTGAAGCGGTACGGCTCGTCGGGCAGCACGACCAGCTCCGCGCCCCGCGCCGTCAACTCGTCGAGGGGGATACGGGGGTAGCGCTCGGCGTGCTCCCGGTAGAGATGGTGGATGCCCAGGCGGGCCAGGATGTCGCCGGCGAAGGTGTCCCGACCCAGCACCATCCACGGCCGCCGCCACACCGGTACGACGGCGTGCCGTGCCGGGCCCGTGGCCCGTACGTCGGCCCACGCGGCCTCGGCCTCGTCCAGCCAGCCGGGCCGAGCCAGCCCGCAGCCGTGCACCAGGACCCGCTCCAGCTCGGCGAACGCCTGCTCCAGCGTCCGTACTTCGGTGACCATGACCTCAAGGCCGGCGGCGCGCAGCGCGGCGAGGTCGGGTGCGCGGTTCTCCTCCTCGTTGGCGATGACGAGGTCCGGGGCGAGGGCGGCGATCCGGGCGGTGTCGGGGTTCTTGGTGCCGCCGATGCGCTCCGCGCCGAGGCCGGGCGGATGGCTGCACCAGTCGGTCACCCCGGTCAGCAGCCGGGGTGCGGTGGCGGCGACGGCCTCGGTGAGGGAGGGCACGAGGGACACCACGCGCCGTACGGGGGTGCGAGGGCTCATCGCTCCACCGTACGGCGCGTGGCCGCCGCTCCAGCGGCTCTAGGCCGCCGCGGACGGCGCTTCCCAGGGCCATACGGCCCGGCCGTCTCGGCCGCCGTCCCGCGACAGCAGCCCGATCATCGTGAACAGCTTGTCGCTGAAGCCGCCGATCTCGTACCGGTTGGGCTGCCCGGTGTCGATCGACGCAGCCGCGTAGCCCGGGGTGTTGACGCCGAACATCGGCACCCGCGCCGGGACCGCCTCCGAAACGGGGACGGACCGGCCGCCGCTCAGGTCCGCGAACGCTTGCATATCCGAGACGATCACCACCCGGTCATGGCCGCGGTAGGCCGCCCGCAGCGCCGCGACCGTCTCCGTGCCGTGGCCCACCTCGCCGATCCGCGCGCAGAACGCCTCGATGTCGCGGAGCACCGAGCCGCCCGGGGTCAGCCGGTGCGTGAAGTGCCCGGACGCGAAGCCGACCAGGTCCACCTGGCAGCCGCGGTGCGCGAGCGTGACGCCGAAGAGCGCGCCGACATCCACGTGGCGCACCTGCGAGCGGCCGCGATGCCATTGCGGTGCTCTCGAACCTCGCACTTGTGCTTGGCCGCGTACTCGCGCATGAATGCCACAGCCCCGTCGTCAGGGTCGCCGTGGAACTCCGGAGTGAGCGCTGTCATTCCACCGTCGCCGAGCATCGCGGGCGCCCGGAGCGGCCGTAACGCGCCGCGGCCCGGAGCGGATGCTCCGGGCCGCGGCGCGTACGCGGTTGTTCACCAGGTGTCAGGAAGCCACCGGCGCCATCTTGTCGACGATGCCGGGGTGAGCATCCATCCACTTCTGGACGCCCTTCTCCTCATTGCCCTTGCCGGCGTCCTGGACGGATGCCTCAAGGCTGGCGAGGTCCTTCTCGCTCATATGCCACTTCTTCAGCCACCCGTGGAACTCCGGGTACTTCTGCGGGAAGGACTTGTTGCCGAGCGAGTGGAGCTGGTTGGTGTCCCCGAATGCCTTCTTCGGGTCCGCGAGCTTGGTGAGCTTGTACTTGTTGTACGCCCAGTGCGGGGACCACAGGACGACGGCGACCGGCTCCTTCTTGGCGTACGAGCGCTGCAGCTGCGCGAGCATCGCCGGGGAGGAGCCGTCGGAGACCTTGTACTCCTTGTCCAGGCCGTACGCCTTGAGGACATTGCTCTTGAGCAGCTTCATCTCGCCGGTGCCCGGCTCAATGCCGACGATCTTGCCCTTGAAGGTCCCGGCCTTCCCCTTGAGGTCCGCCAGGGACTTCACGTTCTTGACGTAGGAAGGCACCGCGATCTCGAGTGAGGTCTTGTCGTACCACGCCCCGATATCGACGAGGTTCTTCTTATAGCGGTCCCAATACTGCTTCTGCGCGACCGGCAGCCAGCCGTCGAATTCGACATCGACCTGCCCGGCGCTCATGCCGGTGAACATCGAGCCGACGTCGTACTGCTTGATCTCCGGCTTGTAGCCGCGCCGCTCCAGCACGTTCTTCCACAGATAGGTGGTGGCGATGTCCTCGTCCCACGGGAAGTAGCCGATCTTGGGCGCGGCGCCGGCGTCCTTGCCCTTCTGCTCGGCGCCGGGCACCGGGGCGAGCTTGTTGGCCACGCCGGGGTTCTTCTTCAGCCAGGCGCGCACGCCCTGCTGCTCCTTGCCCTTGCCCGCGTCCTGGATCGCCGACTCCAGGCTGGTGAGCTGCTTCTCGCTCAGCTTGAAGTCCTTCATCCACTTCGCGATCTGCGGGTTCTTCTTCGCGAAGCCCTTGCGCGCGATCGTGTCGAGGTGGTCGCCCTTGCCGAAGGCGCCCTTGGGGTCCTTGAGCTTGGTGAGCTTGTACTTGTTGTACGCCCAGTGCGGGGACCACAGGGTGACGGCGATCGGCTCCTTCTTGGCGTAGGAGCGGTCCAGCTGCGAGAGCATGGCGGCGGTGGAGCCCTTGAGCAGGGAGTAGTCCTTGTCCAGGCCGTAGCCCGGCATGACCTTGTCCTGCATCAGCTTCATCTCACCGGCGCCGGGCTCAATGCCGATGATCTTCTTCTTGAAGGTGGAGGACTTCTTCTTCAGGTCGTCAAGGGTCTTCACACCCTTGACGTACGAGGGCACGGCGACCTCCAGCGAGGTCTTGTCGTACCAGGAGCCGAGGTTCTCCAGCTTGTTCTTGTACTTCGACCAGTACGGGGCGTGGGTGGCCGGCAGCCAGGCGTCGGTCTGCAGGTCGATGTTGCCGGCGGCCATGCCGGTCCACAGCGCGCCGACGTCGTACGACTGCACCTTCGGCTTGAAGCCGCGCTGCTCGAGGAGCTCCTTCCACAGGAAGGTGGAGGCGACGCCCTCGTCCCAGTTGATGTACCCGAGGTTGACCGCCTGGCCCTTGCCGACGTCGGCGGAGACCTTGGGTCCGTTGTCGCCGCCGCCGAACATGCCCATACCGCCGGCGACCAGCGCCAGGACGACGACGCCGACCATGGCGACCGAGGTCGCGGGCTTCCAGTGCAGCACCTTGAGGCCCCTGAGCGCCTTGGCCTTCTCCTTGGCCAGCGCGCGGCGGCCGAGCGGCGAGACGCGCTGGTTGAGCGCGCTCGTCATCCGGTCCAGGTACATGGCCAGGATGACCACCGCGATACCGCCCTCGAAGCCGAGGGCCACATCGACGGAGCTGATCGCCTGGAAGACGGTGGAGCCCAGACCCTCGGCGCCGACCATACCGGCGATGACGACCATGGACAGCGCCAGCATGATGGCCTGGTTGACGCCCGCCATGATGGTGGGCAGGGCGAGCGGCAGCTGCACGCGCAGCAGGGTGCGGCGCGGATGGGTGCCGAAGGCGTCGGCCGCCTCGACGAGCTCCGCGTCGACCTGGCGGATGCCCAGCTCGGTCATCCGGACGCCGGGCGGCATCGAGAAGATGACGGTCGCGACGACGCCGGGGACCACCCCGAGGCCGAAGAAGAAGATGCCGGGGATCAGATAGACGAAGGCGGGCATCGTCTGCATGAAGTCCAGCACCGGGCGGATCAGGGCACTCACGGCGCGGTTGCGCGAGGCCCAGATGCCCAGCGGCACCGCGAACAGGATGGTGATGAAGCCCGCGACCAGCACCAGCGCGAGGGTGTCCATCGCCTCGCCCCACAGCTGGATCGAGTCGATGAGCGCGAATCCCGCGAAGGCGAGGACGGCGGGCAGCAGCCCGCGCAGCCACCAGGCGAGCACCGCGAGGATGCCCGCGAACAGCATGGGCTGGGGGGCGGCGAGCACATCGTGCACCCCGTCGTACATGCCCTGTACGACGGCGGAGATGAAGTCGAAGAACCAGCCCAGGTTGTCGCGGAGCCAGTTGACGCCGGACTCGATCCAGCTTCCGAGTTCGATTCTAGGCACCGGTGATCACCTTCTTTACGGGCTGAGGCGTGTCCGGCGCGTCGGGGGCCGATGGCTCGGCGCCGTCCGGGCCGGTGTCCGGCTCGCCGAGGACGGCGAGCAGCCGGGCGCGGGGGACGACTCCGACGAGCGCGCCGTCGGCGTCGGTCACCGCGACCGCGACGCCGCTGCGCGAGCAGGGCGCGAACAGCTCGATGACCGGGGTGTCGGTGGTGACGGTGGCGGGGGCGGCGTCCAGCACGTCCTGCTCGGTGCGGAGCGTCGTGCCGTCGTCGGTCGTGGTGCCCAGCGCCTCGGCGGGCTCGGCCATGATCGCGCCGGCGGTGAGCACCCGGCTGCGGTCGACATCCTGGGTGAAGGAGGCGACGTAGTCATTGGCCGGGGTGACCAGGATGTCCTCGGCGGTGCCGATCTGGACGATCCGGCCGTCGCGCATGACGGCGATACGGTCGCCGAGCCGCATGGCCTCGTTCAGGTCGTGGGTGATGAAGACGATGGTCTTCTTGAGCCGCTTCTGCAGCTGGAGCAGCTGGTCCTGCATATCGCGGCGGATCAGCGGGTCGAGCGCGCTGAAGGACTCGTCCATCAGCAGCATGTCGGCGTCGGTGGCCAGCGCCCGGGCAAGGCCGACGCGCTGTTGCATACCGCCGGAGAGCTCGTCCGGCCAGGACTTCTCCCAGCCGCCCAGGCCCACCATCTCCAGGGCCTCGGCGGCGCGCTTGTTCCGCTCGTCGCGCGGTACGCCCTGCACCTCCAGCCCGTACGCGGCATTCTCCAGGACGCTGCGGTGCGGGAAGAGGGCGAAGTGCTGGAAGACCATGCTGATCTTGTGCGACCGCACCCCGCGCAGGTCGCGAGGGCTGAGCGCGGTCAGGTCGTCGTCGTCGAAGAACACGCGTCCCGCGGTCGGCTCCAGCAGCCCGTTCAACATCCGCAGCAGGGTGGACTTACCGGATCCGGACAGACCCATGACGACGAAGATCTGGCCCGCCTCGACATCGAAGGAGGCATCGATGACCGCCGCTGTCGTATCGTCCGCGCGCAGCTCTTCGCGGTCTGTACCGCCCTCGAGCTTCGCCACCGCCTCGTCGGGTCGTCTACCGAACACCTTGTACAGGTGTTCAGCTCGCAGTTTGGACACATACACCTCTCAGATCGCACTAAAACGACCCGCCACCCCCGTCGGCGGGTCGTGGAGCGGCGTGACATCGGGCCGCGCGCCCGATGCAATAGTTGAATCGCTGAACGGGTTCGCTCCTGGGGCGCGCCTGCCCCCATCCGTTTGGCCTAAACCATACGGTGAGCCAGGTCACATTCTCCATACGTGGGTGTCAGTGGCGTGCGGCATCATCGAGGCGTGACGCGACGCCTGATGCTCCTCGATACCGCTTCCCTCTACTTCCGAGCCTATTTCGGCGTGCCGGATTCGGTTCGGGCTCCCGACGGTACTCCGGTGAACGCCGTGCGCGGGCTGCTCGACTTCATCGCCCGGCTCGTCCAGGACCACCACCCGGACGACCTCGTGGCCTGCATGGACTTCGACTGGCGCCCCGCCTGGCGGGTTGAGCTGATCCCCACGTACAAGGCGCACCGGGTCGCCGAGGAGGCCCCCGAGGGGGCCGGGGTGGACCAGGAGGAGGTGCCGGACACCCTCTCCCCGCAGGTTCCGGTGATCGATGAGGTGCTCGACGCGATCGGCATCGCCCGGGTGGGCGCCGCGGGCTATGAGGCCGACGACGTGATCGGCACGCTGGCGGGCCGCGCGACCGGTCCCGTCGACATCGTCACCGGCGACCGTGACCTCTTCCAGCTGGTCGACGACAAGCGCGAGGCGCGGGTGCTGTACCCCGTGAAGGGCGTGGGCACGCTGCAGCTGTTCGACGAGGCGGCGCTGCGCGAGAAATACGGGGTGGACGGCCGGGGGTACGCGGATCTGGCGCTGCTGCGCGGCGACCCGAGCGATGGGCTGCCGGGGGTGCCGGGGATCGGCGAGAAGACCGCCGCCAAGCTGCTGGCCGCCCATGGCGACCTCGCCGGGATCATGGCCGCCGCGGATGACCCCACCGCCAAGCTGACCCCCTCGCAGCGCAAGCGCCTCGACGAGGCGCGGGCGTATGTCGCGGTCGCCCCGAAGGTCGTCCGGGTCGCCTCCGACGTCCCGCTGCCCGCCTTCGACCCGGCGCTGCCGCGGGTGCCGCGCGACCCCGGGGCGCTGGACGCGCTGGCGGAGCGCTGGGGACTGGGGGGATCTTTGCGCAGGCTCCTCTCCACTCTGCAGGAGTGAGCTGTTAGGTTAGGTAACCCTAACTCTTGTTGATCAGGGAGGTCGTCATGGCGGACCGTCCGGCCCGAAAGACGCCGAAGCCCCATCGGGCCCAGGTGGTACGCACCGACCGGCTCACCCCGCATATGGTGCGGGTCGTACTGGGCGGCGACGGCCTCGCCGACTTCACCGCGGGCGAGTGCACCGACCACTACATCAAGCTGCTCTTCCCGGCCGCGGGCGTCAGCTACCCCGAACCGTTCGACCTCGAGGGGATCCGGGCCGACTTCCCGCGCGACCAGTGGCCGGTGACCCGCACATACACGGTGCGCGCCTGGGAGCCGACGGCGCGCGAGCTGACCGTGGACTTCGTGACCCATGGCGACGAGGGGCTGGCCGGGCCGTGGGCCGCGCGGGTCCAGCCCGGCGAGGAGATCTACTTCCAGGGGCCGGGCGGCGCCTACGCCCCGAGCGCGGACGCCGACTGGCATCTGCTCGCGGGCGACGAGAGCGCGCTGCCCGCGATCGCCGCCGCGCTGGAGCGTCTCACCGATGGCGAGGCCCGGCCCACCGGCGCCCCGGTGCGCGCCTTCGTCGAGGTCGCGGGCCCGGAGGAGGAGCTCAAGCTCACCGTGCCGGACGGGGCCGAGGTGGTCTGGCTGCACCGGGGCACCGCCCCGGTCGGCGAGGCGCTGGTGGCGGCCGTCCGGGGGCTGGAGTTCCCGCCCGGCCAGGTGCACGCGTTCGTGCACGGCGAGGCAGGCTTCGTGAAGGAGGTCCGCCGTCTGCTGCGGGTCGAGCGCGAGGTGCCGCGCGAGTGGCTGTCGATCTCCGGCTACTGGCGGCGCGGCCACAACGAGGACGGCTGGCAGGCGTCCAAGCGGGGGTGGAACCAGCAGGTGGAGGCCGAGCAGGAAGGGTCGCGACCGGAGGGGGCCGCGGCGTAGGGGTTCCGGCGTAGGGGCCGCACGCGGATCTATGGCGGGCGGACGGCGAGAGCCGTCCGCCCGCCGCTTTTCGTTGAAGCCGCCGACCGTGCGGAGGGGCGCACTCCGGGGGGAGTTATTCCCCTTTCAGGGCTTAACCCTACTTTCATATCAATTCCTCAATGCATCAATTCCACCTGTCGCTCCCTTCACCCGATCGCTTTAATAAATTCCAGCGAGCTTGACGGCGCACCGTGGTGATCGCGCCGAGTCGCTTCACATGAATGGCCCGTCCCCAGGTGCCGGCCCCGAGGCAACGGGTCTTCTCGCCAAGTCGCCGCCTTCCGCCTGCGCGACGTCCTTTCCCGCGCCCCTCAACGGCCTGTCGGAAGAGCGGCACGACCGAAGGAGAAAGATCATGGCAACCATCACCTCGTTGGTGGACACCACGACCACCACCAACCAAGGCAAACCCGGAGACACCGTTCAGATCAACGGCACGGCCCTGGCCACCACCACCAGGGTGAACTTCGGTTCGGCAGCCGTCACCCCGACAGGCGTCACCGCCACCCAGGTCACCTTCGTCGTGCCCAGCGCGGCGCCGTGCTCCGGCCAGGTCTCCGTCAGCGTGACCAGCAGCGCCGGCGCCACCAGCAACGCGCTGCCGTTCTTCGTCATCGCCACGCCGACGACCACGGGTCTGAGCGCCGTGTGCGTTCCGGCGGCCACCGGCGGCTCGCTCACGCTCTTCGGCACCAACTTCCTGACCGGGACGCAGGTCGCAGTGGGCACGGTCGGCAATGTCGCGGTCACTCCCACGCAGCCCAGCCAGGTCGCCTTCACCGCTCCGGCCAACCCGGGCCAGGTCCCCTGTGTGTCCACCCAGGCGGTCACCATCACCACGGCCGGCGGTACGAGCACCTCGGGCACCACCTTGGTCGACTACTACAAGGCCCCGGCCATCACGTCGGTGGCTCCCACGTCGGGCACGGCGGGAGACACCATCACCATCAACGGAACCTGCTTCGTGGGCGTCGACACCGTCACGTTCACCGACAGCGCCGCCGCCACCGCCACCGCGGTCTTCACGCCCGTGGGTGACACCCAGCTCACCGCCGACGTGCCCGGCGGACTCGCCACCGGCGCCGGGACCATCACGGTCCACACCTGCGGTGGGAACTCCAACGCCCAGACCTTCACCATCACCTGACCGTCGGCCACGACCGGGCACCGACGGCACAACCACACAGTCGCCCCCGTCCGCGCGTGTGGCGGCGACGCCCTCCGCGCCCTGGCCGACTACCGCCGGCCAGGGCGCGGCCGCCTGAGAGACACCCGAGAGGCACGAGAAGGAGAAGAGCGTCATGGCCCCCGTAGTGACCAGCGTCAGCCCCGCCCAAGGTGCTCCAGCGGGGGGAACCTCCGTCACGATCACCGGCTCCGGCTTCACCGGTGCCACCGCGGTCAGGTTCGGCCCCAACCTCGCCACCAGTGTGGTCGTTGTGAGCAATACGCAGATCACGGCCAAGACGCCCGCAGGGACCGGCACGGTCAAGGTCACGGTCACGGGGCCGACCGGAACCAGCACCCAGAACGTGCCCTTCACCTACACCACGGTCGCGGCTCCCGTCCTCACCGGCCTGGGCCCGACGTCGGGCCCCGCCGGGGGCGGTAATACGGTCACCATCAACGGCACCAACCTCTCCGGGGCGACCTCGGTGAAGTTCGGGCTCAACTCGGCGGCCATCCTCACCAACACCCCCACCCAGATCACCGTCACCGCCCCCGCGGGCACCGGCACCACCAACGTCACCGTCACCACCCCCGGCGGCACCAGCAACCCACTCCCCTACACCTACATCGCCACCCCCGCCCCCGCCCTCACCAGCCTCAGCCCCACCTCAGGCCCTACCGGCGGCGGCAATACCGTCACCATCAACGGCACCAACCTCACCGGCGCCACCCAAGTCCTCTTCGGCGCCACCCCCGCCACCATCCTCACCAACACCCCCACCCAGATCACCGTCACCGCCCCCGCGGGCACCGGCACCACCAACGTCACCGTCACCACCCCCGGCGGCACCAGCAACCCACTCCCCTACACCTACGTCGCCACCCCGGCACCGATGATCAGCAGCCTCAGTCCGACGGCGGGGCCGACCTCGGGCGGTAATACGGTCACCATCAACGGCACCAACCTCTCCGGGGCGACCTTGGTGAAGTTCGGGCTCAACTCGGCGGCCATCCTCACCAATACCGCCACGCAGATCACCGTGACCGCGCCCGCCGGGCCGCCGTCCTCGGTCAATGTCACGGTCACCACGCCCGGCGGCATCAGCAATCCGCTGCCGTACTTCTATATCGCCGCTCCCACCGTCGCCGATCTGTCCCCGCACCTCGGCCCGGCCACCGGAACCAACACCGTCACCGTCTTCGGCAGCAATCTCACCCTCACCAGCGCCGTCAGCTTCGGGGGCAATCCGGCCACCGCCATCAATGTGATCTCCGACAGCCAGCTGACCGTCACCGCTCCGGCCGGGTCCGGGACGGTCGTGGTCACCGTCACCACACCGGGCGGCACCAGCACGGCGGCGACCGGGAATCCGTACTACACCTACCTCGGGGCGCCCGTCCTCACCAGCCTGAACCCCTCCCATGGCCCGGACACCGGCGGTGACCCGGTGGTGCTGGGCGGCACCCATCTGACCTACACCGACGCGGTCACCTTCGGCGGCGTCCCGGCCTCGTTCGCGGCGATCTCGGACACCCAGGTCGTCGCGACATCCCCGCCCGGCGTGGCCGGTGCGGTCAATGTCGTGGCCCACACCCCGGCCGGGAACAGCAACGCCCTCCCCTACACCTACGACCCCTCCTGAGACGGCCGCCTCAGCCCACCGAGGAGTACGCCACCACGCCGCGCAGAAGCCCGTCGACCGCCCGGCGGGCGCTGCGCGCCACCGTGCCCTCGGGGGCCGCCGCCGCGATCTGGCCGAGCACGTCGATCAGTTGCTTGGTCCAGCGCACGAAGTCACCGGCGGGCATGTCGATTTCCCGCAGCACCTCGTCCAACCCGTGCCCGGACGCCCAGCGGTAGGCGGCCCAGGCGAAGCCGAGGTCCGGCTCGCGCTGTCCGACGCCCTCCGTCTGATTGATCCTGTGCTCCTCCTCCAGGGCGTCCAGCCGCCCCCAGATCCGGACCATTTCGCCGAGCGCGTCCTTGGCGCGGCCCGCGGGCAGCTTGGGCGGCATCGCGTCATCGGCCGCCCGCGCCTCGTAGACGAGTGCCGAGGCGCAGGCCGCGAGCTCGGCGGGCTCCAGGCCCTCCCAGACGCCGTCGCGCAGACACTCGCTGGCCAGCAGATCCAGCTCGCCGTAGAGCCGGGCCAGCCGCTTGCCCTCCTCCGTGACCTCGTCACCGCGCAGATAGCCGAGCTCGGACAGCAGGGCGTAGATCCGGTCGAAGGTGCGGGCGATGGTGTTCGTACGGCCCTCGATGCGCCGCTCGAGCTGCCGGGTGTCGTGCAGCAGCCGCTGGTAGCGCTCGCCCCAGCGGGCGTGGTCCTCGCGGTCGGAGCAGCCGTGGCAGGGGTGGGCACGGAGAGCGGCGCGCAGCCGGGCGATCTCGGCGTCGTCGGCGGCGGGCGAGCGCTCCTTACGGTGGCGGCCCACATTGTGGTGGCCGGCCTTGGTCCGCAACGCGGAGGCCAGATCCCGGCGGGACTGGGGGCTGCGCGGGTTGAAGGACTTGGGGATCCGCATCCGGTCCAGCGGCTCGACCGGCACCGGGAAGTCGATCGAGGCCAGCCGCTTGACCTGGCGCTCGGCGGTGAGCACCAGCGGCCGCGGCCCGTCGTGGTGCTCGAAGCCACGGTGGCCGCCTACCCGCCCGGCGGACAGCCCGGGGTCCAGTACCAGCGCGAGCCCGGCGAACTTGCCGGTGGGCACATGGATGACATCGCCCGGACGGAGCTTCTCCAGCGCGACCGCGGCGGCCGCGCGCCGCTGCGCCACGCCCTGCCGGGCCAGCTCGGTCTCGCGGTCCTTGAGCTCGCGGCGCAGCCGCGCGTACTCCTCGAAGTCGCCGAGGTGGCAGGTCATGGAGGCGCGGTAGCCCTCCAGCCCCTCCTCGTTGCGCTGCACCTGACGGGAGATCCCGACGACCGCCTTGTCGGCCTGGAACTGCGCGAAGGAGGTCTCCAGCAGCTCGCGCGAGCGGTGCCGCCCGAACTGCGAGACGAGATTGACCGCCATGTTGTACGACGGCTTGAAGGAGGAGCGCAGCGGATAGGTGCGCGTCCCGGCGAGGCCCGCGAGGGCGGCGGGGTCCATGGCGCGCTGCCACAGCACCACCGCATGGCCCTCGACGTCGATGCCGCGCCGCCCGGCCCGGCCGGTCAGCTGGGTGTACTCGCCGGGGGTGATGTCGGCGTGCTGCTCACCGTTCCACTTGACGAGCTTCTCCAACACCACCGAGCGGGCGGGCATGTTGATGCCGAGCGCGAGGGTCTCGGTGGCGAAGACGGCCTTGACCAGACCCCGGACGAACAGCTCCTCGACAACTTCCTTGAAGGTGGGGAGCATTCCGGCGTGGTGGGCGGCGATGCCCCGCTCGAGGCCCTCCAGCCACTCGAAGTACCCCAGCACATGGAGGTCTTCGTCGGGGATGCCGGCCGTGCGCTCCTCGGCTATCGCCCGCACCTCGGCGCGCGCGGCGTCGTCGTTGAGCCGGAGCCCCGCGTACAGACACTGCTGGACGGCCGCTTCGCAGCCCGCGCGGCTGAAGATGAAGGTGATGGCGGGCAGCAGCCCCTCGGCGTCGAGCCGGTCGATGACCTCGGGGCGGCCGGGGGTCCAGATCCGGCTGCGCTGACGGCGCTCGCGCTCGCGGTCGGCCTCGCGCATGTTGTTCCGGCCACGGCGCTTGTCACGGCCGAGGGCGGGCCGGCTGTTCTCCATCCGGGCAAGCCGCACCAGGTCGGGGTTGACCTCGCGGCGGCCGCTCTGGTCGCCGTCCTGCCCGTTCTTCTCCTCGAAGAGGTCGTACATCCGGCGACCGGCGAGAACGTGCTGCCACAGCGGCACGGGCCGGTGCTCGGAGACGATCACCTCGGTGTCACCGCGGACGGTGTCGAGCCAGTCGCCGAACTCCTCGGCGTTGGAAACCGTCGCGGACAGTGACACCAGCGTCACCGACTCCGGGAGGTGGATGATGACCTCTTCCCAGACGGCGCCGCGGAACCGGTCGGAGAGGTAGTGCACCTCGTCCATCACCACATAGCCGAGGCCGAGCAGCGACTGCGAGCCCGCATAGAGCATGTTCCGCAGTACTTCGGTGGTCATGACGACCACCGGGGCCTCGGAATTGATGCTGTTGTCGCCGGTGAGCAGGCCGACCTTGTCGGCGCCGTAGCGCTTGACCAGATCGGCGTACTTCTGGTTCGACAGCGCCTTGATGGGCGTGGTGTAGAAGCACTTACGGCCCTGGGTGAGCGCCAGGTGGACGGCGAACTCGCCCACGATGGTCTTGCCCGAGCCGGTGGGGGCGGCGACCAGCACGCCCTTGCCGGCCTCCAGGGCCTGGCACGCCTCGATCTGGAAGGGGTCCAGCGCGAAGTCGTACATCTCGCGGAAGGGGGCCAGAGCGGTGGCCTGCTCGGCGGCCCGGACGCGGGACGCGGCATAGCGCTCGGCGGGAGATAGCTCGTCGGTCATCGTATGTACGAGACTACCGGCCGCCTCCGACAGTGCACGCGATCTTTATTCGAGCTTTGTTCCGTGCTCCGGCCCCGGGGATCGCGCTCAGCCGCCGAGGAGCCGTACGGCGCCGGGCACAGCGCGGGCGGTGACCGGCAGCGGCCCGATCCGCTCGCCGTCCGCGTACGCGGTGAGGTCCTCGGCGGCCAGGGATATCGAGGCCGCCCGGTGCGTGGTGACCACGGGGTGGTCCAGATGGCTGCCCCGGTAGACGCGCGGGAAGACCGTCAGCAGGGTGGTGCGGGCGCACGGGCCCACGACGGTGATGTCGAAGAGCCCGTCGTCGAGGCGGGCGTCCGCGCAGATCCGCATCCCGCCGCCGTACGCGGCGCCGTTGCCGACCGCGATCAAGGTGGCCTCGACCTCCCGCTCCGGCCCGTCGTCGAGCCGCATCCGGTAGCGGAAGGGGCGCAGCCCGGCCAGTTCGGCGACCATCGCGAGGTCGTAGCGGAGCCGTCCACCGGGCCATCGCATCCGGTTGCCCCGGTCGTTGACCCGGGAGTCGAAGCCGGAGGCGAGGACGGTGCCGAACCAGAGATCCCCCACCCGCCCCAGATCGACGGGGCGGCCGCCGTCCCCCTTGAGCGAGCCGGCGATGGCCCGCGCCGCCGCGGCCGGGTCGCGCACCGGGAGCCCGGCCGTCCGGGCGAAGTCATTGCCGGTGCCCGCCGCGACCACACCGAGCGGGGTGCCGGTCCCGGCGACGGCCTGGAGTGCGAGCGAGACCATGCCGTCGCCGCCGACGGCGACCAGCGCTCCGGTCCCGCCCGCCACCGCCGCACGGGCTCTGCGCAGGGCGTCAGGGGCGTCGGCGCCCAGCACGGTCCGTACACGGAAGCCGGCGTCCCGCAGCACCCGGGCGGCGGGCTGGGCGGCGCGGGCGCCGCGCCCCCGGCCCGCCGTGGGGTTGACGAAGAGAGTGATGTCGCAGGTCACTCGCGGACCTTATCGGCAGGGCCCGGCGGTGCACCCGCCAGGCCCTGTCTCCTTGGTCTCCGTGGTCTCCGTGGTCTCCGTGGATCAGCCCGCGGCGTCCGGTGCGTGCCTAGGTGACGTCGTCGTAACCGTTGCGCCGGGCGGGGCCGGTGTCGTCACCGCTGGGCAGCCCGGCCGGGCCCGCGCCGACCCGCTCGGTGTCCTCGACGCCCTCGGGCGCCAGGTCCAGCCGCGATGCCTCGTCGTCGTCCAGGCCGAAGTCGGGGTCGGCGGCCCGGCGGCGCGCCTTGCGCCGGTCGTTGACCAGGGCGACGGCACAGGCGCCGAAGTAGAGCACGGTGACCGGTCCGGCCAGGGCGAACATGCCGATGGGGTCGGTGCTGGGGGTGGCGATGGCCCCGAAGACCGTGATGCCCATGATCATGCCCCGCCACCAGCCGAACATCCGGCGCCCGCTGAGGATGCCGGTGAAGTTCAGCAGGATCAGCAGCAGCGGAAGCTCGAAGGCGAGCCCGAAGACGACGATCATGCGGGCGAGCAGATCGAGGAAGTCGTCGAGCGGCAGGAGGTTGTTCGCCCCGTTGGGCGTGAAGCCGAGCAGCACCTTGGCGCTGGTCGGAAGGATCTTGTAAGCGAAGTAGGCGCCGCCGACGAAGAGCGGCGCTCCGAGGGCGACGAAGAACAGGCCGTACTTCTTCTCGTTGCGGTGCAGACCCGGCGCGAGGAACGCCCACAGCTGATACAGCCAGACCGGGGTGGCGACCACCACACCGGCGGTGAAGGAGACCTTCAACATGATCGTGAACGGCGACAGCAGACCATTCACGGTGAAGTACGCGCACTTCTGTCCGGCGTCGTGGGCCGAAAGTGCGGACAGCGTGACCCCGCCGCAGCCGACGGAATCCAGTACCGGCTTCATCAGGAAGTCGACGATGTCCATATAGGAGAACATCGCCACGATCGTGACGACACAGATCGCCAGGACCGATTTGAGCAACCGGTTGCGCAGCTCACGCAGGTGCTCGGCGAGGGGCATCCGCCCCTCGGGGTCCTTCTCCTTCTTGCGGGCAGACTTGAGCAACCCACGTCCTCATCTCGTGCGTCAGGCGGCGGACGTCAGCGCCGCCTCCAAGTGGCCCTGGGTCAGCGCTTGGTGGTCTGGTCACTCGGCTCGGACACCGGGCGCGAGCTGGTGACATCGCCCGGAGCGGCCTGGATCGTACGGTGCGCGCCCTGGTCCTCACCCGGGTTCGGCGGGTCGGCCGGCGCGTTCTGCTGCTGTGGGCCGTCCGACTTCATCGCCTTGGCCTCGCTCTTGAGGATCCGGGCGGACTTGCCCAGCGAGCGCGCCATGTCCGGGAGCTTCTTCGCACCGAACAGCAGCACGACGACGACAAGGATGAGAATGATCTCGGGAGCGCCGAGCCTTCCGAACATAAGCGTCTACCTTCTCACCGAGGCGGCTGGGGGGGGTGGGGCTGCCCGACCGGTCGGACAGGTGTCCGGCAGCCGTGCTGTCAGCGATCGTAGCGCGCGGGGGTAAACCGAGGGCAATCCCCATGCGGACGCCTGGTTGCGGCCCTCCGCCTCGTTACCAGGGCCACTGAATTGCCAGCGTACCCCCCATACCTGTGCCACAGGAGAGGGCCTGTCAGCCGCTGTCAGTTGTCAGTCCCGGCGCAGGGCGTCCACCTGCGAGCCGAGCGGCGCCGCGGCCCGCTCCAGGTCCTCGGCGGCCCGGGTGATCCGGTGCGAGCTGTCCGACACCTGCCGGGCCAGCCTGCGAACCTCCGCGTAGACCCGCACGGAGAGCACGGCGAGGACGGCGGTTCCGCAGAAGGCGAGGGCGAGGGCGAGCATCGGCCAGAGCATGCGCGCGAGCCTAGACGGTGGGGTGCAGCCGCAGCGTACGCACCCCGGCGCCGGTGAGCAGCTCCACGATCCGCTCCCCCGCCGGTTTGCGCACCGCGCAGCCGCAGTCGGGGCAGGTGAAGGAGTAGAAGGTGGTGCGGTCGCTGGCCCCGATCGCCAGCCGCAGCGCGCCGGCGGCCAGCTCGAACCGGCCACGGCACTCCGGACAGGCTGCCTTGAAGATCACCGAGGCGGTATTCTCCCCAGCGGTCACTGTGTGCGTCCCTTCACTCGCCGTACGCCGCGAGCGCCCGCCGCGCCGCGTCCCGCGCGCTGTCCGCGAGCCCCTGGGGCGAGACGATCCGGCCGTCCCTGCCGAGCCGCAGCGCCAGCCGGCGCAGCGAGCCGGGGTCGGGGGTGCGCAGCGTGATCCTGAGGCCACCGTCGGGCAGCTCCTCCGCGCTGTCGTGCGGGTAGTACTCGGCGACCCAGCGCCCGCCGGGGCCGGTCTCGACGACCACCTCGGGGTCCTCGGCGCCGGTCTGCACCAGGGCGGTGGAGAGGTCGGACAGATCGCGCAGCTCGATCGGCGGCGGATCGGACGCCTCGTCGAGCAGCTTGATCTCGGCGACCCGGTCCAGCCGGAAGGTCCGCCGCGCCTCCGAGAGACGGCACCAGGCCTCCATATACGTGTGGCCGACGGCGAACAGCCGGATCGGGTCCACTTCGCGCTCGGTGATCTCGTCGCGCGCGGGCGAGTAGTAGCGCAGCCACAGCCGGCGGCGCTCGGAGATGGCCCGGTCGACGTCGGCGAAGACGCCGCCCTCGGATTCGAAGGTGACCGAGAGCCGGGAGCTGGCGCCCGCCACCTCGCCCGCCGCCGCCTCCAGCTTGGCGGTGGCGCGCAGCAGCGCGTCCCGGTCGCCCTCGCGCAGCCCGGGGAGGGTGGCGACGGCGCGGGCGGCGACGAGCAGCGCGGTGGCCTCGTCGGCGGCCAGCCGCAGCGGCTCGGCGACATCGTCGGGGTTGTGCCACCAGATCCGCTCGCCGTCGGTGTCGATGTCCAGCAGATCCCCGCCGCGGAAGCTGGTGCCGCACAGCGGCAGCACATCGAGGTCGGCGATCAGTTCGTCCTCGCTGATCCCGAAGGCGCGGGCGACCTCGGCGACGCGGGCGCCGGGGCGCTCACGCAGATACGTCACCAGGGAGAGCATCCGGCGGGTCTGGTCGATGGCGTTTCCGGCCATAGTGAAGTGGTCCGTCCCCTCAGCCCTTGGCCACGGCGCGCAGCCGGTCGACGACATCCGCCCGCAGCTCGTCGGGCGCCAGTACGACCACGTCCGGGCCGAACTCCACGAGCGAGGCGTCGAGCCCGTGCCCGTACGGGATCTCCAGCTCGTCCCAGTCGTCGTCCCCGTCGACCGGGCGGGTGGACAGCGCCCGCGCCCGCAGCGGATAGCCGTGGCCGGAGCGCAGCCGGATCCGGGCGGTGCCGGTGGCGGTCTCACCCGCCCAGGTCTCCACGGTCTCGCGCACGGTCACATGGTCGGGCACCTCGGCGGTGTAGGCGCCGGAGCGCAGCCGGACCCGGCCGGTGATCCGGGAGAGCCGGAAGACCCGCTCGGCGGCGCGCTCGCGATCCCATCCGGCGAGATACCAGTTGCCGCGCCAGCACTCCAGCGCCCAGGGCTCGACCTGGCGCTGCTCGGGCCGGGCGGCGTTCGCCTTGCGGTAGTCGAAGACGACGGGGCGACGGTCGCGGCAGGCGAGCATGAGCGGTTCGAAGGCCGCCTCATGGACCGGGATGCGCGGCTCCAGCGCGCTGTGCGCGGGGGTGTCGTACGGATCCTCGGCGACCGGCATCCCGGCGGCGCGCAGCTTCTGCAGCGCGCCGCTGGCGGCGCCCGCGAGCCGGGCCTGCTGCCAGACCTTCGCGGCGAGGCCGAGGGCGGCGGCCTCCTCGGCGTCCAGGGTGATGGGCGGGAGGCGGTTGCTGTCCCGGCGGGCGAGATAGCCGGTGTCGCCGTCGAGGCCCTCCACCGTTTCGATGACCAGTCCGAGTTCGCGCAGATCATCCTTGTCGCGCTCGAACATGCGGTTGAAGGCGTCGTCGTTGGCCGCGCCGGCCGCGGCGCTCTCACGGTATGCCTCTATGGAGTCCCGCAACTCCCGTTTGGTCAGCGGGCGCCGGGTTCCCAGCAGGCACAGCGCCAGATTCATCAGCCGCTCGGCCTTGGCAATCGCCATCGACGCCCTTTCTCCGTGACCTTACGCACGTGACCGTACCGCTCCGGGGACGCGCGGCAAAAGCCGAGGGCCCTGCCCGGTGGGCAGGGACCCTCGGCACCGGCTCGCGGTGGTCTCAGACGGAGACCAGGTCGCAGACGAAGATCAGCGACTCGCCCGGCTTGATCCGGCCGCCACCGGCGCCACGGTCGCCGTAGGCCAGGTCCGGCGGGATGATCAGCTGCCGGCGACCGCCGACCTTCATACCCTGCAGGCCCTGGTCCCAGCCGGGGATGACCTGGCCGACGCCGAGCTGGATGCGCAGCGGGGTGTTGCGGTTGTAGCTCGCGTCGAACTCCTCGCCGGTGGAGAAGGCCACGCCGACGTAGTGCACGGCGATGTTGTCCCCTGCCTTGGCGGCGGGCCCGTCGCCCTCCCAGATGTCCTTGATCTCCAGCTCGGCCGGCGGCTCGCCACCCGGGAAGTCGACCTCGGGCTTCTCGATGCTCACGAAAGTGCTCCTCATTACGTTGTGGGCAACCCGCACAGGCTACAGAACCGACAGGATGTCGACGGAGAAGACCAGCGTGGAGTTGGCGGGGATACCCTTCTGGGCCTTCTTTCCGTAGCCCAGCTCCGGGGGCACGACGATCAGCACCCGGCTGCCGACCTTCTTGCCGGTCAGCCCCTGCGACCATCCCTTGACGACCTGCTGCAGGGAGAACTGCGCGAGCTCGCCCCGCTTGTACGTGGAGTCGAACTCCTTGCCGTTGTCCCACAGCACGCCCTTGTACTGGACGAGCAGGGCATCGGTCTTCTTGACCTTCGGGCCGTGGCCCTCGATGACGTACTCGGAGACGAGCTTCTTCGGCGCGGGCTTCTTCGGGATGGTGATGGTGGGGGGCTTGCCGTCGGTGTTGTCGGACACCTTGGGCAGATCCTTATTGTTCTGCGCCACCTTGTCGCCCTTGGCCGAGCTCTTGGCGTTGTAGCGCTCGATGATGTCGATGACGAACACCAGGGTGTCGGTGCCCTTGATACCGGCCTGCGGCTGGCCCTGCTTGCCGTAGGCGTACGCGGGCGGGACGGCCACCTCCAGCCGGCTGCCGACCTTCTTGCCGATCAGCGCCCGGTCCCAGCCGGGGATGACCTGGCCGGTGCCGACCTGGAAGACGGCGGGCTTCTTCTTGTCCCAGGAGTTGTCGACGACCTTCCCCGTGCTCCAGATCTGCCCCAGATAGTTGACCTTGAGGAAGTCCTTCTTGGCCACCGTCGGCCCATTCCCCTTGATCACCGTCTTGACCGCCAGGTCGGAGGACGGCTTCCCGGAGCCCTTGGCGACCTTCGGCTTCTCACCGAACTTCTTACCGTCGGTAATGGGCGGCACCGGACCATTGACGACCTTGCCGGTGGGAGCCGCCGAGGGCGTCGGGCTGCTGGGCTCCTTGGACGGCTTGGCCTTCTCGGATCCTGATGTGTCATCACCGCAGCCCGCGAGGGTGAGCAGGCCCGCGGGCACGGCAAGGAGTACGGAGCGTCGGCGCACGGGGTCCTCGCTAGGT
Source organism: Streptomyces sp. NPDC005393 (assembly GCF_040606675.1). Lineage (NCBI taxonomy): Bacteria > Bacillati > Actinomycetota > Actinomycetes > Kitasatosporales > Streptomycetaceae > Streptomyces > Streptomyces sp. NPDC005393. The sequence continues at coordinate 96,241 of NZ_JBEXFG010000017.1, read as the reverse complement.
AGATCTTTTGATGGACAATGCGCGCCACTCTACGACGTACTACGGGCCCCGTCCGAGGAACGCACGGGGCCCGCGTGGAACATAAGCCGACTGCCATGTCACATACCGGCGATGAGTTTCTCCACCCGGTCGTCGACCGACCGGAACGGGTCCTTGCACAGCACAGTGCGCTGCGCCTGGTCGTTGAGTTTGAGGTGCACCCAGTCCACGGTGAAATCGCGGCGCTGCTCCTGGGCGCGGCGGATGAAGTCGCCGCGCAGCCGGGCGCGGGTGGTCTGCGGTGGCACCGACTTGCCCTCGAAAATTTTCAAGTCGTTGCAGACCCGGGCCGCCTGACCGCGCTTCTCCAGAAGGTAGTAGAGGCCTCGGCGGCGGTGGATGTCGTGATAAGCGAGGTCTATCTGGGCGATGCGCGGATGGGACATGGTGATGTTGTTCTTCGACCGGTATCGCTCGATGAGCTGGTACTTCATCACCCAGTCGATTTCGGTGCCGATCCGGTCGAGCTCCTCGGTGCGGATCGCCTCCAGGGTGCGGCCCCACAGCTCCAGGACGCGCTCGACCGTGCCGGTGCGGATGCCGCGGCGCTCGCAGAAGTCGACGGCCTTCTCGTAGTACTCCTGCTGGACCTCCAGGGCGGAGGCCTCGCGGCCGCTGGCGAGCCGCACCTTGCGCTGCCCGGTGATGTCGTGGCTGACCTCGCGGATGGCCCGGATGGGGTTCTCCAGGGTCAGATCGCGCATCACCGTGCCTGCCTCGATCATGCGGAGCACCAGGTCGGTGGCGCCGACCTTGAGCAGCATCGTCGTCTCGGACATATTGGAGTCGCCCACGATGACATGCAGCCGGCGGTAGCGCTCGGCGTCGGCGTGCGGCTCGTCGCGGGTGTTGATGATCGGCCGGGAGCGGGTCGTCGCGGAGCTGACGCCCTCCCAGATGTGCTCGGCTCGCTGGCTGACGCAGTAGACCGCGCCCCGCGGGGTCTGGAGCACCTTGCCCGCGCCGCAGAGCAGCTGCCGCGTCACCAGGAACGGGATGAGAATGTCGGCAAGCCGGGAGAACTCCCCGTGGCGGGCCACCAGATAGTTCTCATGGCAACCGTAGGAGTTGCCCGCCGAGTCGGTGTTGTTCTTGAAGAGATAGACGTCGCCCGCGATTCCCTCCTCGTGCAGGCGGCGCTCGGCGTCCACGAGCAGACCCTCGAGAATGCGCTCGCCTGCCTTGTCGTGCGTGACCAGCTCGGTCACGTTGTCGCACTCGGGGGTTGCGTATTCCGGGTGCGATCCCACGTCGAGATAGAGGCGGGCGCCGTTGCGCAGGAAGACATTGCTGCTGCGGCCCCAGGAGACGACACGGCGGAAGAGGTAGCGCGCCACTTCGTCAGGAGACAGCCGGCGCTGTCCCCTGAATGTGCACGTGACGCCGTACTCGTTCTCCAGCCCGAAAATGCGGCGGTCCATGCCTGAACATTACGCCTGATGGCCTGCTCTGAAACCGGGTTCGACGGCACGGTTGCGATCATTTTCCGCACAGGGTTCACCCAGCGCGAGCTCAGGCGCAGGCCGATCCGTCGGGCGCGGCGCCCGCCGCACCGGGTCCAGGAGGAACCGCTGGGCGGCCAGCAGTACGGCGAGCGCCGCCATTCCGGCGGCCCCGGGGACCGCGAAACCCGGGCCGACGCCGCCGAGCTCGACCGCGGGCCCCGCGGCGGCCGTCCCGACCGCGTTGCCGACCACGAAGGTCGTCACCAGCCAGGAGAACGCCTCGGTGACCGTGCCGGAGGGGGCGTGGCGGTCGACGACCACGAACGCGCATGCGAGCGCCGGGGCCAGGAACACGCCCGCCACCCCGGCCAGGACGGTCATCGCGGCGACGCCCGGCACCAGCGTCAGCGGCACATAGCCGAGCGCGAGCGCGGCCACGAGCAGCCGCAGCCGCCGTTCGGGCGAGCCGGGCCACCCGCGCGCGCCGTAGACGACGCCACCGGCGAGCGCGCCCGCGCCGAGCGCGGAGAGCAGATAGCTGGAGACCATGCCGCCGCCGTGCTCGTCGGCGTACGCCACCGCGGCCACCGCGATCGCGCCGAGGGCGAGGCCGATGAAGAAGAACGAGCCGAGCAGCACCAGCAGCCCGGGTGAGCGCAGCGCGCCCAGCCAGTGCGCCTCGCGCGGCGCGGAGCGCCACCGCCGGGAGGGCTGCGACAGTACGACGGAGAGCGCGCCCATGATCCCGATCGCGTTGATCACCAGCAGCGCGGCCGCCTCCGACCACACGGCCACGACGAGGGTGACCAGCAGTGGGCCGAGGCAGAACATCACCTCCTGGGCCACGGCGTCCAGCGCGTACGCCGCGTGCACCTGGTCCGCGCGCCCCAGCACCCCCGGCCACAGGGCCCGCAGCCCGCCCTCCAGCGGCGGGGTGAAGAGGCCCGCGATGAGCATCGCGGCGTACGCCACGGGCAGCGGATCGAGCCCGACGAAGGCGAACAGCACCATCCCGAGCGCCGAGACCACGACGGCGGGGAACATCACGCGGGGCTGGCCGAAGCGGTCCACCGCCCGGCCCAGCAGCGGCTGCCCGATGGCGTTGCCCGCGCCGTAGACGGCCGACAGCGCCCCGGCGAGGGCGTAACTGCCGCCCTCGGCGCGCGCGAAGAGCAGCACGGCGAGCGCGGCGGTGGCGTTCGGCAGCCGCCCCATGAGCGTGCCGACGAGCAGCCGTGCCGCGTGCGGGGTGCGCAGCAGTTCCCCGTAGCCAGCCGCCATTGCCTGCCCCTCTCTGCGGGTCGCGATGCAAGTTTTACGTATAACGTCCGCCGTTATACGTACCATGGCCGCCAATCGCGGGTCCACCCGCGGTGGGCGGATCGCCGGAAGCGGCGGAGGGGAGCGAAGGCGATGGTGGCGAACGGGGCCGCTGAGAAAGGTCCCCCGGGAACCGGCCGGACGGGTGACGACGCGCCGGGCGGGGCCCGCCCGGCGGCGGGGCGGGCGACCAGCCGGGACGTGGCCCGCGTCGCGGGTGTCTCGCAGGCGACCGTCTCGCTGGTGCTCGGCGACAAGTGGCCCGGCCGGGTGTCCGAGCGCACCGCGCAGGCCGTACGCGCCGCGGCGCGCGATCTCGGCTACCGCCCCAACCTGGCGGCGCGCAGCCTCCGGCTGGGCCGCACCAGGACCGTACTGCTGGTCGTGCCCGCCCTGACGACCGAGTTCTTCGCGCGTGTCTACACCGGCGCCGCCCGGGTCGCCGCCGACCACGGCTTCGGCGTGGTGCTCTACCCCTCCCCCGAGGGCGTCGGCCCCGCCCGCGATCCCTTCGACTCGGCGCGCGCCTCGCTCGACGGGGTCATCGCCTCCTCGATGGCGGCCGACGCGCTGGCCGCGGTGCGCGGCGGCGGGCTGCCGCTGGTGATGCTCGACAGCGACCCGGACGACGCGGCCGCGGCGGCCACCGTCAACCTCGACATCGCCGACGGAGCCCGGCAGGCGGCGGAGCATCTGCTGACGCTCGGCCACCGCCGGGTGGCCCATCTCGCGGCCGCCGTGGACTCCTGGACCTTCCGGGTCCGCGCGCGGGCCCTGGCACAGGCGGTGAGCGAGGTCCCCGGCGCCGCCCTGCGCACCGAGCCGGCGGGGCTGAGCGTGGAGGAGGGCCGCCGGGCGGCCGAACGCGTCCTCGCGGGCCCCGGCCCCGGGCCCACGGCGCTCGTCTGCGACGACGACATCCTGGCGGCGGGAGCGTGCAAGGCGGCCCGGCGGCTGGGCCTGCGGGTGCCGGACGACGTCTCGGTGACCGGCTTCGACGATCTGGCCCTGGCCACGGCGGTGGAACCGGAGCTGACCACGGTCCGCCTCCCCGCGGAGGCTGTCGGCGCGGCCGGTATGCGGGCCCTGATGGCCGTCCTGGACGGCGAGGCGCCCCAGGACACGACCCTGCCGGTGGAACTGGTGACCCGGGGCTCCAGCGCCCCGCCCCCGCCCGGGCAGCCCGCCCGGCGCCCGTAGAAGCCCCCGCCGGCACGCCGACGCGCCCCGGCGGGGCCCATGGCCTGCCGGGGCGCGTCTCGGGCGGGGTGGGTTACTCCTCGGTCTCGCTCGCCTCGCTCGCCTCGGCCCCCTCGGCCGAGTCCTGCGAGCCGGTGGCGGCCTCCGACTCCAGGAGCCGGGACAGCTGACGGCCCAGGACGCGCTTGAACTTGCGCTGCTGGGGCCGGGTGCGGTCCAGGACCGCCACCTCGAGCTGCTCGGCGGTGAGGCTGCGCTCGCCGCCGTTGGTGTCGCGGGAGAGCGAGTCGAAGGCCAGCTTGAGGGCCTCGGCAAGGGTCATGCCGTCCCGGTGGCGCTGGTCGAGATAGCTGCTGATCTGGTCGGCGTTGCCACCGACGGCGACCGAGCCGTGCTCGTCCACGATGGAGCCGTCGTGCGGCAGCCGGTAGATCTGGTCGTCCTCGGGGCCCTCCCCGACCTCGGCGACGATCAGCTCGACCTCGTACGGCTTCTCGGCGGCGCTGGAGAAGATGGTGCCCAGCGTCTGGGCGTAGACGTTGGCCAGCCCCCTCGCCGTCACATCGTCACGGTCATAGGTATAGCCGCGCAGATCGGCGTAGCGGACGCCGCCGATGCGCAGATTCTCGAATTCGTTGTACTTACCGACCGCCGCGAAGGCGATCCGGTCATAGATCTCACTGACCTTGTGCAGCGCACGGGACGGGTTCTCCGCGACGAACACGATGCCGTCGGAATACTGCAGCACGACCACGCTGCGGCCGCGCGCGATGCCCTTACGGGCGTATTCGGCGCGATCGGCCATGGCCTGCTGAGGCGATACATAGAACGGCGTCGTCACCGGCTGTCCGTCCCTTCTGTCAATGGCGAATGCATTCCGGGTGTGCCGTTCCTTCAGAGCAGGGCGGCGCGGGGGCCGTCCGGCTCCTCGAGCCGCCGTTCATGGATGGCGCGGACGATCTCGGAAACCTGTTCGTCGCTGAACCTCTTGAAGCCGTCCTCGGTGACGGCCGTGACGAGGGGGTAAATGCGCCGGGCCAGATCCGGCCCGCCGGTCGCCGAGTCGTCGTCGGCGGCGTCGTAGAGCGCCTGGACGACGGCGGTGGCGGCCTCTTCCTCCGCGAGGTCGTCGCGGTAGAGCTTCTTGAGGGCGCCGCGGGCGAACATCGAGCCCGAGCCGGTGGCCGCGAAGCCGCGCTCCTCCGTGCGCCCGCCGGTGACGTCGTAGGAGAAGATGCGCCCCTTCTCCCGGTCGACGTCATAGCCCGCGAAGAGCGGAACGACGGCGAGGCCCTGCATCGCCATGCCGAGATTGCCGCGGATCATGGTCGACAGCCGGTTGGCCTTGCCCTCCAGCGAGAGGACGGTGCCCTCGACCTTCTCGAAGTGCTCCAGCTCCAGCTGGAAGAGCTTGACCATCTCCACGGCGATACCGGCCGTGCCCGCGATGCCGACGGCCGAGTGCTCGTCCGCGGGGAAGACCTTCTCGATGTCACGCTGCGCGATGACATTGCCCATCGTCGCGCGGCGGTCACCGGCGAGCACCACGCCGCCAGGGAAGGCCGCCGCCACGATCGTCGTGCCGTGCGGTGCCTCGATGGCGCCCTGCACCGGGGGAAGCGGACGGTTCCCAGGAAGCAGCTCGGGCTGGTGCGTCCCGAGGAAGTCCATGAAGGAGGAGGAGCCCGGCGTCAGGAAGGCAGCTGGTAGACGCCCGGTGCTACGAGTGTTGGCTTCCACGCGTTTCCTTCCGGATATGCGGCGGCACGCCGTATGGCATCCGCTCGGTCCTTGAACTGCCCCAATGCCGCATTGCAGTTGAAGCAGAGTACGCCACGGACCCTACCCGTCTCGTGGCAGTGATCCACATGGACCGCTGGAGCGGTCAGGCAAATCGCGCAAACGCCCATCTGCGACAAGATCTTGCCGTCCCGCTCGGCTTCAGTGATCCCGTACTCCCGCATGAAGTACGCGAGCCGGTTCTCAGCCGCTCGGCAAGGCTTGCAGCGAGTCGACAGGCCATCGGAAGCACTGGCGTTGCGGTCCCACTCGGCGTGTGGCTTGACCATCCCGCAGGCGCGGCACAGCTTGTGGCCCGAAGGGACCTCTACCTTCTCCCGCACGGCTTTGCCCGTGGCTTCCCGGCGGCGCCGGTAGTACCTGGCGCCGTATTCCGCCACGCACTCCCGACACCGCACCTGAAGGCCATCACGCCGATTCTTGTCCGCAGCGAAGGAAGCGAATGGCAAGGCCCGTTTACAGCCAGGACACGGCTTCCCTTCCGGGAAATCGGACATTTGGGCTATTCTCCACCTTTTTGCACGAAGCTTCGCACGAAATCTTCGGCGTTCTCCTCGAGCACGTCATCGATCTCGTCCAGCACGGAGTCGACGTCGTCCGAGAGCTTCTCCTGCCGCTCCTTGAGGTCCTCCGCGGCCTGTGCGTCCTGCGCCTGCTCCTCGACCTCTTCGGTCGAGCGCGACGCCTTCTGCTGACCGCCGCCGGTGTCCTTGGTCGCCATATCCCTCACCCCGCTCGGTTCGCCCGCATGGTTCGATCGGTCTCAAGATCAGACCCTACAATCCGGGTCTGCCATCGGCCTCCCACTTGCTACAACGCACGGAGGCCACCTCGATGATTCCCGGCCGGAGGCCATTTCAGCCGCCGGACAGCACCCGGACCAGGTCCTCGGCCGTACGGCACCGGTCCAGCAGCTCCTTGACGTGGTTGCGGGTGCCGCGCAGCGGCTCCAGCGTGGGGACCCGTTGCAGGGAGTCACGGCCCGGGAGGTCGAAGATCACAGAGTCCCAGGAGGCCGCGGCGACGTCGTCGGCGTACTGCTCCAGGCAGCGGCCGCGGAAGTAGGCGCGGGTGTCCTCCGGGGGCTTGTTCCGGGCCCGTGCGACGTCCTGGTCGGCCAGCAGCCGCTTCATCTTGCCGCGGGCCGCCAGCCGGTTGTACAGGCCCTTGTCGGGGCGTACGTCGGCGTACTGCAGGTCCACCAGATGGAGCCGGGCGGCGTCCCACTCCAGGCTGTCGCGCCGGCGGTAGCCCTCCATCAGCTCGCGCTTGGCGACCCAGTCCAGCTCGCCGGACAGGCTCATGGGGTCGCGCTCCAGCCGGTTCAGCACATCCTCCCAGCGGGTCAGGACGTCCCGGGTCTGCTCGTCGGCGTCGGCGCCGAAGCGGTCCTCCACGTACTTGCGGGCAAGCTCGAAGTACTCCATCTGGAGTTGTACGGCGGTCAGCGTACGGCCGCTACGGAGCGTGACCAGCTGGCGCAGGCTCGGATCGTGCGAGACCTGGTGCAGGGTGCGGACCGGCTGGTCCACGGCGAGGTCCACGGCGATGAAGCCGTCCTCGATCATCGACAGCACCAGGGAGGTGGTGCCGAGCTTGAGGTAGGTCGAGATCTCGGAGAGATTGGCGTCGCCGATGATCACATGCAGCCGGCGGTACTTCTCGGCGTCGGCGTGCGGCTCGTCGCGGGTGTTGATGATGGGGCGCTTGAGGGTGGTCTCCAGACCGACCTCGACCTCGAAGTAGTCCGCGCGCTGGCTGAGCTGGAAGCCGTGCTCATGACCGTCCTGGCCGATGCCGACGCGGCCGGCGCCGGTCACCACCTGGCGGGATACGAAGAAGGGCGTCAGATGGCGCACGATGTCCGAGAAGGCGGTCTCCCGCTTCATCAGGTAGTTCTCATGCGTGCCGTAGGAGGCGCCCTTGTTGTCGGTGTTGTTCTTGTAGAGGTGGATCGGCTGGGCGCCGGGCAGCTCGGCCGCGCGCATCGCGGCCTCGGCCATGATGCGCTCACCCGCCTTGTCCCAGAGCACCGCGTCCCGGGGATTGGTGACCTCGGGGGCGGAGTACTCCGGGTGCGCATGGTCGACGTAGAGCCGCGCGCCATTGGTGAGGATCACATTGGCCAGGCCGATGTCCTCGTCCGTGAGCTGGCTGGCGTCCGCGGACTCGCGGGCGAGGTCGAAGCCACGGGCGTCCCGCAGCGGGTTCTCTTCCTCGAAGTCCCAGCGGGCGCGGCGCGCCCGGTGCATCGCCGCCGCGTAGGCGTTGACAATCTGGGATGAGGTGAGCATGGCATTGGCGTTCGGGTGCCCCGGGACGGAGATCCCGTACTCCGTCTCGATTCCCATTACGCGCCGTACGGTCATGCGGCCCTCCTTGCCCGGCGCCGCCCCCGGGCGGGGTCGGCGCTCAAGTACCGCTGCGCTTCAGATCCGTCTGCGGCCCCCGATCCCCCACGCCGCGATACTGCGGTACCGAAGAGCCTAGAACGGCTTTGCGGTGCTGCGGAGATCATTTCAGTCATTGCTCCGGTCGGGCTCGTAGGGCTCGTAGGACTCGTACGAATAATTCGGTCCGAAAAGCGCATCCGGCTGCGGATGCCCCGTCCAGGACATCCGCAGCCGGACAGCGGTGTTACAGGTACTGACCGGTGTTCGCCACCGTGTCGATGGAGCGTCCCGTGTCCGCGCCCTGCTTTCCGGTGACCAGGGTGCGGATGAAGACGATCCGCTCGCCCTTCTTACCGGAGATCCGGGCCCAGTCGTCCGGGTTCGTGGTGTTGGGCAGGTCCTCGTTCTCCTTGAACTCATCCACACAGGCAGCGAGCAGATGGGAGACCCGAAGGCCCTTCTGGTTGTGGTCGAGGAATGCCTTGATGGCCATCTTCTTGGCCCGGTCCACGATGTTCTGGATCATGGCGCCGGAGTTGAAGTCCTTGAAGTAGAGGACTTCCTTGTCACCGTTGGCGTAGGTGACCTCCAGGAAGCGGTTCTCCTCGGACTCCGCGTACATCTGCTCGACAACCGACTGGATCATGCCGCCGACGGCGGCCTTCGGGGACCCGCCGTGCTCGGCGAGGTCGTCCGGGTGGATCGGCAGGGTCTGGGTCAGGTACTTCGAGAAGATGTCCTTGGCGGCCTCGGCGTCCGGACGCTCGATCTTGATCTTCACATCGAGACGGCCGGGGCGCAGGATCGCCGGGTCGATCATGTCCTCACGGTTGGAGGCGCCGATGACGATCACATTTTCCAGGCCCTCGACACCGTCGATCTCGGAGAGCAGCTGGGGGACGATGGTGTTCTCCACGTCCGAGCTGACCCCGGAGCCACGGGTGCGGAAGAGGGAGTCCATCTCGTCGAAGAAGACGATGACGGGCGTGCCCTCGCTGGCCTTCTCCCGCGCCCGCTGGAAGACCAGCCGGATGTGCCGCTCCGTCTCACCGACGTACTTGTTGAGCAGCTCCGGGCCCTTGATATTGAGGAAGAAGCTCTTTCCCGCGGGCTTGCCGGTCACCTCGGCGACCTTCTTGGCAAGGGAGTTGGCGACCGCCTTGGCGATGAGCGTCTTGCCGCAGCCGGGCGGGCCGTACAGCAGCACTCCCTTGGGCGGCCGTAGTTCGTGCTCCTTGAAGAGGTCGGGGTAGAGATAAGGGAGCTCGACCGCATCGCGGATCAGCTCGATCTGGTTTCCCAGACCGCCGATCTTGGTGTAGTCGATGTCCGGAACCTCTTCGAGGACGAGCTCCTCGACCTCGCTCTTCGGCACGACCTCGTAGACATAGCCGGACCGGGGCTCGAGCAACAGGGCGTCACCGGGGCGGATGGTGGTTTCCAGCAGCGGCTCGGCGAGCCGCACCACGCGCTCCTCGTCGGTGTGCCCGATCACCAGGGCCCGCTCGCCGTCCTCAAGGACTTCCTTGAGGGTGACGATGTCCCCGGCGCGCTCGAACTCCATGGCCTCGACCACATTGAGCGCCTCGTTGAGCATGACCTCCTGGCCGCGCCTGAGGTCGTCGAGCTCGACGCTCGGGCTGACATTGACCCGGAGTTTGCGGCCCCCGGTGAAGATGTCCGCCGTACCGTCCTCGTTCGCCTGCAGAAAGGCTCCGAAGCCGGCCGGCGGCTGCGCGAGCCGGTCGACCTCCTCCTTGAGGGCCACGATCTGGTCGCGGGCCTCACGGAGTGTGTTCGCGAGCCGCTCATTCTGTGCGGACACACCCGCCAGATTGGTCTGCAACTCGACGATCCGCTCTTCGAGAATCCTCGTGTGACGCGGAGAGTCGGCGAGCTTGCGGCGCAGGACGGCGATTTCCTGCTCGAGATAGGCAACCTGGCCGGCCGGGTCGTCAGACCCGCGCCCCGGCCGGATGCCGCGGTTGATGTCGTCGTCGTGGGCTGCCACGGTCCTCACCTCCTCCAAGGGGAGCTGGACGCTTCCTGACCCTACCTGGGCCGGTGCGGGTTGAAACCCCTAGATCACAAACCCGGTCGGCGTGTGTCCGATCTTCACCCTTGCGCACTCCCTCACGCCAGGTGAATACCCACCCAACAACATCGGAAAGCGAGCGGTTGTATCGTCGAGACGGTCAACACCCGCCAGGGCTGGCGATATTTAGACAATGTTGAATCACGTATCGAGGAACGGCAGGCGACGCACCGTGCGGAACGAGGAGCTCGGCGATCTTGAAGTGTGGATTGACCAGGACCTGTGCACCGGCGACGGGATCTGCGCCCAGTACGCGCCCGAGGTCTTCGAACTCGACATCGACGGTCTAGCCTACGTCAAGAGCGCCGACGATGAGCTGCTCCAGGACAAGGGCGCGATCGCTCCGGTGCCGCTGCCGCTGCTGACCGAGGTCGTGGACTCCGCCAAGGAGTGCCCCGGCGACTGCATCCATGTACGGCGCGCTTCGGACAGGGTCGAGGTCTACGGCCCCGACGCGGAGTAACGAATCACACACTCCCCGGAACCGGCAGTGCCTTCAGTACGAACTTGCCGTCCCGCCACTGCCAGTTGACCGTGCGCTGCAGATCCGGACAGCACCGCGGGACCCGGGTCGAGGAGTATCCCAGCAAGGTGGCCGAAACCTTCTTTCCGCGCACCCCGAAATCCCGGACGCTCATCCCTTCCTTGGGATCGACGAACGTGGCCACGACCCGGGGCGCGCCGCCCCGGCGTTCCGGCTGGCCGAGCACATAGACGCCGCTGGGCGGGGTCCCGGTCGCGGAGTGGCAGCGCACGACGGCGACGGTTTCCGGCCGTCCGTCGCCGTCCAGGTCCGCCGAGCCCCGGTCCAGCACATCCGGTTTCGCCTGCGGGCAGTCCATCGGATAGGCCGCGGCGCGCGGATCGGGGGCCGTCAGGCCCGGCAGAGCGCCGGTGCGCGGCGCGGAGTACGTGGTGGCCGTGGTGGCCTTGGCGTCCGAGGGCTGGAAGACCGAGGACCCGGCCATGACGGCGGCCACGGCGGCCGCGGTCGCGACCCAGTGCACCGGACGGGGGTGGGTGTGCGCGAGATCCGGGCCCAGAGGCTGCACGCGGGACGACTCCATGTGAGAGCTGCGGTGGGGGGTGTCCCGCATGGTGCCACATCTCACAGCGGCGCGGCCACCGCCCCGCACGGGGAAATCGGTGGCCGCGCCGAGCCGTTGAACGCGGGATGAGCGGCGGTGGCGGTCAGCCGTTCCCGGACGGGGCGTCGGGGGCGCCGGAAGCGCCCTGCTTGCCGCCTGCCGCGTCCGCGGCGCGGGCGTCCTTGCCACTGCCGTAGCCCGCGTAGTCCTCGCCGTACGCACCCTTGGCAGGCCTGCGACGGCGCAGCGGCGGCTCCACGCCGTCCGCGAGGCGGCGGGCGGTGAGCAGAAAGCCGGTGTGGCCGATCATGCGATGGTCGGGCCGTACCGCGAGGCCCTCGACGTGCCAGGTGCGGACCATGGTCTCCCAGGCCGACGGCTCGTTGAAGGTGCCGTGCTCGCGGATGGACTCCACGGTGCGGGCGAGCTGGGTGGTGGTGGCGACGTACGCGCACAGGATGCCGCCGGGGACGAGCGCCTTGGAGACGACCTCCAGGCACTCCCAGGGGGCGAGCATGTCCAGGATGACGCGGTCGACGTCGGTGTCGGACAGATTGTCCTGGAGGTCGCCGACGGTCAGCCGCCAGGCCGGGTGCGGGGCGCCGAAGTAGCGCTCGACGTTCTGGGAGGCGATCTCGGCGAAGTCGGCCCGGCGCTCGTAGGAGTGCAGCATGCCCTGGTCGCCGATGGCCCGCAGCAGGAAGGTGGAGAGCGAGCCGGAGCCGACGCCGGCCTCGACGACACGTGCGCCGGGGAAGATGTCGGCCATCGCCAGGATCTGCCCCGCGTCCTTGGGGTAGACCACGGCGGCACCGCGTGGCATGGACAGGACATAGTCGGGGAGCAGGGGACGCAGCGCGAGATACGCGACGTTTCCCGTGGTACGCACGACAGTTCCCTCGGGGGCACCGATCAGCTCGTCATGGGGGAAGGATCCCTTGTGGGTGTGGAAGTTCTTCCCGGCCTCGAGCGTGAAGGTGTAGTGGCGTCCCTTGGGGTCGGTGAGCTGGACCTGGTCCCCGACCTGGAAGGGCCCGCGACGGCGGGCGGCACCGGTCGGTTCGGACATGTGAACAGCCTACCGGTCTCCCACCGGTGCCCAGGACCGGCGGGCTCCTTCCCATGCCAGACCGTGCCTGGTCCGGGCGAGCACCGAAGGGCACGCCCCTGCCGAAAGAGGGGGCACCTTCCAGCGGCAGCTGGGGAAGAGACCAGCGTCGGAACGGGGGCAGTATCGCTATGCGGCTTCGCCGCGCGGGCAGCAGAGCGCAGTCTTGAGGAGCGTCGGCAGGGGGGACGAGCGCCCGGAGGCAAGCGAGCCTCAGGAAGGCGGCGCGGAGGGCGTGCGGGCCATGGCGGCCACGAAGGCGCGCTCGACGTCGGCCGTGGAGAGCACGCCGTAGATCTCGCCGGTCTCCTCGACCACCAGATACTCGGTGGCGGGGGTGGCCCGCAGGGTGTCCAGCAGCTCCTCGCCGGTGAGCTCGGCGGAGACCCGCATACCGTCCTTGAGGTCCTGGGCGAGGCCGCTGACCACGACCCAGGGGCGGCGGTGCTCGGGGATCCCGACGATGGCCGCCTCGCGTACGACGGCGGTCGGGGTGCCGTGGCCGTCCACGACGACGAGGGCGCGGGCCCCGGCCTCGTTGGCCCGGCGCAGCGCCTCCGAGAGCGGGGTGTCGGCCTCCACGGGGACGGCGCGCCGGGTGAGCGTACGGGCGCGCAGATCCGGCAGGCGCTCGCGCAGCCGGGCCATGCGCAGGCTGTTGCCCGCACCGGTCCAGATGATCGCGGCGAGTATGGCGGCGAGCAGGGCGTCGGTGAGCGAGTCGACGCTGCCGAAGCTCTTGGGCTCGTCGCCGAGCCCGCCCGCCTGGGTCAGCATCGGCAGTCCGACGAGGACCGCGACGGCGAGGGCCCGGCCGCTCCACGCGGCGGCGACGGTGCCGGTCATGGGCCTGCCGCTGATCTTCCAGACGACGGCGCGCAGCATCCGGCCGCCGTCCAGCGGCAGACCGGGCAGCAGATTGAAGGCGGCCACGATGAGGTTGGACATCATCAGGCCGGCGAGTAGCACCCCGGGCACCGTGTCGGGGTCCACGACCAGCATCCCGAGGTAGAAGACGCCCGAGAGGACCAGCGAGAGCAGCGGGCCGACGAAGGCGAGCACGAACTCGCGGCCGGGGGTCTCGGACTCCTTCTCGATCTCCGAGACGCCGCCGAAGAACTGCAGCTGGATCCGGCGCACCGGCAGCTTGAAGCGGAGCGCGGCCACGGTGTGGGCGAGCTCATGGACCAGTACGGAGGCGTAGAAGGCGACCGCGAAGAAGAGCGAGACCAGATAGCGGGCGATGCCGAGCCCGGGCAGCACCCGTTCGAGCTGGCCGCCGAAGACCCAGGTGATGAGGGCGGCGACCAGAAACCAACTGGGTGAGACATAGACCGGCACACCGAAGGGCCGGCCCATCAGGAATCCGCCACCCACCTCGGGTGGGCGCCGCGGCTTGTCGCCCTCGGGCTCGGTCGTGCGGTCCGCTCCCCCGTCGTCGGACTGCCGCTGCCCGCTGTTGTCCACGGTGTCCCCTCGTCGGATGCGTCCGTCGCACCCCTCTTTTGATACGGTCCCCACGATCATGCAGTGCGAGGGGCCCGGACGTCGATGGTATGCGTCCGGCTGTCAGTGGCGGGTCGTAGGGTCTTCGGCATGGGAACCACCACCGGGAAGGCCGAACCGGCAGCCGGGCCACCGAAGTCCGACCGCCCCGCCTCGTTGTCGCCCTCACGCGCGGCCGACTTCATGCGGTGCCCCTTGCTGTACCGCTTCCGAGTGATCGACAAACTGCCGGAGAAACCGAGCGCCGCAGCCACCCGTGGCACGGTGGTGCACGCGGTGCTGGAGCGGCTCTTCGACGCGCCGGCGGCCGAGCGCACCGCGCCACGCGCCCGCGCGATGGTGCCGGGCGAGTGGGAGCGGCTGCTGGCGGCCAAGCCGGAGCTGGCGGAGCTGTTCAAGGAGGAGGGCAGCGCCCCGGCCCCGGAGCGGCTCGCCGAGTGGCTCACCGGGGCCCAGACGCTGGTGGAGCAGTGGTTCTCGCTGGAGGACCCGACCCGTCTGGAGCCCGCGGAGCGGGAGCTGTTCGTGGAGACGGAGTTGGAGTCGGGGCTGACGCTGCGTGGCATCATCGACCGGCTCGACATCGCCCCCACCGGTGACGTACGGATCGTCGACTACAAGACGGGCAAGGCCCCCGCGCCGCAGTATTCGGGCGAGGCGCTGTTCCAGATGAAGTTCTACGCCCTGGTGCTGTGGCGGCTGCGCGGCACGGTGCCGCGCCGCCTTCAGCTGGTCTATCTGGGCAGCGGCGATGTGCTGACGTACGACCCGGACGAGCGGGATCTGCTGGCCGTAGAGCGCAAGGTGCAGGCCCTGTGGGAGGCGATCCGGATGGCGACGGAGACGGGGGCCTTTCTGCCGCGCCAGACCAAGCTGTGCGGCTGGTGCGACCACCAGGCGCACTGCCCGGAGTTCGGCGGTACTCCCCCGCCGTATCCACTGCCGACCGTCCCGCCTCAGTGAATGGGGCTGCCGCGTAGCGGCCCCTGAGGGTGGTGGTGGGAGACGGGCAGGATAGAAGCAGCCGCGTAGCGCCCCCTGGGGGTGGTGGTGGGAGACGGGCGGGCAGAATGGACGCGGTCTAGCGAAGGAGATCCCGTGGCGATCCGCGTCCTACTGGTCGATGACCAACCGCTGCTGCGCACCGGCTTCCGGATGATTTTGGAGGCCGAGCAGGATCTGGCGGTCGTCGGCGAGGCGGGGGACGGTCTGCAGGCCCTCGACCAGGTCCGGGCGCTCCAGCCCGATGTGGTGCTGATGGACATCCGGATGCCGCGGATGGACGGCGTGGAGGCGACCCGTCAGATCACCGGCCCGGGGCGGGACGGCCCGGCCAAGGTGCTGGTGCTGACCACCTTCGACCTGGATGAGTACGTGGTGGAGGCACTGCGCGCCGGGGCCAGCGGCTTTCTGCTGAAGGACGCGCCCGCCACCGAGCTGGTGCAGGCCATCCGGGTGGTGGCGGGGGGCGAGGCGATGCTGGCGCCGAGCATCACGCGCCGGCTGCTCGACAAGTACGCCGGGCATCTGCCGTCGGGCGAGGAGCCGGTTCCGGACACCCTGCACACCCTCACCGAGCGCGAGGTCGAGGTGCTGAAGCTGGTGGCCCGGGGGCTGTCGAACGCGGAGATCGCCGCGGATCTGTTCGTCAGCGAGACGACGGTGAAGACCCATGTGGGCCATGTGCTGACCAAGCTGGGCCTGCGGGACCGGGTGCAGGCCGCCGTCTACGCGTACGAGAGTGGGCTGGTGCGCCCCGGCGCCCAGTAGGGCACCAGCAGAGCCGCAGCAAGGCGGGGCGGGCCCGACAGTGATGCGGGCCCGCCCCTTCCGCTCAGTCCCTGAGGGGGATCAGTCCTTGGGCGTCTTGGCGATCTCCCAGAAGCGGAAGACCGTCGAGGAGTCGAGGGTCCACTGGAGCCCGGTGATGTCGTCCTGGGCCACCGCGTACTGCTTGCCCTGCCACAGCGGCAGCATCGGCACCTCGTCGGCGACGATGTCCTGTATCCGCTGGAAGTCGCCGACCGTGGCCTCCCTGCTGGGCTGCTCCGCGGTGGCCGGGATGAGCTGGCTGGTCAGCTGCGCCGAGTTGTAGTGGTTGGCCAGGACGTTGTCGTTGCCGAAGAACGGGGCGATGAAGTTGTCCGGGTCCGGGTAGTCGGGCACCCAGCCCTTCACATAGACCCCGTACTTCCCGGCGGCCACGGCCTTCTCGTACGTCGCGACATCCGCGCTCTTCACATCGACGTCGAAGAGCCCGCTGGCGTTGAGCTGCTTGGCGATCTCGCGCAAGCCCGGGACGGTGCCGGGGCCGTAGCGGATCGGGGTGCCCCACAGCGTCAGCTTGACCTTGCCGGTGATGCCCGCGTCGCGCAGGGCCTGCTTGGCCTTCTGGGGCTGCGGCCGGTCGCCGTACTTGTCGTAGAAGGCCGTGTTGTGGCCGGTGATGCCGGCCGGGACGACCGAGTAGAGCGGCTCGGCGGTGCGCTTGTAGACGTCCCGCACCAGGGTGGAGCGGTCGATGAGGTACGCAATGGCCTTGCGCACCCCGAGCTTGCCCGCCACCGGGTGCTTCATGTTGAAGACGAGGTGCTGGACCTCGGCACCGGTGCCCTCGACGACGTCCAGGCTCTTGCCGTCGCCGAGGCTCTGAGCCTGCAGATCGGCGAGGTCCTTCATGGCCAGCCCGCGGTAGGCGAGGTCCACCTCGCCCTTCTGCACGGCGGACTTCAGCCGCGCCTGCTGACCGTGGAAGAACTTCATGGTCAGTCCGGAGTTATGGACCTTGGCGCCCCCCTTGTAGTCCCCGTTGACGGAGAAGTCCGCCTCCTTCTTGTCGAAGGAGTCCAGCTTGTAGACGCCGGAGCCGACCGCCTTGTCGTCGGTGCGCAGCTTGTCGGCGGGGTACACCTGGTGGTCGACGATGGATCCGGCGCCCGAGGCGATCTTCTGCGGGAAGGTGGCGTCGGCGTTCTTCAGATGGAAGACGACGGTCCGCTTGTCCGGGGTCTCGATCTTCCCGACCGAGCCGAACATCACCGCCGGACCGTTGTCGTCGTTGATCCGCAGGGTGCGCTCGAAGGAGAACTTGACGTCCTCGGAGGTGAGCGGGTGACCGTTGGAGAATGTCAGATCGTTCTTCAGGGTGCAGGAGTAGACCCGGCTGGTGTTGTCCTTGAAGCTGCACTTCTCCGCCGCCTCCGGCTGCGGGGTGGTGCTGCCCTTGGGGAAGCTCAGCAGGGACTGGAAGACGTTGTTGAACAGCAGCCAGGAGCCCGGGTCGTAGCCGGACGCCGGGTCGGTGGCCAGCACCTCGTCCGACATCCCCATGACCACGTGCTCGCCGCTGCCCGCGGCGTCACCGTCTTCGCTGCCGCATCCGGTGAGCAGGGCGGCGGCCAGCCCCGCGCCGAGGGGAGCTGCCAGCCACTGATCACGTTTCCTCACGGGTAGGTTCCTCACACTCTCGTTGGTCTTGTTTCTCGGCCCCCGTACGTCGGTTGTCAGTCGTTGGCACCCCGGGCGAGCTCAAACAGCTGGAGATTCGTCGAGGAGTCGTACGCGTACTCGGCCCCGATGATGTCCTTACGAGCGGCCACGTAGGTGTTCTCCTGCCACAGCGGCAGATAGGGCACATCGTTGGCGACGCTGTTCTGAATGGACTGGAAGTCCTTGTCCGCGAGGGTGCGCTGGGTCTCCTGCCGGGTCTTCGGGATCAGCTCGTCCTGGATGGTGCTGTTGCGGTAGGGCGAGTTGAGGAAGTTGTCCTTGGTGAGGAAAGGCGCGATGTAGTTGTCGGGGTCCGGGAAGTCCGGGAGCCAGCCCATGCCGTAGGCGGGGTACTGGCGCTTGATGATCGAGGGGCGGAACTTCGCCCACGGGACACCCTTGATCTTGATGGAGAAGAGACCGCTGGCGTTGAGCTGCCTTTGCAGCTCCTTGAACTCCGTGGCCGTCTCCGGACCGTAGTGGTCGGTGGTGTAGGTCAGGGTCAGCTTCACCGGGGTGGTGACGCCGGCGCTGCGCAGCACACGGCGGGCGGCCGCGGGGTCCGGGTCACCGTACTCGTTGTGGAACGAGTTGATATGCGAGCTGACGCTGGTCGGGATCAGCGAGTAGAGGGGCTCGGCCGTGCGCTTGTACACATCGCGCACCAGGGCCTGCCGGTCGACCAGATGCGCCATGGCCTGCCGGATCGCCTTGTTCTTCACCGAGGGGTCGGCGGTGTTGAAGACGAGGTAGCGGATGCCCTGGCCGGAGGACTCGAAGAGCCGGACGCCCTTCACCTGGCCCTTGTTCAGCTTGTCGATCTGATCGGGCGAGAAACCGCGGTGGACCACATCGAGGTCGCCCTTGGCCAGCGCCTTCTCCATGGCGGAGGCGTTGTCGAAGAAGCGCATCTCGATCTTGTCGGTCTTCGGCTCCGTATCGCCCTTGTAGTGGGGGTTCTTGGTGAAGACCACCTTGGTCAGGAGGTTGCCACGCACCTCGGTCTTCGCGCTGTAAGGCCCGGAGCCCACCATGTCGAAGCCCTTGCGCAGCGCGTCGTCCTTGTAGACCTCGCCGTCCAGGATCGCCGCGGCGGGGGTGGTGAGCTTGGACGGGAAGGTCGCGTCCGGATCCTTGAGGTGGATGACGACCTCGCGGGCGCTGGGGGTCTCCACCTTGTCCACGTTGGAGAGCAGCGACTTCGGGCCGTTGGGGTCGTTGATGCGCAGGACCCGGTCGAGGGAGAACTTGACGTCCTCGGAGGTGAGCGCGTGGCCGTTGGAGAACTTCAGCCCGCTGCGCAGGGTGCAGCGGTACTGCTCGCTCTGCCTGTCCTGGAAGCCGCAGCGCTCGGCGGCGTCGGGTATCGGCTCCGTCCCGGAGCGGGGCAGCCGCATCAGCGTCTGGAACGTGTTGTGCAGCACGCTCCACGAGGCGAAGTCATACGCCAGGGCGGGGTCCAGCGGCGCGGGGGCCACCTTCGTCGCCTCGATCCGGTCGGTGCTGCCCAGGACGATCGCGCCCCCGTCCGAGCCCGAGCCGTCGGTACCACCGCACGCGGTGAGCGCGGAAACCAGGAGGCCCGCCACGGCAGGCGGCACCAGCGACTTGCGCTTCATTGTCGGGAGTCTCCCTGCGATCGATCAACTACTCGCGACGAGATTAGTCCGCGGCGCCAGCCATGCTGGGACACAACGAAGTTGAGGCGATATCACGTCCCGATAACGAGCGACGGCTGACCGATATCCGAACGCGGTCGCGTTTCGTACGGCATGTCATCAATCCGGACACAAGGGCTCACCCAAACCGCATCAGAGGGGACGCGCAGCAGAGACCCACCCTGCTTGTCGACGGCATGCAGAGTGATAAACATCACGTTCAATCCGGCGCCAATGGCCCACGAAAAAGAAGCGCGCGTTATTCAGTCTGCAATTTACAGAAATACGCTCAGTGCGCGATCAGTGCATTGCAGTGATCAGGGTGTGCAGAAAAGGGAGATCGACTTCTTCCAGCGAGCGGACGATGGTGCGGCCCGCCGCGGGCTCGATCGGCACCACGGAGGGCACCGCCACTACCCGGCACCCCGCCGCCTCGGCCGCCCGGACGCCTGTCACGGTGTCCTCCACGACCACACACCGGGCCGGCTCGGCGGCGAGCCCGGCGGCGGCGAACAGATACGGGTCCGGATGCGGCTTGGTGCGGTCGACCTCGTCGCCCGCGACCGTCAGGGCGAAGTTCTCCGGACCCAGCGAGCGCAGGACGCGGTCCATCACCCGCCGGTGCGAGGCCGAGACCAGCGCGGTGGGAACGCCGTGCGCGGCCAGCTCGGTGAGCAGCCGGCAGGCGCCGGGCAGCATCGGCACACTGCCGTCGATCAGTTCGGTGAAGCGGCTGTTCAGCAGGCCGGTGAGCTCCGCGAGGGCGATATCGGCGCCGGTGGCCTGGATCAGGAAGGAGGCGCTGCGGGCCATCGGGCCGCCGACGACGACCTCGCGGTACTCCTCCGCGAGCGCGTGGCCGAGCTCGGCGAAGATCGCGACCTCCGTGTCCCACCAGATGCCCTCGGTGTCGACCAGGGTGCCGTCCATGTCGAGCAGGACGGCTTGCAGAGCGGAGCCTTCGGCCGTACGGGTGGCGACGGCGGGGATGCTGCTGGTCATCCAAACACCTCCGGATAAGGGGCACGAAGGCCGGCCCCCTTCCGCGATACGGAAGGCGACCGGCCTCTACCGGATCGACCAGTCTACGTCGCGCCGGGCCACGGCGCCTCATGCCCGCCGTAAGGCGCCCACGGACGGCCTAGGGGCCCCTACCGGGCGTTGAAGTACTTCGCCTCCGGATGGTGGATGACGATGGCGTCCGTGGACTGCTCGGGGTGCAGCTGGAACTCCTCCGAGAGCTTCACCCCGATCCGCTCCGGCTCCAGCAGGTCGGCGATCTTCGCGCGGTCCTCCAGATTCGGGCAGGCGCCGTAGCCCAGCGAGAAGCGCGCGCCGCGGTACTTCAGCGCGAACATGTCCTCGACATCGCTCGGGTCCTCCCCGGCGAAGCCCAGCTCGGCGCGGACCCGTGCGTGCCAGTACTCGGCCAGCGCCTCCGCGAGCTGGACGGACAGCCCGTGCAGCTCCAGATAGTCCCGGTAGGAGTCGGCGGCGAACAGCTCGGCGGTGGCCTCGCCGATCTTCGAGCCGACGGTCACGACCTGCAGCCCGACGACATCGGTCTCCCCCGACTCCTCGGGCCGGAAGAAGTCCGCGAGGCACAGCCGGCGGCCGCGGCGCTGGCGCGGGAAGGTGAAGCGGGTCCGCTCGCTGCCGTCCTCGCCGAGCAGGACGAGGTCGTCGCCCTTGGACACGCACGGGAAGTAGCCGTAGACGACGGCCGCCTCCAGCAGGTTCTCGGTGTGCAGCTTGTCGAGCCAGCCGCGCAGCCGCGGCCGCCCCTCGGTCTCCACCAGCTCCTCGTAGCCGGGCCCGTCGCCGGTGCGGGCCTGCTTGAGCCCCCACTGGCCCTTGAAGAGGGCGCCCTCGTCCAGCCAGGAGGCGTAGTCGGCCTGCTGGATGCCCTTGACGACGCGGGTGCCCCAGAACGGCGGGGTGGGGACCGGGTTGTCGGTGGCCACATCGGAGCGCGCGGGACCCTCGTCGGGCTCCGGCTCCCGCACCTCGACGGCGCGCTGGGGGACGCGGCGCTGCTTGAGCTCGGGGAGGGTGGCGCCGGGGACGCCGCGCTTGACGGCGATCAGCGCGTCCATGAGGCGCAGCCCCTCGAAGGCGTCGCGGGCGTAGCGGACCTCGCCCTCGTAGATCTCGTGCAGATCCTGCTCGACATAGGCCCGGGTGAGCGCCGCGCCGCCGAGGATGACGGGGTAGTCGGCGGCCAGCTTGCGCTGGTTGAGCTCCTCCAGGTTCTCCTTCATGATCACCGTGGACTTCACCAGCAGCCCGGACATGCCGATCACATCGGCCCGGTGCTCCTCGGCGGCTTCCAGGATCGCGGAGACCGGCTGCTTGATGCCGAGGTTGACCACGTTGTAGCCGTTGTTGGACAGGATGATGTCGACGAGGTTCTTGCCGATGTCATGGACGTCGCCGCGGACCGTGGCGAGCACGATGGTGCCCTTGCCCTCCGTGTCCGACTTCTCCATATGGGGCTCCAGATGCCCCACCGCGGCCTTCATGACCTCGGCGGACTGGAGGACGAACGGCAGCTGCATCTGTCCGGAGCCGAACAGCTCGCCGACGACCTTCATGCCGTCCAGCAGCGTCTCGTTGACGATGTCGAGGGCGGGACGCTCCCCCAGGGCCTCGTCGAGGTCGGTCTCCAGGCCGTTGCGCTCACCGTCGATGATGCGGCGCTTGAGCCGCTCGTCGAGCGGCAGGGCCAGAAGCTCCTCGGTCTTGCCCGCCTTGAGCGACATGGCGGTGGCGCCCTCGAAGAGCTGCATCAGCTTCTGAAGGGGGTCGTAGCCCTCGGCCCGCCGGTCGTAGATCAGGTCGAGAGCCGTGGTGACCTGCTCCTCGTCGAACCGCGCGATCGGCAGGATCTTGCTCGCGTGCACGATCGCCGAGTCGAGGCCCGCCTTGACGCACTCGTCGAGGAAGACCGAGTTGAGCAGGATACGGGCCGCCGGATTCAGACCGAAGGAGATGTTCGACAGGCCCAGCGTGGTCTGCACGGCCGGGTGGCGCCGCTTCAGCTCACGGATCGCATCGATGGTGGCGATGCCGTCCTTGCGGGACTCCTCCTGACCGGTGCAGATCGTGAACGTGAGGCAGTCGATGAGGATGTCCTCCTCGTGGATGCCCCAGTTGCCGGTCAGGTCGTCGATCAGCCGCTCGGCGATCTCCACCTTCTTCTCGGGCGTACGGGCCTGCCCCTCTTCGTCGATCGTCAGCGCGATCAGGGCGGCGCCGTGCTCCTGGGCGAGCCGGGTGACCTTGGCGAAGCGCGACTCGGGGCCGTCCCCGTCCTCGTAGTTGACCGAGTTGATCACCGCACGGCCGCCCAGCTTCTCCAGACCGGCGCGGAGGACGTCCACCTCGGTGGAGTCGAGCACGATGGGGAGGGTGGAGGCGGTCGCGAAGCGGCCGGCCAGCTCCTCCATGTCGGCGACCCCGTCGCGGCCCACGTAGTCGACACACAGGTCGAGCAGATGGGCGCCCTCGCGGATCTGGTCGCGGGCCATCTCCACACAGTCGTCCCAGCGGCCCTCCAGCATGGCCTCGCGGAACTTCCTGGAGCCGTTGGCGTTCGTCCGCTCGCCGATCGCCAGATACGAGGTGTCCTGGCGGAACGGAACGGTCTGGTAGAGCGAGGCGGCCCCCGGCTCGGGGCGCGGCTCGCGCTCGGTGGGGGTCAGCTCGCGGACCCGCTCGACGACCTGGCGCAGATGCTCCGGCGTCGTACCGCAGCAGCCGCCGACGAGGGACATGCCGTACTCGCGGACGAAGGTCTCCTGGGCGTCGGCGAGCTCGCCCGGGGTGAGCGGGTAGTGCGCGCCGTCCTTGCCCAGCACCGGCAGACCCGCGTTCGGCATGCACGCCAGCGGGATGCGCGAGTGGCGGGCGAGATAGCGCAGATGCTCGCTCATCTCGGCCGGGCCGGTCGCGCAGTTGAGGCCGATCATGTCGATGCCGAGGGGCTCCAGGGCGGTCAGGGCCGCGCCGATCTCGGAGCCGAGCAGCATGGTGCCGGTGGTCTCGACGGTGACCGAGCAGATCAGCGGCAGATTCGCGCCGGTGGCGTCCAGGGCGCGGCGGGCGCCGAGGATCGCGGCCTTGGTCTGCAGCAGGTCCTGGGTGGTCTCCACCAGCAGGGCGTCCGCACCGCCGGCGATCATGCCCTCGGCGTTCTGCTGATAGGCGTCGCGCAGCCTGGTGTAGGGGGCGTGGCCGAGGGTGGGCAGCTTGGTGCCGGGGCCCATGGAGCCGAGCACCCAGCGCTGGCGTCCGTCGGCCGCGAACTCGTCGGCGACCTCGCGGGCGATACGGGCGCCGGCCTCGGAGAGCTCGAAGACCCGCTCGGGGATGTCGTACTCGCCGAGCGCGGCGAAGTTGGCACCGAAGGTGTTGGTCTCGACGCAGTCGACGCCGACCGCGTAGTACGCCTCGTGGACGGACCGGACGATGTCCGGGCGGGTGATGTTGAGGATCTCGTTGCAGCCCTCGAGCTGCTGGAAGTCGTCGAGGCTGGGGTCCTGCGCCTGAAGCATCGTCCCCATCGCGCCGTCGGCGACCACCACACGGGTGGCCAGTGCCTCGCGGAGTGCGTCGGCTCGGGCGGCGGGCGTGGACGATGGCGTATGCGAGGCCATGGATGTGCTCCCTGGAGTGCGACGGCTGTCGGCTTTGCGCCCCCGGCTCATGGGGGGCGCACCACGCCAGCGTAGCTGCCGGGGCTCTTTCACCGGTGACCGTTCCATCTGCCGGGACGGGGGTGGCCGCGGCCGGCCGGGACCGGCCGTTGATCGTTTACGGATGCCCTGCTGTACCACGGGGTCGGCATGGACCGATATTGTTCAGCATTGTCGAACCGCAGTCAGGAGGTTGGCGATGGCCCGGAACATCCAGTCGCTGGAGCGAGCTGCCGCGATGCTACGCCTGCTCGCCGGTGGTGAGCGACGTCTGGGACTGTCCGACATCGCCTCCACCCTGGGGCTGGCCAAGGGCACCGCGCACGGAATCCTGCGCACCCTGCAGCAGGAGGGCTTCGTCGAGCAGGACGAGGCCTCGGGCCGCTATCAGCTCGGCGCGGAGCTGCTGCGCCTGGGCAACAGCTATCTGGACGTGCACGAGCTGCGCGCCCGCGCCCTGGTGTGGACGGACGACCTGGCGCGCTCCAGCGGGGAGAGCGTGTATCTGGGCGTGCTGCACCAGCAGGGCGTGCTCATCGTCCACCATGTCTTCCGCCCCGACGACAGCCGTCAGGTGCTGGAGGTCGGCGCCATGCACGCGCTGCACTCCACCGCCCTGGGCAAGGTGCTGTCCGCGTACGACCCGGTCGCGCACAGCGAGGTGGCCGAGGGCGCGCGGAAGGTGTTCACCCCCCGCACGGTGACCGGCGCCGAGGAGTTCGAGGACGTGCTGGCCCTGACCCGGGCGCGTGGCTGGGGCTCCGATGTGGAGGAGACATGGGAGGGCGTCGCGTCGGTGGCCGCCCCCATCCACGACCGGCGGCGGCTCCCGGTGGGCGCCGTGGCCATCACGGGCGCGGTCGAGCGGGTGTGCGGCGACGGGGAGCTGCGCTCGGAGCTCGTGGCCGCGGTACGGGACTGCGCGCGCGCCGTTTCCCGGGATCTGGGCGCCAGCCGCTTCTGACCAGGTCCGATGCCCGGCCCCGTCCTCTCCATCACGGTTTCACATCCTCGCGAGTTTTCCTTCACACGACCCTTGACGGGGTCTTCAGCGTGAAGAAAACTGCCGTTCATCGGTCGGCATTGTCGAACACCTGACGGCAATATTCGCTATGGTGGACTCGCCGCGGGCCGACCAACGCCCTCACCTGAGGGCGCGGATCCTCGGTGAGAGCCGGGGGTTCGCCTTCCCCTGGACGAAGGACAAAGGAGTCGCGGGTGTCAAGCTCCGACATCTTCATCGGCGAGACCATCGGTACCGCCGTACTCATTCTGCTCGGCGGTGGTGTCGTCGCCGGCGTGGTCTTGAAGCAATCCAAGGCGTTCGGCGCGGGGTGGGTCGCCATCACCCTCGGGTGGGGTTTCGCCGTGCTGACCGGCGCATACATTTCGGCGCCGCTCTCCGGGGCGCATCTCAACCCGGCGGTGACCCTCGGCCTCGCGATCGAGGGCGGCACCGAGTGGAGTGATGTACCCGTCTACATCCTCGGCCAGATGCTCGGCGCCATCATCGGCGCGACCCTGGTCTGGGTCGCCTATCTGGGTCACTTCCAGGCGCATCTCACCGACCGCGAGATCGTCGGCGGTCCCGGTGCGCAGGACACGGCGGTCGTGGGCAAGCAGAAGGCCACCGGCGCCGGTCCGGTCCTCGGCGTCTTCTCCACCGGCCCCGAGATCCGGAACGTGGCGCAGAACCTGGCCACCGAGATCATCGCCACCATCGTGCTGGTGCTCGCCATCCTCACCCAGGGCCTCAACGGCGACGGCAAGGGCCTGGGCGTCATCGGCATCCTGATCACCTCGTTCGTCGTGGTCGGCATCGGCCTCTCACTCGGCGGCCCGACCGGATACGCCATCAACCCGGCTCGTGACCTGGGCCCGCGCATCGCCCATGCCCTCCTGCCGCTGCCCAACAAGGGCGGCTCGGACTGGGGCTACGCGTGGATCCCCGTCGTCGGCCCGCTCATCGGCGGAGCCATCGCCGGCGGTATCTACGAGATCGCCTTCGCCTAGCCCCCACTCCCACGACTCGCAGGAGAGCAGCAGAATATGACCGACACCCACACCACGAGCGCCTCCTCGCACGGCCACGGGCCGTTCATCGCGGCGATCGACCAGGGCACCACCTCCAGCCGCTGCATCGTCTTCGACCGCGACGGCCGCATCGTCGCCGTGGACCAGAAGGAGCACGAGCAGATCTTCCCCAAGCCGGGCTGGGTCGAACACAACGCGACCGAGATCTGGGAGAACGTCCAGGAAGTCGTGACCGGCGCCATCACCAAGGCGGGGATCACCTCCGCCGACGTCAAGGCGATCGGCATCACCAACCAGCGCGAGACCACCCTGCTGTGGGACAAGAACACCGGTGAACCGGTGCACAACGCCCTCGTCTGGCAGGACACCCGCACCGACGCCCTCTGTCGCGAGCTCGGCCGCAACGTCGGCCAGGACCGCTTCCGCCGCGAGACCGGCCTCCCGCTGGCCTCCTACTTCGCGGGCCCGAAGATCCGCTGGCTGCTCGACAACGTCGAGGGGCTGCACGAGCGCGCCGAGTCGGGCGACATCCTCTTCGGCACGATGGACTCCTGGGTCATCTGGAACCTGACCGGCGGCGTCAACGGCGGTGTGCACGTCACCGACGTCACCAACGCCTCCCGCACCATGCTGATGAACCTGCACACCCTCGACTGGGACGAGAAGATCCTCTCCTCGATGCAGATCCCGGCCGCGGTGCTGCCGAAGATCCGCTCCTCCGCCGAGGTGTACGGACGGACCGCCGACGGCGTCCTCGCGGGCGTGCCGGTGGCCTCCGCGCTCGGCGACCAGCAGGCGGCCCTGTTCGGCCAGACCTGCTTCTCCGAGGGCGAGGCCAAGTCGACGTACGGCACCGGCACCTTCCTGCTGATGAACACCGGCGACAAGCCGGTCAACTCCTACAACGGCCTGCTGACCACCGTCGGCTACCGGATCGGCGAGGCGAAGCCGGTCTACGCCCTGGAAGGCTCGATCGCCGTCACCGGTTCGCTGGTGCAGTGGATGCGCGACCAGATGGGCCTGATCAACAGCGCCGCCGAGATCGAGACCCTCGCCAGCTCGGTGGACGACAACGGCGGCGCGTACTTCGTGCCCGCCTTCTCGGGCCTGTTCGCCCCGTACTGGCGGGATGACGCGCGCGGGGTCATCGCGGGTCTGACCCGCTATGTCACCAAGGCGCACATCGCCCGCGCGGTGCTCGAGGCCACCGCCTGGCAGACCCGCGAGATCGTCGACGCGATGACCAAGGACTCCGGTGTCGAGCTCACCGCGCTCAAGGTCGACGGCGGGATGACCTCCAACAACCTGCTGATGCAGACCCTCTCGGACGCCCTCGACGCACCCGTGGTGCGCCCGATGGTCGCCGAGACCACCTGCCTCGGCGCCGCCTACGCCGCCGGCCTGGCCGTCGGCTTCTGGCCGGACACCGAAACCCTGCGCGCCAACTGGCGCCGGGCCGCGGAATGGACCCCCCGTATGGACGCGGACGTTCGCGACCGCGAGTACAAGAACTGGCTCAAGGCCGTGCAGCGGACCATGGGCTGGATCGAGGACGAGGAGTAATCAATGACCACCCTGCAGAGCGTTCCGTCCCTCGGAACGCACCCGACCGCCGGTTCGAACCCGAGCCGCGCCGAAACCCGGGAGCAGCTGTCCAAGGCAACGTATGACCTCCTGGTGATCGGTGGCGGCATCCTGGGCATCACCACTGCCTGGCACGCCGCGCAGTCCGGGCTGCGGGTAGCCATGGTGGACGCCGGCGATTTCGCCGGCGCCACCTCCTCCGCCTCCTCCAAGCTGCTCCACGGCGGCCTGCGCTACCTCCAGACCGGCGCGGTCAAGCTGGTCGCCGAGAACCACTTCGAGCGGCGCGCGGTCTCCCGCAGCGTCGCCCCGCATCTGTCCAACCCGCTCACCTTCTACTTGCCGGTCTACAAGGGCGGTCCGCACGGTGCGGCCAAGCTCGGCGCGGGCGTCTTCGCCTACTCCGCGCTCTCCGCGTTCCGCGACGGGGTCGGCCATGTCATCAGTGCGGAGAAGGCCGCGCGCGATGTTCCGGAGCTGCGCACCGAGGGTCTCAAGGCGGTCGCGGTCTACGGCGACGGCCAGATGAACGACAGCCGCATGGCCCTGATGACGGTCCGGGCGGCGGCCGAGGCGGGCGCCACCGTCCTCAACCACGCCGAGGTCATCGGATTGCGCAAGACCGACGGCCGGGTGACCGGCGCCGAGCTCAAGGACCGCACCGACGGCATCGAGTTCGGCGTTGACGCCCGTCTGGTGCTCAACGCCACCGGCCCCTGGGTGGACCACCTGCGCCGGATGGAGGACCCGAACGCGGCGCCGTCGATCCGGCTCTCCAAGGGCGCGCATCTCGTCCTCAAGCGCACCGCCCCCTGGAAGGCGGCGCTGGCCACCCCGATCGACAAGTACCGCATCACCTTCGCCCTCCCCTGGGAGGACATGCTGCTGCTGGGCACCACCGACGAGGAGTTCGAGGGCGACCCGGCCGAGGTCGCGGTCAACGACAAGGACATCACCCAGATCCTGGACGAGGCGGCCTTCTCCATCCGCGACCAGCAGCTCTCCCGCGATCTGATCACCTACTCCTTCGCGGGTCTGAGGGTGCTGCCCGGCGGCCCCGGCGACACCGCCAAGGCCAAGCGGGAGACCGTCGTCACCGAGGGCACGGGCGGCATGCTCTCCATAGCGGGCGGCAAGTGGACCACCTTCCGCCACATCGGCCGCACCGTCATGAACAAGCTCGCCCAGCTGCCGGGCCGTCCGCTCGCGGACGACATGGAGCCGGTCAAGCTGCTCCCCAAGCACATGCCGCTGCCCGGTCTCGCCAACCCGCACGCCGTCGAGCACCGGCTGCTCGTCGACGGCGGTACGCCGGGGCCGCGGATGGCCGCCGACACCGCGCGCCATCTGGCGACGCACTACGGCTCGCTCTCCTTCGACATCGCCCGGCTGGCGAGCGGCGACGCCGCGCTCGCCGAGCGGATCCACCCGGACGCCCCGGAGATCTGGGCGCAGGTCGTCTACGCCCGGGACCACGAGTGGGCGCAGACGGCGGACGATGTGCTGCGCCGCCGTACCACCCTGACGATCCGTGGCCTGGACTCCGACGACGTCCGGAGCCGGGTCGAGGACCTGCTGGCCAAGCGCGCCTGATACTCCCCTCAGGCCGCTTACGGGTCCGGGCGGCCGGGTGAGAGACAACGTTCTTCTCCCCCGGCCGCCCTCATCACCGCCCCGTCCCTCACCGCGACCGCCTGCTCGTCCCCCGTTACGGCCGGAAAGAGCAGGTCCATGCCGCGCTGCCGGCGGAGACCGGGGTGGCCGCCGAGCGGCTCGGGTTCGACGCCTATGCGGTCGGCGAGCACCAAGCGGGGCCGTTTCCGGCCTCCAGCCCGACGGTGGTGCTGGGGGCGCTCGCGGCGCGTAACGTCCCGGATCAGGCTGCTGACCGGCGTGACCGACGTGGCGGTCCTGGACCCGGTGCGGGTCGCCGAGGACTACGCCACGCTCGACGGCTCCCACAAGGTCTACCGGCACGACCCGCAGTCGGTCACGGTCGACGGGATCGGACTGAGCAGCGCCCGGCAGATCGAGACGCTGGAGCGGTTCGCCGAGGAGATCGCCCCGGTGGTCCGCCGGGAGGCGCCCACCACGCTGTGGACCTGACCGGCGAACTCCATTGTTTCAGTGGGGAGTTGCGCATGGGAGCACCGCCTGACTCCTGAGGTGAAAAATTCGCGGGATCGCTCTTGCCTTCTTCGGTGGCACGCGCATCAATGGCATCGCCCACTGTGACGGGCAGTCAGAAAAGACTTCCACATCAGCGCACTTCCCCCACTCCGGAAGGCAGTCCCATGAGACGTATCAAGCTCGGGATCGGCACGGCACTGGGAGCGGCGGCACTGGCCACCGGCGCGCTCACCCTGGCGCCGACGGCGACCGCGGTCACGCCCACGACCGCGACCCTGACGGCCGACTGCGGGACCTTCGGCTCCGGCCGGGCGACGCTGGTGGCCACGCAGGACGGCACCTCAGCGACGATCACCCTGTCCTCGTCGGCGATCAAGGCACCGATCGACATTCCGGCGGGCTCGGTGAACTCGACGCTGACCCTGTCGAAGAACGGCTCGGACACCACGACGTTCACCGGCAGCTCCAACCCGGCCATCCCGTCCGGCTCCGATGTGAGCACCGGCCCGCTCACGGGCACGGTCGCCGCGGGCGACGTACTGGAGGCCACGTCGCTGAAGCTCGTGGTCTTCGGCCTGATCACGGTGGACTGCACCGCCACCTCGGCCCAGTCCCCGGGACCGTTCACCTTCTGACCTCCCCTCGCTGACAGCGCAAGCGGACCGGTGGCGTCCCCGGCAGACGCCGCCGGTCCGCGGGCGTACGCCATAATGGACCCATAGATCGGATGTTTGACCCGGGGAGGTCCACCAATGGCGGTCACCGACGAGGCGATCGAGAAAATCAAGGGCATGATCGTCTCGGGCGCGCTGCGCCCGGGTGACCGGCTCCCCAAGGAGAGCGAACTGGCCGCCGATCTCGGCCTGTCCCGCAACTCGCTGCGCGAGGCCGTGCGGGCACTGTCGCTGATCCGGATCCTGGACGTGCGACAGGGCGACGGTACGTATGTCACCAGCCTCTGCCCTCAGCTGTTGCTGGAGGCGCTGAACTTCGTCGTCGACTTCCACCGCGACGACACGGTGCTGGAGTTCCTGGCGGTGCGGCGGATCCTGGAACCGGCGGCCACGGCGCTGGCCTGCACCCGGATCAGCGACGCCGAGCTCGACGCGCTGAGCGCCCAGCTGGACGCGCTCGGACAGGAGCCGTCGGTGGAGGAGTTGGTCGCCTGCGATCTGGAATTCCACCGCGGCATCGTCCAGTCGTCGGGCAATTCGGTGCTCTGCTCGCTGCTCGACGGGCTCTCAGGACCCACCACCCGGGCCCGCGTCTGGCGCGGTCTGACCCAGGAGGACGCGGTCAGCCGCACCCTCCATGAGCACCGGGCGATCCTGAGCGCGCTGCGGGACCGCGACGCGGAGGCGGCGCGGTCGTGGGCGACGGTGCACATCGCGAGCGTGGAGCAGTGGCTGCGCTCCACGCTGTGAGGACGGTGGGCTCAGCCGCCCGGGCCGTAGGCGCGGGCCGCCTTGACGCCGAAGACGGCGGCGCGCTCGTCCTCCGAGAGATGCGGGGTGGCCCGCTCCGCCAGGGCCGTGATCATCTTCTCGTCGGAGTTGCCGAGCCAGCCGGGCGAGGTGGTGTGGGCGGGATAGCCCCGCTCGCGCAGCCGCGCGGCCGGGCTCGGCGCGGCCGGGCTCGGCGGCGCGCAGGATGGCGAGGGCCTCGTCGCGGGTGAGGGCGTCGGTGAGATAGCGGAAGTCGACGAGCTCGACCAGCTCTTCGGGCATCATCTCGGCGAGGAACTGGCACAGCGGCTTGGCGGCGTGCCGGGCGGCGAGGTCCCAGGCGGTGTTGACCACCAACCCGGCCGCCATATGCATGACACCCTTCTCCGGGCCGAGCCGGCGCAGCTGCGAATCGTGAGTCAGATCGCGGTGCGGCGCGGCGAGCCCGTCGGCCGCGAGGGGGCGGGGCGGCCCCACATGGGGGCGCAGGGCGCGGATGGCGGTCGCGGTGACGTCATTGCCGCGGCCGATCGTGAAGACGAAGCCGTGCCCCTCGGCCGCCGCTCCGTCCGCCGCGTTCGTACGCAGCACCACGTAGGCCGCGGAGTAGTCGGGATCCGGGTTCACCGCGTCCGAGCCGTCGTGCTGCTCCTGGGTGGGAAACCGGATGTCGTGGACCTCGAGCTCGGTGACGGTCGGACGCAGACTCAATGAGGGCTCCCTGAACGATGCACAAGAGAACATCGGACCTTTCGCGATGATCCGATGTATAGCGCCGCCCATACGGCCTCGTCCAGAGACACATGGGAATTTACGGGAGACAGGTCGGATGAATCTCTCCGCGCTCCTGTACGGGGCTGCGGCGGGAGACCCTGGAAGCCGTAGGCTTGGGACGCACGCAATGGAACTGCAGCCGGCGGCGGTACCGACCCGTCCGCCCCGGTCGGAAGGAGGCGCTGGGTGATCGAGCTTGAGGGGGTTCCCGAGCTGATCGACCCGGTCATGATCTGTGCCTTCGAGGGCTGGAACGACGCCGGAGACGCCGCCTCCACCGCGGTCGGGCACCTGGACCGGGAGTGGAAGGGGGAGGTCTTCGCCGCGCTCGACGCGGAGGACTACTACGACTTCCAGGTCAACCGGCCCACCGTGGCGCTGGAGGGCGGGATCCGCAAGATCACCTGGCCGACCACCCGGCTCTCCGTGGTCCGGGTGGAGAACGGGGAGAAGTCCCGCGATCTCGTGCTGGTGCGCGGCATCGAGCCGAGCATGCGCTGGCGGTCGTTCTGCAACGAGATCCTCGGCTACGCCCATGAGTTGGGCGTGGAGATGGTCGTCGTCCTCGGCGCGCTGCTCGGCGACACCCCGCACACCCGGCCGGTGCCGGTCAGCGGGGTCACCTCCGATCCGGACCTGGCCCGCAGCCTCGATCTGGAGGAAACCCGCTACGAGGGCCCGACCGGCATCGTCGGGATCCTTCAGGAGGCCTGCACCCACGCCGGGGTCCCGGCGGTGAGCCTGTGGGCGGCCGTGCCGCACTACGTCTCGCAGCCGCCGAACCCGAAGGCCACCCTGGCGATGCTCAACCGGCTCGAGGATCTGATCGGCGTGCGCATCCCGCTCGGCGACCTCACCGAGGACGCGCGCGCCTGGCAGCTGGGCGTGGACCAACTGGCCGCCGAGGACAGCGAAGTCGCCGAGTACGTCCAGTCGTTGGAGGAAGCGCGCGACACCGCCGAGCTGCCGGAGGCGTCGGGCGAGGCCATCGCCCGCGAGTTCGAGCGCTATCTGCGGCGGCGCGACGGCCAGCCGGGACCGGGCGGCCACGCGACCGAGACGGGCGGCGTCGCGGACGGCCGGGAGGGCGGTACAGCCGGGCCGGGCGCCTCGTATCTGCGGGACTCGACCAGCGGTCATACGCGGCCGCGCAAGCCGTCCCCCAAGGACGACGTGGCCAAGGACGACTCCGAGGGCGCCGACGGAGACGAAGGCGGCGCGGACCGGGGCGATACGGACCGGGGCGGCGACGGGGACGAGGGGTCCGGCCCCGACCAGTAGCCACGGCGCAGCGGAACAGCACGACGGCGGGCCCGCACCGGAATCCTCCGGTGCGGGCCCGCCGTCCTTGCCTGGCTGGGGGCACCTCCCAGCGGTAGCTGGGGGCGAGCCGAAGGGGCGCGCCACTGTCGAAAGGGAGAGCGCGCGGAGGCCCGTCGGGCTCCCATAAGCGGCTGGAGCGCCCCGGAGGCGAACCGAGCCCGAAAAAATTACAGCGCGACGCCGAGCAGCGCGTCCACGGCGCGCGACACCAGACCGGGCGCCCCCTCGTCCGTACCGCCGGCGGACGCCTGCGCGGCGGCCCAGCGGTCGACGGCGGCCAGGGCGGCCGGGGCGTCGAGGTCGTCCGCCAGAGCCTCGCGGATCTCCTCGAGGAGCGCGTCGGCGGACGGCCCGTCCGGCCGGGAGACGGCGGCGCGCCAGCGGCCGAGCCGCTCCTCGGCCTCCCGGAGCACCTCGTCCGTCCACTCCCAGTCCTCGCGGTAGTGGTGGGCCAGCAGCGCGAGCCGGATGGCCGCCGGGTCCACTCCGTCTCGGCGGAGCGTGGAGACGAAGACCAGGTTGCCCTTGGACTTGGACATCTTCTCGCCGTGGAGGGCGACCATCCCCGCGTGCACATACGACTGCGCGAACGGCCGCTCGCCGGTGAGCACCTGGGCGTGCGAGGCGCCCATCTCATGGTGCGGGAAGGCGAGATCGGATCCGCCGCCCTGCACATCGAAGCCCATGCCGAGATGGTCGAGGGCGATGGCCACACACTCGATGTGCCAGCCGGGGCGGCCGGGGCCGAGCGACCCGCCGTCCCAACTCGGCTCGCCCTCGCGGGCGGCGACCCAGAGCATCGGGTCGAGGGGGTTCTTCTTGCCGGGGCGCTCCGGGTCGCCGCCGCGCTCGGCGGACAGCAGCCGCATGGCCTCGGCGTCGAGCCGGCTGACCGATCCGAAGGAGGGGTCGGATTCCACGGAGAAGTAGACGTCGCCCTCGAGCTCATAGGCGGCGCCCAGGTCGCGCAGCCGCTCGACGAGCGGCACGATGCCCGGTATCGACTCGACGGCGCCGATGTAGTGGCGCGGGGGAAGCATCCGCAGGGCCGTCATGTCCTCGCGGAAGAGGGCGGTCTCGCGCTCGGCGAGGGCCGTCCAGTCGTCCCCGTTCGCCACGGCCCGCTCCAGCAGTGGATCGTCGATATCGGTGACGTTCTGGACGTAGTGCACCTGCCGCTTGGTGTCGAGCCACACGCGCTGAACGAGGTCGAACGCGTTGTAGGTCGCCGCATGACCCAAGTGGGTGGCGTCGTACGGGGTGATACCGCAGACGTAGATGCGGGCGACGGGGCCGGGGACGATGGTGATCGGCCCCCCGGTCGCGGTGTCGTGAATCCTCAGGTCCCGGCCACTGCCGGGCAGGGCGGGAACCTCAGAAGCGGGCCAGGCATACATGCAATGAGCGTAACCGGATGCCAGTTCCGGATACGAACCGGACCAGTGCTGTTGGCCGGATAGGCGGTCTTGCGCAAACGCTCGTGAACTGCTTCGTCCCCGCTCGCCGGCCCGTTCGTCCGGTTCGTCCGCTCAGACCGGCGGCCAGGGGATGGCGGGCCACTGACCGCTGGGCTCGGGGTGCGCCTTGGTCCGCAGCAGCGTGGCCACACGGGCCCGCAGCGCCACGATCTCGGCCTCGGTGATCAGTTCCGCCAGCCGGGCGCTGAGCGGCCCGCCGTCGGCCAGCTGATCCGCCAACCGGCCCAGCACCTCCAGCACATCGTGCGGCAGCGGCTCCCCGGCCCAGCCCCACAGCAGTGTGCGCAGCTTGTCGTCGGCATTGAAGGTCACGCCGTGATCAATCGCATAGAGCCGGCCGCCGCCCGCGGGCAGCAGATGCCCGCCCTTGCGGTCGCCGTTGTTGATCACCGCGTCGAGTACGGCCAGCCGGCGCAGCCGTACGTCGTCGGCGTGCACCAGCAGCGCGGTACGGCCCTCGCCGACCTCGGCGAAGCCCACCGCCTTCCAGCCGGGGCCCGGCTCATCGGCCTCGACGAGCGCGAGCAGCTCCGGGCCCTCGATCTCCCCGCTGCCGTCCCCGGACCCGTCGCCGTGTCCGTCCGTGGCCACCTCGACCCACAGCTGGCACATCCCCTGCCCGTACGGTCCGTCCCGCAGCACGGTGGGCGGAACCAGGCCCCAGCCGGTCGCCTCGGAGATCTCGTACGCCGCGACCTCGCGCTGGGCGAGCGTGCCGTCCGGGAAGTCCCACAGCGGGCGCTCCCCGGCCACCGGCTTGTAGACGCACGGAGCGCTGTGGCCCTCGTACTCCACCGTGCAGTACAGCACCGCGTTGGACGCCTCCCGGACCCGGCCGCGCACCGTCAGCTCGCCCAGGGCCAGCAGCTCTGACGGGGCCGGGGGCGTCACGCTCCGCGGCGGTATCCGTTCTGGCGCGGACATACGTGTCCCTCCGGGTCGAGTGGCAGGCTGCACAGCGGGCAGGGCGGACGGCCTGCGTTGACGACCTCCAGGGCGCGCTTGGCGAAGGCGCGCGCCTGGGTCCCGCTGAGCCGCACCCGCAGCATGGGCGGCCCGTTCACATCGTCCTGCAGCAGCCGCTCCTCGGCCTCGGCCAGGTCCTCCTCGGACTCGGCCTCCAGCTCGACGAGCGCCTGCGCCTCCACGATCATGCGCTGTTCCTCGCCGTCCCAGGCGAGCGCCATGGTGCCGACCCGGAACTCCTCCTCCACGGGGGCTTCCAGCGGCGCGGTGTCGGTGAGTTCGGACGGTGCGACGGCGGGGACCGGGGCGTTTCCGCCGGTGCGCCGCACCACCTCGTCGAGCAGTTCGTCTATCCGCTCGGCCAACGCGGCGACCTGCGTCTTCTCCAGCGCGACGCTGGTGGTCCGGCCACCCGCGGACGCCTGCAGGAAAAAGGTACGGCGGCCAGGCAACCCGACCGTACCGGCGACGAAACGGTCCGGTGGGTCATAGAGGAAGACCTGACGGGACAACGTCCTGCTCCATTTGGTTCGACTGCTCGGCTGATTGACTGCTGGCTGCTGACTGCTGACTGCTGGGTGTCACGACTGGCCGGTCACGGCCGTCACGGCACGTCGCGGCGGTGCGGCACCACCCTACTGCGCACGGAGATCACGGTGCTCCCGCGTCGCCGCCCACCGCCGCGTCCCCGCCCCGGTCCGCGGGGGTGTCCTCGCGCGGGGCCAGCCCCGCGAAGTCACCGGTGTCCCCGAGCCGCACGAGGAAGGGACGGAGCGAGGTGTAGCGGATCGCGGTGACCGAGCAGGGCTCGGCCGAGATCCGCTGGAAGAGATCGAGGTGCAGGCCGAGGGCGTCCGCGACAAGCGATTTGATGATGTCGCCGTGCGAGCACATCAGATAGACCGCGTCGGCTCCGTGCCGCTCCTCGATCCGGGCGTTCCAGTCGCGTACCGCGTCGACCGCGCGCGCCTGCATGGCCCGCATGGACTCGCCGCCCGGGAAGGCGGCGGCGGACGGATGCTGCTGGACGACGTTCATCAGCGGTTCATCGGCAAGTTCGGCGAGCTTGCGGCCCGACCACTCGCCGTAGTGGCACTCCCCGATCCGCTCCTCGGTGTGCACGGGCAGCTCGGGGCGGGCGGCGAGCAGCGGGGCCAGCGTCTCCTGGCAGCGCTGCAGCGGGCTGGTGACGACGGCGGCGAGCGGCAGCCGCGCCAGCCGGCCGGGCAGCGCCGCGGCCTGGGCGGCGCCGCGCTCGTCGAGGGCGACACCGGGTGTCCAGCCCGCGAGGACGCCCGCGGTATTGGCGGTGGACCGGCCGTGCCGGACGAGGATCAGCATGGGCATGTCTGCCACCCTACGACCACCCCGGTGCCGATCAGCGGGGGTGCGTAGCGATCCCGGAGCCGGTCCCCCCTGTGCGTTTCGGCGCCCGAGCAGGCAGAATGCCCGGCGTGATCGTGGATTGTGCCATCTACCGGGACGGGCGCCGCACCGAGGGGCCCGCCGACTTCTCCGACGCCCTCGACCAGGCGCGTGCGACCGGGGACGCCTTTTTGTGGATCGGTCTGCATGAGCCGACGGAGAAGGAGTTCGAGCTCGTGACCAGCGAGTTCGGGCTGCACCCGCTGGCCGTCGAGGACGCGCTGACCGCCCACCAGCGGCCCAAGCTGGAGGTGTATGACGACTCGCTGTTCCTGGTCCTCAAGCCGGTCCAGTACGACGACAAGACGGGCACCGTCACCGCGGGTGAGCTGATGGTGTTCGTCGGTGACTCCTTCGTCGTGACCGTCCGGCACGGCGAGGCCAATCCGCTCGGCACGGTGCGCGAGCGACTGGAGCAGGCCCCCGAGGTGCTGCAGCAGGGGCCGACGGCCGTGATGTACGCGGTCTCCGACGCGGTCGTGGACCGATATCTGGACGTCGCGGACGCGCTGCACGAAGACCTGGACGAGCTGGAGACGGAGGTGTTCGCACCGGACGGCACCGCCGGGCAGAACACCGCGGGGCGGATCTACTCCTTCAAGCGCGAGGTCCTTGACTTCCGTCGGTCGGCGGGCCCGTTGGCAGAGCCGATGGAGCGGCTCGCGGGCGCCGGGGTGCCCTTCGTACATGCGGGGTCGCGGCCGTTCTTCCGCGATGTCAGCGACCATCTGACCCGGGTGAACGAGCATGTGGAGGGGCTGGACCGGCTGCTGTCGGACATCCTCGGCGCCCATCTCGCGCAGATGGGCGTGCGGCAGAACGACGACATGCGGAAGATCTCGGCGTGGGCGGCGATGGCCGCGGTGCCAACGATGATCGCCGGCATCTACGGGATGAACTTCGACCATATGCCCGAGCTGAGGCAGCCCTGGGGCTACCCGGGGGCGGTCGGGCTCATGGCCACAGTGATCTTTCTGCTGTACCGCTGGTTCAAGCGCCGCGGCTGGCTCTGACCGGACGTTCGCGGCGGGCGGTGAACAGCGGCGGTCAGACGAACTCGGGCGCCTCGGGCGCGGCCGTCGCGGGGCCGCCCAGCGCGTTCCGTCGCTCGGGCATCCGCAGCGACACCATGCGCCGCCAGCCGCCCAGCCGCTCATACGCGTACCGGGCGTGGATCCCCGCCGCCAGCACCCCGCCCTTCGCGTTCGACCAGCCCAGAATGCGCCCCATATGGGCCATCACGGCGAGGCTGACGTCCTTATAGACGTCCATTTCGACGAGCGCGCTCTCGCGCAGGGCGCGCTGGATGGTCCGGCCGTACCCGGCGGCGGCCAGGCGCAGCAGCTCCTCATGGCAGTAGGCGAGATGGTTGTCCTCGTCATCGGAGATCATCGCGACCGCGCGGCCGAGGTCCGGATGGTCGCCGAAGTACTTGCGCAACATCGTCATCTGCGCGGAGGCGCGCTGTTCGGTGACCCTGCTGTGCGCGAGGTAGACGACGATGTCCTGCTCGGTCAGCGGCTCATCGCGGCACAGCTTCTCATGGGCGAGGCCGATGCCGCGCGCCTCCAGCAGCATCGTGTAGTCGGTCTCGCGCGGGACCTCCAGCGGCTCCAGGCCGCGCTTGTGGAGCAGGGCGTTGAAGATCCGGCCGTGTTTGTCCTCGTCCGCGCCATGACGGGTGATCTTTGGCGCGAGGGCGCGCTGCCTGCCGGGCACGAGGGCGGCGATCCTGCCGTTCTCCCAACCTCCCTGGGCCTCGCCACTGGCCGCGATGGAGCAGAAGAGCTGAAACGACTCGTCGTTGTCGAGGATCTCCTGGAAGACGCGCTTCGCCGAGAGCATCACTGCCTCCTCCGTGCACGACATTCGTGCAGAAAAAGTCAAATGCCGGAGGCGCGGAGCGGCAACAGCTGGGGCGCCGGACTCGGCCGGACGGGGGAATCCGCCGGGCGCAGCGCCCGCGTAACCCCGGGGCGCCCAAGGCGTTGTGCTGGATGACGGCCGTGGCGGGGAAGACCCCCGAGCCCCCACCACGGCCGCAGGACTTCCTTCGCGGCCTTGGTGGCGGCTGTACTTGGTGGCGGCTTTGCCTCGGTGGCGGCTTTACGCGAGCCCGGCCCGCTCCAGCGCCTCGACACCGGCCCGCAGCCCGGCCAGCCGCTCCTCCAGCGTGAAGCCCGCGGGGGTGAGCGACAGGGTGGTGACCCCGGCCTCGGCGTACGCCTGCATACGGTCGGCGATGCGCTCGACGGGGCCGAGCAGCGCGGTGGAGTCGATCAGGTCATGGGGGACAGCGGCGGCCGCGCCCTCCTTGTCCCCGGACAGGTACTTCTCCTGGATCTCGGCAGCCTCCTTCTCGTACCCCATGCGCTGCGCGAGCTTGTTGTAGAAGTTCTGCTTCGCGCTGCCCATACCGCCCACATAGAGCGCGGTGTACGGGCGGAAGTTGTCGGCGAGGGCGCGCACGTCGTCGCCGAGGGCCATGGGGACGGTGGGCACGACGTCAAAGCCCTCGAGGTCCTTGCCCACCTTCGCGCGGCCCGCGCGCAGCGCGCTCAGGGTGGTCGCCTCGGCGTGCTCGGGGGCGTAGAACAGGACCAGCGCGCCGTCGGCGATCTCGCCGGTCTGCTCCAGGTTCTTCGGGCCGATGGCCGCGATGTACAGCGGGATGTACTCGCGCACCGGGTGCACGGTGAGCTTGAGGGGCTTGCCGGGGCCGCCGGGCAGCGGCAGCGTCCAGTTGTCACCGTCGTGCGTCAGCCGCTCGCGCGACATCGCCTTGCGGATGATCTCCACGTACTCACGGGTGCGGGCCAGCGGCTTGTCGAACCGCACCCCGTACCAGCCCTCCGACACCTGCGGCCCCGAGACGCCGAGCCCGAGCCGGAAGCGGCCGCCGGAGAGGGTGTCGAGAGTGGCGGCGGTCATCGCCGTCATCGTCGGCGTACGGGCCGGGATCTGGAAGATGGCGGAGCCGACGTCGATGTGCTCGGTCTGGGCGGCGACCCACGAGAGCACGGTGGCGGCATCCGAGCCGTACGCCTCGGCGGCCCAGCAGACGGCATAGCCGAGCCGGTCGGCCTCGCGGGCGACCGCGAGGTTGTCCGCGTCCATTCCGGCGCCCCAGTAGCCGAGGTTGATGCCGAGCCTCATACCGCACCCCTTA
The DNA here is from genome assembly GCF_040606675.1 of Streptomyces sp. NPDC005393. Classification (NCBI taxonomy): domain Bacteria; kingdom Bacillati; phylum Actinomycetota; class Actinomycetes; order Kitasatosporales; family Streptomycetaceae; genus Streptomyces; species Streptomyces sp. NPDC005393. Next base: position 56,075 of record NZ_JBEXFG010000017.1, on the reverse strand, counting down.
CTGATCAGTAACGTCGCTGTTCCGGGGACTCTAGCGCGCGAGGCCGCGCTGCGTCAGGGGTGGGTTATCCACAGGCTCCCACGGGCCGCTTTCCGGCCAGTAATCTCACGTTCATGGACCTAAGGCACCTCGGCCGCACGGGCCTGCGCGTATCCCGGCTCGGGCTCGGCACGCTCACCTGGGGGCGGGACACCGACGAACACGACGCCGCGGATCAGCTCAAGGCGTTCTGGGAGGCGGGCGGGACGCTGGTCGACACCGCGGATGTGTACGCGGACGGCGGCGCCGAATACCTCCTGGGCCAGCTGCTGGAGGGGCTGGTGCCGCGGCGCGATCTGCAGATCGCCACCAAGGCGGGCAGCGTCCCCGACCCGGACCGCCGCTTCGACGGCTCGCGCGGCCATCTGCTGGCCGCGCTGGACGCCTCGTTGGAGCGGCTGGGCACCGATTATGTCGACCTGTGGCAGGTGCACGCCTTCGACCCCGGCACCCCGCTCGAGGAGACCCTGCAGGCGCTCGACCTCGCGGTCAGCAGCGGTCGGACCCGCTATGTGGGGGTGTCCAACTTCTGCGGCTGGCAGCTCGCCAAGGCCGCCACCTGGCAGCTGGCCTCCTCCGGTACGCACACCCCGCTCGCCAGCACACAGATGGAGTACTCGCTGCTCCAGCGCGGTGTGGAGCGGGAGGTGCTGCCCGCCGCCCTCGATCTGGGCCTCGGGCTGCTGCCGTCCTCGCCGCTGGGCCGCGGCGTGCTCACCGGCAAGTACCGCCATATGACCCCTTCCGACTCGCGCGGCGCCTCCGAGCTCGCCGCCTTCGTCGCCCCGTACCTCGACGAGGAGGCGAGCCGGATCGTCGAGGCGGTCGCCATAGCCGCCGACGGCCTGGCCACCACCGCGCTGCATGTGGCCCTCGCCTGGGTCCGCGACCGGCCGGGCGTCACCGCGCCGATCGTCGGCGCGCGCAACGCGCAGCAGCTGAGGGCCGCGTTGTCGGTGGAGAGCCTTAGTCTTCCGGACGAGATCTGCCAGGCGCTCGACGATGTGTCGGCGCCCGTGCACCGCTATCCCGATCAGGACTGGAGCACGCTGTGACGACCGACCGCCTCGCCGGCGAGGCCGCCCAGGGGGCGGAGCCCCAGAGCCCCGGGGGCACGACGCCCCCGGACCCCGCCCCGGGGGCGGCCCGGAAAGGCGCCGGGGCCGCGGCCGAGCAGCCGTCCGCTTCCGGCGCGCCCTCGGCGGGGGCCAAGGAGGGCACCCCCGCGGAGGCGGAGCCCCAGGACGCCGGGCCCCCAGCGGCCCCGGACCCCGCAGCCGCGCAGGCCACCACGCCCGGCGCTTCCGGGCAGGAAGCCACCGCCCAGGCCGACCCGGGGGCGGAGCCCCAGGATCCTGGGGGCGCGACGCCCTCGGAGCGCACGCCGGGCGGCGAGCCCGCCGCGACCGAGCAGGCCACGGCCGGCGCGCCCGCGGCCGGGGCCGACGCGGACACCCCCGCTCGGGCTTCCGGGCAGGAAGCCACCGCCCAGGCCGCCCCGGAGACAGAGCCCCGGAGCCCCGGGGGCACGACGCCCCCGGACTCCGCGCCAGGCGACCAGCCCGCCGCGGCCGAGCAGGCCACGGCCGGCGCGCCCGCGGCCGGGGCCGGGGCGGACGCCCCCGGCGGGGCGGCTGCCCAGGGCATCCGGGCCGAGGTGGCTACGGACGGCGCGCCGGACGACGCTGCCCCGGGAGGGGCGGAGCCCTCGAAGAGCGAGGGCTCGCAGGGGAAGGGGCGGTCCGCTGCCGCTGAGGCGTTGGCCGCCGCTGTGCGGGCCGTGGAGAGCGGGGAGCGGCCGGCCGCGTCGTTCTTCAACGACACCGCCCCGGCGCGCCGTGCGGCGGCTCCCGCCGCGCCCGTCGCCCCGGCCGCGCCGGTGCGTGAGCAGCCACCCCGAAGAGAGGTCCCGGTCCGGCCGGGCCGCGAGGCCATCGACCTGGGCGACGTCCGGCAGGTGCTCGCGGCGGGCGGGGCCCCCGAGAGCCTGGCCGGGCCGGTCGTGGAGGCCCTCGGCGAGCGCGCGGCCGAGGCGTTGCGCGAGAATCCCTGGCAGCTCCTCGCCGTGCCGGGCGTACGCCATGACCAGGCCGACGGATTCGCCCGTGCCCTGCTCGGCCCGGCCTGTGACCCCGGCGACGAGCGCCGCTCACAGGCGCTCACGGGCTGGCTGCTGGAGCGCGCCGCCCTGGAGGGGCACACCGCGCTGGAGTCCGCCGCGCTGCGCGCCGCGCTCGCCAAGGTGGGCGTGCCCGACCCGGACGAGGCGCTGCGCAGCGCGATCGCGGACGGTGGGGTGCTGGTCTTCCAGGACGCGCTGGACGCGCCCGGCGGCGCCCGTGCCACGGCGGAGAGCGACGACGCGGACGCCGAGCAGCCGGTCCGGGTGCTGCTGGGGCTGGACCGCTACGCACTCGCGGAGGAGAGCCTGGCCGACGGTCTCGCCCGGCTTGCCGCCACCTTCGCCGAGACGGATGCCGTGACGGGCGGCGAGACGGGCGCGCCCGACTGGGAGAGCGCCGCCGCCGGTGCGCCGACCTCCTCCGCCGCCGAGCTCATCCGCACCGTCGCGGCCCACGGCCTGGTCACGCACAGCGGCGGCGAGGCGGCGCGCGCCGAACCGGCGGCGCTGGTCGCCGCCGCGCGGGCGCTGGGCCTGCGGGCGTACGCCGCCGCGCACAGCGAGGACGGCAGGCGGCGGCTGGCCGCGACGCTCGAAACCACCGGCCCCGACGGGACCCCGGCGGCCGTGACCGTCGCCGGGCTGCTGTCCGGCGCCGAAGGGCCGGGGCGCGACGAGGAGGGGGCGCTGGCCCTCGATCTGCTCGCCGTGCTGGACGCGCCGCAGCTCGATGTGGAGACGGCGGCGGTGCTCGTCGAGTCGCTGCCGGACGGCGCCCGGCTGGTGCTCAGCGGCGACCCCGGGGTGCTGTGGTCGGCCGGCCCCGGGCGGGTCTTCGCGGATCTGGTGGCCGCCCGCCGCTGCCCGCACGTCGTCTCCCGCACCCCCGACCCGGGTCCGATCGGCGAGCTGGTCTCGGGGATCGGGATCGGCGAGCTGCATCAGGTCGAGGCGCCCGGCAAGGAGGTCGTGATCGTGCCCGCGCGCGACGCGGGCGAGGCGGTGCACCGTACCGTGCAGCTGGTCGCCGACTCGGTGCCGCGCGCGATCGGCGTGCCGTCGGAGCAGACGCAGGTGATCACGCCGGGCCATGGCGGCGCCGCCGGGACCCGTGCGCTGAACACCACCCTGAAGAACCGGCTGAACCCCGGCCCCGGCCGGTTCGGCGGGTTCGACCCGGGCGACCGCGTGGCGTACACCCCGGCCCCGGGCCGTACGGTGCCGGGCACCGTGGTCTCGGCGGACGCCGAGGGGCTGCGGCTGGACTGCGCGGGTGCGCCCATGGTGGTGCCGCGGGAGGAGGTCGGCGGCCTGGTACGGCACGGCTGGGCTCTCACCGCGCACCAGGCGGCCGGGATGCGCTGGCCCGCGGCCGTCGTGGTCCTGCCGGGCGACGCGGCGGCGGGGCTGACCCGGGCCTGGGTCTACACCGCCTTCAGCCGCGGTGAGCGCCATCTGTCCGTGGTGCACGGCGCCGAGGGGGCGCTGCCGCGGGCGGTGGCGGAGGTTCCGTATCTGGACCGCACCACCCGGCTGCGGACCCTGCTCCAGACACAGGCCCCGGCCACCGGGTGAGGGTGGGGCCCGGCTCCACGCCATCGCCGTACCCCGGCCGGTGGGCGGCCGGGCCCCGGACGGACCCCGCCTGGCTCGGCCGCGCAGAGTAACCGTGCGGAGATGCTTGACTCAGATCAGGCATCTCCGCGAGGGCACCCTGGGCCCCGGCCCTCAGGTGCCGGGTTCGAGGACCTCCAGATCGTCCTCGTCCTCCTCGTCGAGCCCCTCGTCGAAGACCGAGCTCACATCGAAGCGGCACAGCACCAGCTGCGGATCCGCCTGATCGAAGGGGGCGGCGAGCCACTCCCCCGGTTCGGCGGGCTCGTCGGCGGCGGTCACCCACAGGGTGGAGTCGCCCTCCTCCAGGCCGAACTCCTTGTGCCGGGAGGCGATCTCATCCGGCTCGAACTCCCCGAAGAGCACCCCGAGGGCGGCGTGCACGCTCTCGCCGGCGGCGGGGCCGCCCGGGCGGCCGTTCCCTGTCTCCACGTCCGGATCCAGCTCGGCGATCCGCTGGGCCTGCGAGAGCAGCCGCTGCGGTTCGACGATCGCGTAGTCCCTGCGGATGAGCACGCTCAGCGCGCTCGGCTCCTCGGGTCCGGCGTACGCGGGGAGGTTGTCGTCGCCAGGGATCTCAAAGGGCGTCACCTCGTCGTAGGCGTCGTAGAGCAGCTCGTCGTAGACCTCGGCTGCCGCGGCCAGTTCGTTGAACGCGGCGTAGACGGCCGGGTCGCCTTCCCCCGACCGGCGTTCGACAGCGTCGAGGTGACGATCCAGTGCGGCTTTCACCGCTTCGGCAGCGGCGCGTACCTCGGCAGCGGATGGCTGGGCAGCATCAGACATAGTGCAGACGCTATCCGTAGCAGGGCAGTTCCCGCACAATAGATGCGATGCCGGAATACGAATTCTATGACGTGTACGTGCCGCGCGGGGTTTCCCGCAAGGCCACTACCCGCCTGCTCACCGACCATGCCGAGTACGGGCACTGGGAGTTGGACCGACTGAGACTCAACCCCGACGGCAGTCGCCGAGTGCGCTTGCGCCGCCGGATCATCCGCCAGCTTCGGGCGACCTGGTAGACCGCCGGGACGGCGAGCGGGCCCCGCGCACGGCGGGGCCCGCCGGGAGTGACGCCACAGTCACACGGCGTGTGCGGTGCGGTGTGGGTCAGCGCCGCACGGCGCGGGCGCGACGGTAGAGCACTGTGCCCGCGAGCAGCATGCCCGCGGCGGCCGGGATGGCCAGCTCAACGGGACCGGCTCCGGTGTGGGCCAGCTGCTCGGTGCCCGGAGCGTGGGAGCCCCCGAGGTTCGCGGACGGGTCGACGCCATGGGCTCCGGACTGCTGCCCGTGGTGGTGCGAGCCGGGCTGGTCCGTGTGACCGCCGGGGTTGTTGTGCCCGGGGTTGCTGGGGGTGCCGGGGTTGTTCGGCTGGCCCGGGTTGTCCGGCTGACCGGGGTTCTCGGGCTGGCCCGGGTTATTGGGCTGGCCGGGGTTCCCGGGCTGTCCCGGGTTTTCGGGCTGACCCGGATTCTCGGGCTGACCGGGGTTGTTCGGCTCCCCCGGCTCATTGGGCTCGCCCGGGTTGTCCGGGACGGCCGGGACCAGCTGACCGCAGTCGCCGCCGCTGCTGTTGCCGAGGGCGGCCACGCCGATGTTGTTCCCGCACACATTGACCGGAACGTCGACCGGGGCCTGGACATTGTTGCCGGAGCCGATTCCGGCCGAATCATGAGTGCTTCCCTGGGCCTGGGAGCCGCCCGCCTGGGAACCACCCGAGCCGCCCGAGCCGCCGCCGGACCGGTCGCCGCACTGGCCTCCGCCGGCGCCGTTGAACAGCCCGATGACGCTCACCGTGTTTCCGCACAGGTTCACCGGGACATGCACCGGGGCCTGGATGGAGTTGCCCGACACGATCCCCGGCGAGTACGCGGCGCCGCCGTCGGCCCCCGAGCTCGCATGGGCGTAGCCGCCGGTCACGGCCAGCACGCCGCTCGCCGCCGCTACGGTGATCAGGCCCTTTTTCGCAACCTGTCGCATAACTTTCTGCTCCCCTGCCTTCCGTCCTGAACCGGAACGCGTGCGGGCGGAACCGCCCGCACCCCCATGCCCGGGCACCCCCGGAGTGCGTGGCGCACGCTCCGAGACCGCCCGGGATCACATCCCGATGGACCGTGACCCAACGTCACGTGATCGATGCGGTAGTTGCCGAGGGCGGGGCACAGCACCCACCCCCTTCTCGGCATCGCGGCCCTGTCACGGGCCGCACACCCCATGTAACGAGGAAGGAGCAATCAAGCTATCAAGCTACGACACCATTCACCCTTTTTGGTTCCTTCGGTATGTGTGATCGATTAGGCCGATCGGTTTACCTCCTCGGCGCGCCTTCAGCACGCGTCCAGGAACCGGTCCAGCACCCTGACGCCGAACTTCAGCCCGTCCACCGGCACCCGCTCGTCGACCCCGTGGAACATCCCGGCGAAGTCCAGCTCCGGGGGCAGCCGAAGCGGTGCGAAGCCGAAGCAGCGGATGCCGAGGTCGTCGAAGGACTTCGCGTCCGTACCGCCCGAGAGGCAGTACGGCACGGCGCGGGCGATCGGGTCCTCGGCCTTCAGCGCCGACTGCATCGCGTCCACCAGCGCCCCGTCGAAGCTGGTCTCCAGCGCCTTGTCCGCGTGCACGTCCTCGCGCTTCACCCGCGGGCCGAGGATGCGGTCGAGGTCGGCGAGGAACTCGTCCTCGAACCCCGGCAGGAAGCGCCCGTCCACATGGGCCGTCGCCTGCCCCGGGATCACATTGACCTTGTAGCCGGCGCCGAGCATGGTCGGGGCGGCGGTGTTCTGCAGGGTGGCCCCGATGATCTTCGCGATGCCACCGAGCTTGGCGAGCGTCTCGTCCATGTCCTCGGGGTCGAGCGGGGTGCCGAGCGCGTCGGACAGCTCGTCCAGGAAGGACCGTACGGTCTTGGTCACCCGGACCGGGAACTTGTGCCGCCCGAGCCGTCCGACCGCCTCCGCCAGCTCCGTGATGGCGTTGTCGTTGTTGGTCATCGAACCGTGGCCCGCGGTGCCGTCCACCGTGAGCCGCATCCAGTGCATGCCCTTCTGGGCGGTCTCGATCAGATAGAGCCGCAGATCCTCGTTCACGGTGAACGAGAAGCCGCCGACCTCGCCGATCGCCTCCGTCACGCCCTCGAAGAGCTCGGGGTGCTCATTGACCAGGTGCCGCGCCCCGTACACCCCGCCCGCCTCCTCGTCGGCGAGGAAGGCCAGCACGATGTCGCGCGGGGGCTTGCGGCCGGTGCGCAGCCGCTCCCGCACGACCGCGAGCGTCATCGCGTCCATGTCCTTCATGTCCACCGCGCCCCGGCCCCAGACGCAGTCGTCCACGATCTCGCCGGAGAAGGGGTGATGGGTCCAGTCCTCGGCGTTGGCCGGTACGACGTCGGTGTGGCCGTGAATGAGCAGCGCCGGACGGGACGGATCCTCGCCCTCGATCCGCGCCACCGTGGACGCCCGGCCCTTGTGGGACTCGAAGATCTTCGGCTCGAGCCCCACCTCGGCGAGCTTCTCGGCCACGTACTCGGCCGCCGCGCGCTCGCCGGGCCCGGAGTGATCGCCATAGTTACTGGTGTCGATCCGGATCAGGTCGCGGCAGAGGTCGACCACCTCGTCCTCGCCCCTGACCGTGCCGGTCGTCGCGGCGTCCGATAGCGACTCACTCACGCTGCCTCCTCGTCGTTCGCTGCCGCGGAGCGCCCATGAGCGGGCCGGACCGCGACGGGGTCCTCCGCCATCCTCCCGCGCCCGCCCGCCCAGCCCAAGGCGGTCATGTCGTCGCCATGCCCCCGTCACACAGCCCTCCCCCGGCCCGCCCTTGGCCGGGCAACCGCGCGTGATCGAGCACGCCCGGATGTTTGCTATGGTTTTCCACGTCGGAACGGCCGCGGGCCGAACGGCAGACACCTGGTCCGGGTGGCGGAATGGCAGACGCGCTAGCTTGAGGTGCTAGTGCCCTTTATCGGGCGTGGGGGTTCAAGTCCCCCCTCGGACACGTTTACTCCGCAAAGAGATGGTGCTGGTCGATTATCGGCTGGCACCATCTGTGTTTTCCGTGCGCCCGGTCGAGGGGTGAGCGATGGGTGGGTCGGCGGCATCTGCCGAAACCGGGGAGCTGAAGCGGCACCTGGGCGTCTTCGACGCCGTGGTGATCGGGCTCGGGTCGATGATCGGCGCGGGGGTCTTCGCCGCCCTCGCGCCCGCCGCGGCGGCGGCCGGATCCGGGCTGCTGCCGGGCCTCGCCCTGGCCGCGGTGGTGGCGTACTGCAACGCCACCTCCTCCGCGCGCCTGGCCGCCCGCTACCCGCGGTCCGGCGGCACCTATGTCTACGGCCGCGAGCGGCTCGGCCCCTTCTGGGGCTACCTGGCCGGCTGGGGCTTCGTGGTCGGCAAGACCGCCTCCTGCGCGGCGATGGCGCTGACCGTGGGCTCCTACGTGTGGCCCGGCCAGGCGCACCTGGTCGCGGTCGCCTCCGTGGTGGCGCTGACGGCGGTGAACTACGTCGGCGTGCGGAAGTCCGCCTGGCTCACCCGGGCGATCGTCGCGGTCGTCCTGGCGGTCCTCGCCGCCGCGGTCACCGCCTGTCTGACCGGCGGCACCGCCGAGGCCACCCGCCTGGAGACCGGCGCCGACGCCGGCTTCGGCGGGGTGCTGCGCGCTGCCGGGCTGCTGTTCTTCGCCTTCGCCGGCTACGCCCGCATCGCCACCCTCGGCGAGGAGGTCCGCGACCCGAAGCGCACCATCCCCCGCGCGATCCCCCTCGCCCTGGGCATCACGCTGGTCGTCTACGCGGCCGTCGCCGTGGCCGTGTTGTCCGTGCTCGGCCCCGATCGCCTCGCCCACGCCGCCGCGCCGCTCGCCGACGCGGTCCGGGCCGCCGGCGTCCCGGGCCTTGTCCCCGTCGTGCGCGTCGGTGCGGCTGTCGCGGCGCTGGGCTCGCTGCTCGCGCTGATCCTCGGGGTCTCGCGCACCACGCTGGCCATGGCCCGCGACCGCCACCTCCCGCACGCCCTGGCCGCCGTCCACCCGCGCTTCCAGGTCCCGCACCGTGCCGAACTGGCGGTCGGCGCGATCGTCGCCATCCTCGCCGCCACGGCCGATGTGCGGGGCGCGATCGGCTTCTCCTCCTTCGGTGTGCTGACCTACTACGCCATCGCCAACATCTCCGCGTGGACGCTGACCCCCGCCGAAGGAGGCCCTGCCCGGATCGTGCCCGTGCTCGGCACGGTCGGCTGTCTGGCCCTGGCCTTCGCCCTGCCGCTGGTCTCGGTCCTGTGGGGAGCCGCGGTGCTCGTGCTCGGCGTCGGCGTCTACGGCCTGCGCAAGGCGGCCACCCGCGCCTGACCCGTCGTCCGGCCATGGACGCCATGGACGGGCCAGGCCAGGGCAACCACCGGCGCCAGGGGCGGCCGAGGTCGGGGTCCGGGGCGTTCTCCTCGGCCCAGATGCCTCGGACATGGCCGATATGGCGTCGCATGAGGTCCTCCGCGCCGTCTGCGTCGCCCGCCTCGATGAGGTCCAGGAGTTCGGCGTGCTCGTATGCGGAGTAGCGCGCTGCCTTCGGTCAACGTCCTGAGGCCGTACAGCCGGGAACTGCGCGCAGTGAGCGCACGATGTCCAGCAGCCGGGCGTTCCCGGCGAGTTCCAGCAGGGCGAGGTGGAACCACGGCGTGCGTGGGTGTGCCGCGCATGGTTTCTCCCGGTTCCGGTCAAGGGGGCCTCCTGCCGCCGGGTAGCCGGCGGCGCGCGCCGGTCAGCCGAGTCTGCGCCGTAGCTGCAGGGCGTAGAGCAGCAGCAGCGAGGGGGCAATGAGCAGCGCCGCGACGCACGAGACCGCGAAGAGCACCCACAAGGTGGGTGCCGGGGCCGCGGCCTGCTGGGTCGTCAGATGGGTGCCCAGCAGATAGGGGTACTGGGCGACGCCCCAGCCCGCCACGACGGTCGCGATCGCCGCCGCCGCGAGGGTCCGTACGACGACATGGGAGCGGTGGCCGAACAACAGGGCCAGGGCGGCCACCCCGAACACCGCCGAGGCGATGAGCAGCGGCAGCCCGTCCGTACGCAGCTGGTGGAAGAGGCGTGGGGCGTCGGAGCGGAGGACGAACACGCCCGCGAGCGCCACCGCGCCCGCCGCCGCCCCCGCCCCGAGGGCGCGGCGGCGGAAGCCGCGTTCCAGCGCGCCGGCGCGGCGTTGCCGGGCCGCGCCGGCCAGGAAGACGGCGGCGAGATAGGCGCAGGCGGCGACCGCGAGGATGCCGCCGAGCAGGGAGGTGGGGTTCACCCAGGAGGCCAGGGCGTCGCCGTGGCCGCCCGTCGGGACCCGGCCGGAGGCGATCGCGCCGGCCACGGTGCCCATGAAGAACGGCGTGCACACCGAGGAGAGGGCGAACGCGGCGCCGGTGACCCGCTGGTGGGCGGTGCGCAGAAGCACCTTGCGGAAGGCGAAGCCCGCGCCGCGGACGACGATGCCGAGCGCGGTCAGCCCGAGGGGGATGTACAGCGTGGTGGTGATGGCGGCGAAGGCCGGGGGGAAGCCGGTCCAGATCATGACCAAGCAGAAGATCAGCCAGGTGTGGTTGGCCTCCCACACCGGGCTGAGCGAGGAGTCGATCAGCGCGCGCGTCCGCCGCCCGCGTACCGCGCCTCCGGCGGTCAGATCCCAGAAGCCCGCGCCGTAGTCGGCCCCGCCGAAGAGGGCGTAAGCGATGACGCCGATGAACATCACGACCGCGGTGAGATCCGTCATGCCCCGTCACCTCCCCTGGCCGAGGGGGCCGGTGACGGGGCCGGCGGTGGTCCGTAGGGGACGCTGACGGCCGCGTCGCCCTCCGCCCGCCAGCGCCGGTGCATGGCTCGCAGCGCGTACCCGGCTCCGATTCCGACCCCGAGGTAGATGGCGAGCGCGGCGCCGAAGAAGGGCCACAGATTGCCGGTGGTGGTGACGGCGTCCCTGGTGAGCAGCAGCCCCACGACCGTCCAGGGCTGGCGGCCGACCTCGGTCACCACCCAGCCGCTCTCCAGGGACACCATGGCGACCAGGCCCGCCACGGTCGCGCAGCGCAGGAACCACCGGCTGGTCGGCACCGTACGCCGTCGCCACCACAGCCAGGCGAACCAGGCCGACAGCAGGAGCAGCAGCGTGGCGGTGCCGACCATGACGTCGAAGGACAGATGGACGACGGTGACCACGGCGTCGTCGGGGCGCACGGCGGGAGGGACGGTGTCGAGGCCCTTGATCCTGGTGGAGGGGGTGAAGCCGGCGAGGAGGGAGGCGACGTTCGGCAGGGGGACGCCATAACGTACCCGCCCGTCGACGAGGACTCCGCCGACGACCTCCGCGACATGGTCGCCGGTGGTGGGCAGCAGCTCGATGGCGGCGAACTTGGCGGGCTCCTTACGGAAGACCTCACGGGCGATGATGTCCCCCACCACGAACTGCAGGGGCATGGCGATGGCCGCGGTCGTGAAGGGAAGCAGAAAGCCCAGCCGGTGGTAGCGGTCGCGCCGGCCCTTGAGCAGGCCGCTCGCGTAGACGCCGGCGACGGTGAAGCCCGCGACGATGTACGCGGCGAGGAGCATATGCACGGTCTCCCACCAGAACGCGCCGTTGAAGAACACCTCGGCCGGGACCACATCGACGACACGCCCGCCCCGGAGCACGATGCCGCCCGGCTGGTTCATCCAGCCGTTCGCGGCCACGACCGACGCCGTTCCGCCGACGCTCGACAGAGTCACCACGATCCCGGTACAGAAGTGCGGCCAGGGCGGGAGCCGGTCCCAGCCGTAGATGTAGATGGCCATGAAGATGGCCTCCAGGAAGAAGAAGAGCCCCTCGATGGCGAACGGGAACCCGAAGGCGGCGCCGTACCGGCCCATCAGACCGGGCCACAGCAACCCCAGCTCGAAGGTCAGCACCGTCCCGGAGACGGCCCCGACGGCGAACAGCACGGCGGCCACCTTCGACCAGCGCCGGGCCAGGAGCAGCGCCTGGTCGTCGCCGTGGCGCAGCCCGCGGCGGTGAGCGAGCAGCATGATGAAGGTGAAGGCCACGCCGAAGGGCACCAGCACGATGTGAAAACCCAGGGTGAAGGCCATCTGCTCGCGCGCGGGCAGGAGTTGCGACGGCTCGGCGACGGCGGCCGGCAGCCCGGACACCGCCCGGAATGCCAGATATGAAGGGGTCACCCGGACATAGTCGGCTTCGCACCGGGGGGTGGCGCAACCACCCCGGTGCCCGGATGGAGCGACGTCACTCGCGCGGCCCAGCCGCCCGCCGGCCCCCATGGCTCCGTCGGTGGCTGGGTACGCTGCTGCGGACGAAGGGAGCCGACATCCTCAGCCCGCACGGCACCCCCAAGCCCTCCCGGGCCGCGCTGTGAGCCCCCGTACGGCCGTGAGCCCCCGTACGCCCGTCGGGGCCGGCCGGCCGTGCACGCTGGTCGTCTGCCGGGGCTGTTGCTGCGGCGATCCGCGCAAGCACCCCGGCACCGACCACCAAGGGCAGCTCGACCGGCTGCGCGCCGCGGCCGCTGGCTCCGGCGGGCGGCCGGCCGTCCGTACGACGGACTGCCTCGGCCCCTGCGGCCAGGCCAACGTCGTCGTGGTCCAGCCCTCCGCGGCCGGCCGCGCGCGGGGCGGCCGAGCGACCTGGATCGGCTGGGCCAACGACGACAACTGCACGGACGACCTGCTCCGCTGGGCCGCCGCCGGCGGACCGGGTCTCGCCGAGCCACCGGCCACGCTGGAGCTGCAGTTCATCCGCCCACCGGCCGAAGCCCGGGCGCGGGCCCGCGGGCCGAGGTCGCGGAGGGGCGGCAAGCGGGAGCCGTAGGGACGCCGGCGGGAGCCGTAGCGACGGCTGGCGAGAGCCGTACGGCAGCAGGGCCATCTCGTGGGCGTTCTTGATGGCGCGGGCGATCTGCCGCTGCTGCCGGCGCGTCACTCAGGTCACCCGACGGCTGCGGATCTTGCCCCGGTCGGAGATGTTCACCAGGGGCGCCTCGCCACTGCCGAGCAGACCTCCGGCGGTCCGGTCAGACGGCGTGGTGGGCCAGCGCCGCGTGCGGGTCGGCCATGCCCGGCGCGGGGGCGGGGTCGGCGTGGACCAGGGCGGCGGTGAGCCTCGGCACCGCGTGCAGCAGGGCGTGTTCGGCCTCGACCGCCACCTGGTGCGCCTCGCGTACGGTGAGCGTGCCGTCGACCACGACCGCGACCTCGGCGCGCAGCCGGTGCCCGATCCAGCGCAGCCGCAGCTCGCCGACCTCGCGTACGCCCGCGACGTCCCGCAGCGCGGCTTCGGCTCCCTCCACCAGGGCGGGGTCGACGGCGTCCATCACCCGCCGGAACACCTCACGGCAGGCGTCCCGCAGCACCAGCAGGAGCGCGGCGGTGATGAGCAGGCCCACGACCGGGTCGGCGAGCCGCCAGCCCAGGGCCGCGCCGCCCGCGCCGAACAGCACGGCGAGCGAGGTGAAGCCGTCGGTACGGGCGTGCAGCCCGTCCGCGACCAGGGCCGCCGAGCCGATCGCGCGGCCGACGCGGATGCGGTAGCGGGCCACCCACTCGTTGCCGAGGAAGCCGACGACGGCGGCAGCGGCGACGGCGGGCAGGGCGCTGACCTCCCGGGGGTGCAGCAGCCGGTCGACGGCGGTCCAGGCGGCGAATCCGGCGGACGCCGTGATGGTGAGCACGATGACGATCCCGGCCAGATCCTCGGCCCGCCCGTAGCCGTAGGTGAAACGACGGTTGGCCGCCCGGCGGCCGAGGACGAACGCGACCCCGAGCGGCAGCGCGGTCAGCGCGTCGGCGGCGTTGTGGACGGTGTCGCCGAGCAGCGCCACCGACCCGGACACCACCACGACCACCGCCTGCGCCACGGCCGTCACCCCGAGCACGGCGAGGGAGGTCCACAGCGCGCGCATGCCCTGGGTGGAGGACTCCAGCGCGGAGTCGACCTTGTCCGCCGCCTCATGGGAATGCGGTCTGGCCAGATGCCCGAGCCGGTGCCGCCAGGTCGTGGGGTGGTGGTGTGCGTGCGCGTGGGGGTGTCCCTGCTGGTGGCTCACGAAAACCGCCTTTCGGCCCTTGGACACCGCGCGTGCCCACGCCCCATTATGTGCTTATGAGCGCACGCATGCATCTATCAGATGCGCATGGTTCGCAGCCGCAACCTCCGGGCGGCGCGGCCCGGTTCTCCGCGGCTGCCGGTGTCTTCTCGCTGCTCTCCGACCCGACGCGGCTGTATCTGCTCTGGTCCCTCGCCCAGGGCGAGGCCGACGTCAACACGCTCGCCACGGCCAGCGGCGCCGCCCGCCCCGCCGTGAGTCAGCATCTGGCCAAACTCCGCCTCGCCGGACTGGTCGAGGTCCGCAAGGACGGCCGCCGCTCGATCTACACCTTGCGCGAGGGCCCCCTCCGCCGTCTGGTCATCGAGGCCCTCCGCCACGCCGGCCATCCGGGGGCGGGGGCTTGAGGTGTCCCCGCCGGACGCGGCGGCGGACACGGTGGCGCTTCCCCCGCCCGACTGCGCTACTGACAGCGACGTCCAGGCGTACGGCGGCGGCACCGCCGGTGGCGTCGGCCTCGGTGCCGGGAGCGCGGCGCGGCCGGATCACCCCGGAGCGCGAGGCCGAGCTGCCGGGCGTCGCCCCGCGCCCGGTCCGCCGCCGGCTCATGCCCGCGCCCGGAGTTCCACCTGACGGTCTGTCCGGCGCTCTTCCTGGCGGTCGGTCCGGCGCAGCGCAGCCTGAAGGTCGGACCGAAGGTCGGGCTGACGGTCCGCCCGCAGCGCCGCCACCTCGTCCGCCTGACGGTCCCTGGTGCTCCACAGCCACCTGATGTCGCGGCCGAAGGACCAGCTGAGCAGGGTCAGCGCCAGCAGGGCCGTCGCGAAGGCCGCCGCGTACGGGAGGATGCCGGAGCCGACGACGAGCAGCAGGATCCCCTGGAGCGCGGCCACCGTCTTACGGGCCCGGCTCGGGGGCAGCGAGCCGCGCAGCCACGGCAGGAACCGGGCCGCCGCGACAAAGGCGTAGCGCATGCCGCCGATCAGCAGCACCCACGGTCCGAGCGCGGTGGCGACGTAGACGCTGAGCACCAGGATGAGGACCGCGTCGACCTCCATGTCGAAGCGCGCGCCCAGGGAGGACGACGTTCCGGTGCGGCGGGCGACCTGGCCGTCGACCGCGTCCAGGATCAGGGCGACCGCGGTGAGGGCGACCAGGACCGTGACCGGGGGCGGGCTCTCGAAGGAGTCGGCGACCAGCGCGGTCACCCCGCCGACGAGGGTCGCCCTGGCCAGGGTGACGCGGTTGGCCGCCCCGAAGGAGTGCAGCCAGGTCCGGGACAGTGCCCGGGTGAGCACCGCCCAGGTGGCGATCGCGAAGGCCAGGCCGGTCAGCCAGCCCACGGGGCCCAGGCCGATCGCCGTGCCGAGCAGGGCCAGCAGCAGAATCTGCGCGCCCGCGCCCACGGCGGTCTCATGGAGCAACACTCTGGTGTTGTACGTATTGTTCAGGGCCACCGTGCACCCTCCGGCTGTGTGGCGGAGTGGATGGGGGCCGCGTACCGTGTTCGCGGCTTCATGGTGATCGGTACGTGAACCGCCGCTCGATTGTTCAGCCCGATGTCCGGCAGATCGTTCGGCGGTGTGGTGCAACCCGATGTCCAGCCCGTGTACCCAGCCCGATGATTCCGCTCGATCCTTCAGGAGGACGCCGATGACGCGCGCCGCCCGCGCCTTCTGGCTCCGCTCCCCCGGCCATGGCGAGATACGCGAAGTCGCCCTGCCCGACCCCGGCCCCGACGATGTCGTGGTGCGCACGCTCTGCTCCGGGGTGAGTCGCGGTACGGAGACCCTGGTCTTCCGGGGCGGGGTACCGGAGAGCCAGCACAGCGCGATGCGCGCGCCGTTCCAGGACGGCGAGTTCCCCGGGCCCGTCAAGTACGGGTATCTCAACGTCGGTCTGGTCGAGGAGGGGCCGTCGGCCCTGGTCGGCCGTACGGTCTTCAGTCTCTACCCGCATCAGACCCGCTATGTGGTCCCGGCGAGCGCGGTGACCCCGGTGCCGGATGCGGTGCCCGCTTCCCGGGCCGTGCTGGCCGGGACGGTGGAGACCGCGGTGAACGCGGCGTGGGATGCGGCGCCGCTGCTCGGCGACCGGATCGCCGTGGTGGGGGCCGGGATGGTGGGCGCCAGTGTCGCCGCCGTCCTCGCCCGCTTTCCCGCCGTACGGGTGCAACTGGTCGACGCGCAACCGGCGCGCGCCAATATCGCCCGGGCGCTCGGCGTGGACTTCGCGCTCCCCGAGGACGCCGCCGGCGACTGCGATCTCGTCGTGCACGCCAGCGCCACCGAGGCGGGGCTCGCGCGCTCGCTGGAGCTCCTGGCCCCGGAGGGCACCGTTCTCGAACTGAGCTGGTACGGGGACCGGCGGATCAGTCTGCCGCTCGGGGAGGCCTTCCACTCCCGCCGGCTGACGGTGCGCAGCAGCCAGGTGGGGACGGTGTCCCCGGCCCGGGGCTCCCGGCGGAGCTACGCCGACCGGCTGGCGCTCGCGCTCGAACTGCTCGCCGACCCCGCCTTCGACGCGCTGGTCACCGGCGAATGCGCCTTCGAGGAGCTGCCCGAGGTGCTGCCGAGGCTGTCCTCCGGCGAACTTCCGGGGCTGTGCCACCGCGTGGTGTACGGCCCGGAATTTGTCGCCACATCGGTCTGAACACGGGGAACACGGCGGCCGTACTACAGGCCGGGCCCCGGCAGAGGGGGGCCTGACGCGCCGCACCGGGAGGGTCATCCGTTGTTCAGCATCACCGTCCGCGACCACATCATGATCGCTCACAGCTTCCGCGGCGAGGTCTTCGGACCCGCGCAGCGGCTGCACGGGGCGACGTTCCTCGTGGACGCCACCTTCCGCCGTACCGAGCTGGACGACGACAACATCGTCGTCGACATCGGACTGGCCACCCGTGAGCTCGGCGAGGTGGTCGGCGCGCTCAGTTACCGCAATCTCGACGACGAACCCGACTTCAAGGGCGTCAACACCTCCACCGAGTTCCTGGCCAAGGTCGTCGCCGACCGGCTCGCCGACCGGGTGCGCTCGGGGGCGCTGGGCGAGGGCGCCCGTGGTCTGGCCGGGATCACGGTCACCCTGCGTGAATCGCATATCGCGTGGGCGAGTTACGAGCGTGTCCTATGAGCCGCGCCGACATGCCCGCGGTGCACTTCGTGATGCCCGGCGGCGTGGACGACCCGGCCGCGCCGAGCGGTGGCAACGTCTACGACCGCCGGATCTGCCGGGAGCTGCCCGGGGCCGGCTGGCAGGTCCATGAGCACGCGATCGCGGGCGGCTGGCCCCAGCCGGGACCGGCCGCCCGCGCCGAACTGGCGCGGCTGCTCTCGGAGCTGGCGGACGGCTCCGTCGTCCTCCTCGACGGGCTCGTGGCCTGCGGGCTCCCCTACGTCATCGTCCCCCAGGCCGAACGGCTGCGGCTGGCGGTGCTGGTGCATCTGCCGCTGGGCGACGAGACCGGGCTCGCCCCCGGCCGGGCGGCGGATCTGGAGGCGCTGGAGGGCAGGACCCTGCGCTCGGTGCGGGCGGTCGTGGCGACCAGCGACTGGGCGGCCCGGCGGCTCGTGGACCGGCACCGGCTCGCCCGCGGCCGGGTCCATGTCGCCGCCCCCGGCGCCGATATCGCGCCCCTCGCCACCGGCAGCGACGATGGCTCACGGCTGCTGTGCGTCGCCTCGGTGACCCCGCGCAAGGCGCAGCACCGGCTGGCGGAGGCCCTCGCGGACGTCGCCGACCTGCCCTGGGAGTGCGACTGCGTCGGGGGGCTCGGCCAGGACCCCGGCTATGTCGCCCGGCTGCGGGAGCTGACCGAGAAGTACGGCATCGGCGACCGGCTGCGCCTCGCCGGCCCGCGGACCGGCGCCGAGCTGGACGCGAGCTACGCCGCCGCCGACCTCATGGTGCTCACCTCGTACGCCGAGACCTACGGCATGGCCGTGACCGAGGCGCTGGCGCGCGGCATCCCGGTGCTGGCGACGGCCGTCGGCGGCGTCCCGGAGGCCGTCGGGCACGCGCCCGACGGGAGCGTGCCGGGCCTGCTCGTCGCCCCGGACGACCCGGGGGCGCTCACGGCGGCGCTGCGCCGCTGGCTCGGCGAACCCGGCACCCGCCACCGGCTGACGGCCGCCGCCCGTGAGCGGCGCGCCGCGCTGGCCGGGTGGGAGACGACCACCGAACATCTGGCCGGTGCGCTGGAACAGCTGCGACAAGAGCCCCGGAGGGCCGCGTGAAGACGACCGACGTACCGCGTTACACCCCCGACTGGCTGGAGCTGCGGGAGGGCGCCGACGCGGCCGCCCGCGCCGCCGAACTCCTCGAACCGCTGCGTGCCCGCCTGACGGACCCGCCGCTGGTGGTGCACGACCTCGGCTGCGGCACCGGCTCGATGGGGCGCTGGCTCGCGCCCCGGCTGAGCCACGGCCCGCAGCTGTGGATCCTGCACGACCGCGACCCCGACCTGCTCGACCGGGCCGCCGTGCGGACGCCCCGTACGGCCGCCGACGGCAGCCGTATTACGGTCGCCACCTCCCGTGGCGACCTCGCCCGGCTGACCGCGGACACCCTCGCCGACGCCTCGCTGGTGACGGCCTCCGCCCTGCTGGACGTGCTCACCCCCGAGGAGGTGGACGGCATCGCCGCGGCCTGCGCCGGGGCCGGATGCCCGGCGCTGCTGGCGCTCTCGGTGGCCGGGCGGGCCGACCTCACCCCGGCCGATCCGCTGGACGCCGAGATCGCCGACGCGTTCAACGCCCATCAGCGGCGCGGCGGTCTGCTGGGGCCCGACGCCATCACGGTGGCCTCCGAGGCCTTCGCACGGTACGGCGCGACCGTACGGACGCACGCCAGCCCCTGGCTGCTGGGCCCCGAGGACTCCGCGCTGACCGCCGAGTGGCTACGGGGCTGGGTCGGCGCGGCGGTCGAGCAGCGGCCGGACCTCGCACCGCGCGCCGAGGCGTATCTGCACCGCCGTCTGGCGGAGTGCGCGGCGGGCGCGTTGCGGGTGGTGGTGCACCACACCGATCTGCTGGCGCTGCCCGCGCCCCTGCCGATGGGAGCGGCGGCGTGAGCGCGGCGGTCCGGGCGCGCCTCGGGGCGCTCGCCGGATCGGCCATCCTCGCCGTACTGCTGTGGCGGCTGGGCACCGGAGCCTTCCTGGACGGCGTGCGCAGGATCGACGGCGTCACCCTGCTGGCCGCGCTCGGAATCGGGCTGCTGACCACGGTGTTCAGCGCCTGGCGCTGGTGCCTGGTGGCGCGCGGCCTGCGGATCCGGCTGCCGCTCGGCCCGGCCGTCGCCGACTACTACCGCTCGCTGTTCCTCAACGCGGCGCTGCCCGGCGGCGTCCTCGGCGATGTGCACCGCGCGGTACGGCACGGGCGGAGCGCCGGGGACGTCGGCCGGGGTGTGCGCGCGGTCGTCCTCGAACGGGTCGCGGGCCAGGTGGTCCTGATCGCGGTGGGCGTGGCGCTCCTGTTCGCCCGGCCCTCTGTGGCCCTGGAGCAGACCCGTCACCTCGCCCACCGCGTCACCGCGACACCGGGCGCCGTGCCCGTGCTCGCCGCGGTGTGCGGTCTGGCGCTGGCCTTCGCCGTGGGGCGGCGGCTGCGCGGCGCGCCCGGCACCTCGCGGTGGCACCGCGCGGTGCGCTCCGCGCTGGGCGAGGCGCGCCGCGGGCTGCTGGCCCGGGGCAGCTGGCCCGGGGTGGCGGTCTCGTCCGTCGCGGTACTCGCCGGACACCTCGGGATGTTCCTGCTCGCCGCGCGGGCCGCGGGGTCAACCGCTCCGGTGACCGAGCTGGTGCCCCTGATGGTGCTGGCCCTGATCGCCATGGCGCTGCCGCTCAACGTCGGCGGCTGGGGCCCCCGGGAGGGCGTCACCGCCTGGGCGTTCGGCGCCGCGGGCCTGGGCGCCGGCCAGGGGCTGACCGTCGCCGTGGTGTACGGGGTGCTCACGTTCGCCGCGAGCCTGCCCGGTATCGGGGTGCTCGTCGGCCAGGGGTTCGCCCGGTGGCGGCGTCGTGAGGTCGAGTTCGAAGAGGGTGTCCTCGCCGAGGACGGCGCGGCGCACGGGCGGCCGGAGCGCGTCGCGCATCACCGGCGTACCGGCGAAGCGCAGCCCCGGGATGCCGTCGCCGAGCAGGACCGGCGCGACGGTGACGTAGAGCCGGTGCAGCGCGCCCTCGTGCAGAAAGCGCGACACGGTGACGCCGCCGCCCTCGACCAGGATCCGGCCGAGGCCGCGCCGCGCGAGCGTGCACACCAGGTTCCCCGGGGCAAAGGCGGCCCGGTCCGCAAGCGTCAGCACCTCCACCCCGTCCGGAGCCGGCTGCCCGCGCTCGCTGTCCGCGCCCACCACCCACAGGGTCGGCGCTGAGCCGTCGGTGAACACGCGATGTGTCAGCGGGACCCGGCCGTGCGGATCGAGGATGACGCGCACCGGGTGCGCTCCCGAGCAGGCGCGCACCGTCAGTTGGGGATTGTCCGCGACGGCGGTGCCCGCCCCGACGACCACCGCGTCGGCCAGGGCGCGAAGACGGTGCAGATGGCGGCGGTCCTCCTCGCCGGTGACATAGTCGGCGTCACCGGTCCGGGTCGCGATGAAACCGTCCAGGCTCTGTCCGAGCTGCGCGAAGGCCAAGCGCGGACCGGCGAGGCACACCGGCAGATAGCGGTCGGCGAGCAGCCGCGCCTCGGGCGAGGCGGGACCCGCCCACCGCCATCCGCCGTCCGCCCCCTTGACCAGACCGGCGGCCCCGGCATCCGCCTCGGACCGGACGGCGCGCAGCCGCTCCCATGCCAGGTCCGACTCCAGCACACTCATCGCTCCTCCTCCGCACCGACCACGGAAAGGTACTCCGCGAATGCGTCCACAAGCCCGGCCAGCAGTTCTTTTCCCTTTACGGCGGAGGCCCTTGAGGGGCGGCCGATGACACCGGACTCGGTGTAGGCCGGCATACCGAGGGTGAGCAGATGCTTCCGGTCGTCGGCGGTCCAGTCGGAGGTTTCCTGACCGGGCCGGACGAGTTCCGGATGAGCATGCAGCAGGATGGCCGTCTCCACTTCGCCCGCGTGCATATCGCTGTGCGACGGAGTCACCACCCCGGCCCGCTTCCGTGCCGCGTCCCAGTCCGCCGAACCCGGGAAAAGCGCCATGCGGATGCCGCTGTCCGCGGATTCCTGAACGACGTTCCGCAGGACGTAATTTCCGCCGTGCCCGTTCACCAGAATCAGGGCGCGGATACCGGAGCGGCGGAGCGAGTCGGCGATGTCCCGGACGACGGCGTAGAGGGTCGCCGCGGAAATCGAGACGGTCCCCGGCCAGGCAGCGTGCTCATGAGAACAGGAGATCGTCAGCGGAGGGAGCGGAAGCACCGGATACGCGGCGGCGACCTCGCGGGCTATCGCACAGGCGATGACCGTGTCGGTCACCATCGGGAGAAATGCACCGTGTTGTTCGAAACTGCCGATGGGCAGGACGGCGACCTCGGGCCGTGCGGCCCGTATGTCCTCCGTCGTCTCCACCGGCAGCAGGTCACCAACCTGGTGCCGCGTTTCCGAACTGCTCATGTTTTTCGGGCCCTTCGTACGTGTAGCGAGCAGCGGATTGCTGCTTCTATTGTATTTTTCCTTACCCCGGCAGGGGTTTGCCAGATAGGATTGGGTCTCATGACAGAAAGTGATGGCGTGTTCGACGCTGCTGAACGTCCCTCGGGTGTCGAGCGAGTGGTGAAGGTCAAGCTGTCCACCGTGCACGGCGATTTTCTCGCTTTCGGCTACCTGGACCGCGACCGCGGTGAGGAACAAATGGCGCTGGTATACGGCGACGTCCAGGGTGAAGGAGCGCTTACCCGGGTGCATTCGGAGTGCCTGACCGGAGACGCGTTCGGCTCCAAGCACTGCGAGTGCGGCGATCAGCTCTCCGCCGCGCTGGGATACATCGCCGCCGAAGGGCGAGGCATCCTCGTCTACCTCCGGGGCCACGAAGGCCGCGGCATCGGACTGCTGGCCAAACTCCAGGCGATGAAGCTTCAGTTGGAGGGGCTCGACACGGTCGAGGCGAATCTCGCCCTCGGCCTCCCGGCCGACGCACGGGACTACCGGGTGGCGGCGGAGATCCTGCACGACCTCGATGTGCGCTCCATACGGCTGCTGTCGAACAACCCCCGTAAGCGGGAGGCGCTGCTGCGCCACGGCATCACCATCACCGAGCAGGTGCCGCTGCTGATGCCGCCGCACAAGGAGAACCTCTCCTACCTGCTCACCAAGCGGGACCGCATGGACCACTACCTGCCCCATCTGGAGGCCGTGGTCAACCGGTCCTAAGACGCCACGGTGGCCCCGAGGACGGCCGGCAGCGGCGGTCGCGCTGCACGAGTCGTCATGCCGTGCGCACCTCCTCGATCCGTACGGCGCGGCGCTCGCGCAGCGACAGCGTGCAGGCCTCGGCGATCCAGCCCGCCTCCAGGGCGTCCTCGACCGTACACGGCGAGGACCGCAGCCCGGCCACGACCTCGGTGAACGCGATGAGTTCGGCGCGGTAGGCGACGGCGAAGCGGTCCATGAAGAAGTGGTGCGGGGCGGCGGCGGGGAAGGCGGTGCCGGGCTCGACGGAGCGCAGCGGAAGCCGGTCCTCCAGGCCGACGGCGATGCTGTCCTTGAAGCCGTGCAGCTCCATGCGCACGTCGTAACCGCGGGCGTTGTGGCGGCTGTTGGAGACCAGGGCGAGGGTCTTGTCGTCGAGGGTGAGGAGCGCGGCGGTGGTGTCGGCGTCGCCCGCGGCGGCGATGTACTTCGCGCCGCGGTTGCTGCCGGTGACGTAGACCTCGGTGACCTCGCGGCCGGTGACCCAGCGGATGATGTCGAAGTCATGGACCGAGCAGTCGCGGAAGATGCCGCCGGAGGCCGTGATGTACGCGGGCGGGGGCGGCTCCGGGTCGAGCGTGGTGGACCGCACGGTGTGCAGCAGCCCCAGCTCACCCCGGGCGACGGCGGCGCGGGCGGCGGCGAATCCGGGGTCGAAGCGGCGGTTGTAGCCGATCTGGATCGGCACGCCGCTGTCCTTGACGGCGTCGCGCACCTCGACGCCCTCCTTCATGGTGCGGGCGACGGGCTTCTCGCAGAAGACCGGCACGCCCGCCCGGACGGCGGCGAGGACGAGCCCGGGGTGCGCGTCGGTCGCGGCGGCGATCACCACCCCGTCGACCCCGGCGGCCAGCACCGCCTCGGGCGAGTCCACCGCCGTGGCGCCCAGCCGCCCGGCGACGGCGGCCGTGTCGGGAGACGGATCGGTGACGACGAGCGATTCCACGGCTTCCAGCCCGGCCAGGGTCTCGGCGTGAAACGCGCCGATCCGGCCCAGACCCATGATCCCGATACGCATTGCGTGTGCTCCTTGGAGGGGGTTGGTGGTGCCGCACGGACGTGCGCTGCCCCGGGGCGGGCGTCGCGGGTCCGGGACGGTCGCGAAGAGACGGGTGCGGTGTTCCTTACCGGCCGAGCCGCTAGTCGAGTCCGCCGACGACGTTCTGGTCCCAGTCGATGACCGAGCCCGTGACGACGCCGCTGCGGTCGGAGAGCAACAGGACGACGATGCCGGCGATCTCCTCGGGCCGGCCGAGTCCGCCCATCGGCAGTCGGCGGGCGGCCTGTTCCCGCCAGTCGTCGCCCGCGCCGTGGAAGGCGCGCTGGGTGGCGTCCTCCCCCTCCGTGGCGGTCCAGCCGATGTTCAGGCCGTTGATCCGGATGCGGTCCCAGCGGTGGGCGTGGGCGGCGTTGCGGGTCAGCCCGGCGAGTCCGGCCTTGGCGGTGGAGTACGGCGCCAGATGGGGCGGGCCGCCGTGGGCGCAGTTGGAGATGATGTTGACGATCGTGCCGGGCGCATTCCGCGCCACCATGTCGGCGACCGCCGCCTGCATGGCGAAGAACGGCGCACGCACATTGATGGCCATATGCGCGTCGAACAGCTCGGGCGTGGTGTCCAGCAGCGTGCCGCGCGAGGTGAGCCCGGCCGAGTTGACCAGGCAGTCGATCCGGCCGTGGGCCGCCACCACCTGTTCCACCACGGCCTTCGCCTGCCCGGCGTCGGCCAGATCGGCCCGGAGGAAGGCGGCCTGGCTGCCTGCGGCGGTCAGTTCGGCCACCAGCGCCTCGCCGGGCTCGGGGCGCCGACCGCTGACGGCCACCACGGCGCCCTCGCGGGCGGCGGCGCGCGCGACGGCGGCGCCGACGCCCTGACTGCCCCCGTTGACCAGCAGCACCTTGTCGTCCAGAAGTCCCATGATGTGTCCCTTTCCTTCAGGCGCGGCGGCGGTCAGAGGCGGCCCGCAGGGCGTCGCGGAGCGCCTCGGGCGTCCAGTCCTCGGCGAGGGCGCGGCGGACCGTGTCGGCCTGGGACGGCGGGGCGAGCCCGTCGGCCGGCGGGTCGAGATCGAGGTTGGTCGGGAAGGGGTAGCCCTCGGCGCAGGCCGCGACCGCGGTCTCCAGCCACTCCTGGTTCGCGCCCTCCGCCTTGCGGCGCCGCAGCACCGGATAGACCGCGCCCACCATGGCCTCGCGGTCCACGGTCTCCATGGCGCGGCCGAAGGCGGAGGAGATCTGGAGGAGGTTGGCCATGCGCTTGATGTCCGTGGAGCGGTTGGTGCCGGCGGCGTGGAAGAGGGCCGGGTTGAAGAACGCGGCGTCGCCCTTGGCGAGCGGCAGCTGGATGTGGTGGGCCTCGAAGTACGCCTGGAACGCGGGCAGCCGCCAGGCGAGATAGCCGGGCTCGAACTTCTGGGAGTGCGGCAGATACATCGTCGGGCCGGACTCCACGGGCATATCGCAGTGGGCGACCGCGCCCTGGAGGGTGAGCACCGGCGAGAGGCGGTGGACGTGCGCGGGGTATCCGGCCGCGATCTCGCCCGGCAGGAAGCCGAGGTGGTAGTCGCGGTGCACGGTCTGCGCCGCGCCGCCCGGGTTGACGACGTTGATCTGCGAGGTGATCTGGTGGCCGGGGCCGAGCCAGGCGGCACAGACCAGGGCGAGGATGTCATTGGCGTAGTAGTCGGCGAACGCCTCAGGATCGCGGACGGCCATCTTCTGCAGAGCGTTCCACACCCGGTCGTTGGCGCCCGGCGCGGCGAAGTGGTCACCCGCCGACGCACCGGCCGCGCGCTGATCGGCGATCAGGGCGTCGAACGCCTCGGTCGCCCGGTCCACGACCGCCGGATCCGGGAAGGCGCGCCGCAGGACGACGATCCCGGGGCCGTCGCTGAGGGCGCGGACCAGTTCGGCCTGGACGTCGCGGCGGCCGGCCGGGGTGGCGGCGGCGGTGCGCAGGCGCGCGCTGTCGTAGACGAGTACGCCGCGCTCCACACCGGAGGCGTGGGGGTGGTCGGCCGGGTCGGTGGCCCGCTCGACCAGGGCCCGGAAGGCGTCGAGGTCGCAGTCCTCCTCGGACAGCCAGGTCCGGGCTGCGTCGGTGGTGAGGGACATGAGGCCGTCCTTTCGAGGGGGTGCGGCGCCGGAGTGGTGTCATTCTGGTGAACCACCACCCCCTCAAGCAATCGCCGGTCAGCCATCAAAAACCCCTCAAGGAGGCGTGCCGTGCCCCACCCCTTCCCGCTCAGGGAGATCGCCCGCCAGGCCGGGCTGAGCGAGGCCACCGTCGACCGGGTCATGAACCACCGCGGCGGGGTGCGGGAGAGCACCGCGCGCGAGGTGCACCAGGCCATCACCGATCTGCACCGGCAGCGGGACCAGGTCCGGCTCGGCGGCCGCACCTTCATGATCGACATCGTGATGCAGGCGCCGGCGCGGTTCTCCACGGCGGTGCGGTGCGCCCTGGAGGCCGAGCTGCCCTCGCTGCACCCGGCCGTGATGCGCTCACGCTTCCACTTCCGCGAGACCGGTCCGGTCGGCGAGCTGATCGCCACCTTGGACCGCATCGTCACCAAGCGGCAGTCCCAGGGCGTGATCCTCAAGGCTCCCGACGTCCCCGAGGTCACCGCCGCCGTCGCCCGCCTCACCGCCGCCGGGATACCCGTCGTCACGCTGGTGACGGATCTGCCGACCAGTGGGCGCATCGCGTACGTCGGCATCGACAACCGGGCGGCCGGGGCCACTGCCGCGTATCTCATCGGGCAGTGGCTCGGCGACCGCCCCGGCCATGTGCTCACCAGCCTGAGCAGCGGCTTCTTCCGGGGCGAGGAGGAGCGCGAGATGGGCTTCCGCAGTGCGATGCGGGCGCTGCGGCCGCAGCGGACGGTGGTCGACATCGCCGAGGGCGACGGGCTGGACGCGACGCAGCGGGACCTCGCCCTCGACGCCCTGGCGCGCGATCCGCAGATCCGGGCGGTCTACTCGATCGGCGGCGGGAACATCGCCACGCTGGAGGCGTTCGAGGCCCTCGGCCGCGAGTGCGCGGTCTTCATCGCGCACGACCTCGACGGGGACAACACGCGGCTGCTGAGGGAGGGGCGGCTGTCGGCGGTGCTGCACCACGATCTGCGGCAGGACATGCGGAGGGCGTGCCAGATCGTGATGCGGGCGCAGGGTGCGTTGCCGGGCTGGGGCGGGGGTGTGCCGCCGTCCCCCATCCAGGTGGTGACGCCGTACAACATGCCGGTGACCGGCTGAGGCACCGACGCCCCCTCAACCCTTCTCACGTGGGCCTCGCAGACCGCGAGGGCGGCGGCCATGATGGAGAGTTGGGGGTTGACCTCCGGGCAGCTGGGCAGCACCGAGCCGTCGGCGATCAGCACTCCCCCGGCACCCCGCAGCCGTCCCGCGCCGTCGGCGGGCGAGCGGTGCGGATCGGCGCCGGCGGTGGCCGTGCCTCGCGCCGCCGTCCCGGTACAGCTCGGCGAACCGGCCGAGCGGGGTGCGCTGCCCGAAGGAGGCCGTGGAGTGGTGGTGGCCCTCCTCCAGGACGACGACGCGCAGCCCGGCGCGGGCGAGGGTGCGCGCCGCGATGGCGCCGCCGGCGCCGGATCCGATGACGACCGCGTCGGCGGTGGAGCGGGCCGGCCACTCTCCGTGCAGTCGAGTGGTGGGTCGTCGGGCGGCGGTGTAGCGGGCGCGGGCGGCCGGGAGGATCTGGGCCGCGGGGAGCAGGGGCGGCGCCAGGACCAGCGGGGGAAGGTGTAGAGCGGAATCAAAGGGCATGACGGGCGTCAAGGGGCGAGCCGAGCGCCGCCGGACGGGCGATCAGCGCACATCTGTCCGAGAATGGTCAGTGCCGCGTGACAGGCCGCGGACGTGCCGTGTGACGTTCCGAAGGACAACGATCAAGGACAGGGACCATGGACCTGGAGATCACGCTCCGGGTGGACGGGACCGAGCACCGGCTCACCGTCGACACCCGTACGACGCTGCTGGACGCGCTGCGCGAGCGGCTGGGGAACACCAGCCCCAAGAAGGGCTGTGACCACGGCCAGTGCGGCGCCTGCACCCTGCTGCTCGACGGGCGCCGCGCCCTCAGCTGTCTCGCGCTGGCCGTGGCCCACCAGGGCGCGGACATCGTCACGGCGGCGGGGCTCGCCGACGGCGAGCTGCACCCGCTGCAGCGGTCGTTCATCGCCCATGACGCCTTCCAGTGCGGCTACTGCACCCCCGGCCAGATCGTCTCGGCCGCCGGAATGCTGCACGAGGCACAGGAGGGCTGGCCGAGCGCCGTGAGCAAGGATCCGAACGCCGCCGATGTGGTGCTCGACGACGAGGAGATCGCCGAGCGGATGAGCGGCAATCTGTGCCGCTGCGCCGCGTACGCCAATATCGTCCCCGCCATCGCGGAGGTGGCACACCGATGAGGCCCTTCCGCTACGAGCGCGCCGACAATGTGTCAGCGGCCGTGACCGCCCTGGCCGAGGAGCCGGGGGCGGCCTATCTGGCCGGGGGGACCAATCTGGTGGATCTGATGCGGCTGGAGGTGGCGACCCCTCAGGTGCTGATCGACGTCCGCCGCCTCACCTCCGACCGGATCGAGGAGCTGCCGGACGGCGGCCTGCGGATCGGCGCGGCGGTACCCAACAGCGATCTGGCCGCCGACCGCAGGGTCCGGCGGCGCTATCCGGTGCTGTCCCAGGCACTGCTCTCGGGCGCCTCCGGTCAGCTGCGCAACCTCGCCACCACCGGCGGGAATCTGCTCCAGCGCACCCGCTGCGCGTACTTCCAGAACCTCACCACCCCGTGCAACAAGCGCCAACCGGGCTCGGGCTGCTCGGCGATGGAGGGCTACCAGCGCGATCTGGCGATCCTCGGCGCCTCCCCCGCCTGCGTGGCCACGCACCCCTCCGACATGGCGGTCGCGCTGGCCGCGCTCGACGCGGTCGTCTCCGTGCGCGGGCCGGACGGGGAGCGGCGGATCACGCTGACCGAACTGCACCGGCTGCCGGGCGACACCCCGGAGCGCGACACCGTGCTGCGCCGCGGCGAGCTGATCACGGGCGTCGATCTGCCGCCCCCGCACGTCGCCGTGAACTCCCGCTACCGCAAGGTGCGCGACCGCGCGTCGTACGCGTTCGCGCTGGTCTCGGTCGCCGCCGCGCTGGAGGTCGCCGACGGCTCCGTACGGGACGTACGCATCGCGCTGGGCGGGGTGGCGCACAAGCCGTGGCGGGCGGCCACGGCCGAGGCGGCGCTGCGCGGCGGGCCCGCGACGACGGCGAGCTTCCGCGACGCCGCCGCGGCCGAACTGGCCCAGGCGGATCCGCTGCCGGGCAACGCGTTCAAGGTCCCGCTCGCCCGCAACACGATCGTCAGCACGCTGCGCGAGCTGCTGGAGGAGGCGCGATGAGCGACGTCAGAGCCCGCCCCCGTGCCATCGGCACCCCGATGGACCGGGTCGACGGCGCGCAGAAGGTCACCGGCACGGCCACCTACGCCTACGAATGGCCCCTCGACCGCCCGGTCTATCTGCATCCGCTCCAGTCCACGATCGCCGCCGGGCGCGTCACCGGCGTGGACACGTCCGCGGCGGAGGCCGAGCCGGGGGTGCTGGCCGTGCTCACCCATCTCAACGCCCCCTCGCTGACCCGGCCCGACGATCCGGAGCTGGCGGTACTGCAGTCCGACGAGGTCGCGTGGCGCGGCCAGTTCATCGGCGCGGTGGTCGCCGAATCCCTGGAGACCGCCCGCTACGCGGCGGGGCTCGTCCGGTTCGAGTACGCGCAGCGGCCGCACGATGTGGCGCTGCGGTCCGACCGCGACGACCTCTACAGCCCGGTGCACGCGGCCGCGTTCGGCCAGGGCGGCGGAGAGCTCCAGGACGGCTCGCCCGCCGACAGCGTGCTGGGGGACGCCGATACGGCGATGGCCCTGGCGACGGTCACCCTGGACGCGACGTACTCCACGCCGATGTACCACAACAACCCGATGGAGCCGCACACCGCCGTCGTCACCTGGGCCGACGGCGAGCTGACGGTCCGCTGCTCCACCCAGGGCGTGACCTGGAGCCGGGATCTGATCGCCGGGGTGCTGGGCCTGGAACCCCGGCGGGTCCGGGTGATCTCCCCGCATGTCGGGGGCGCCTTCGGCTCGAAGGTCTATCCCCAGTCGTATGCCGTCCTCGCCGCGATGGCCGCCCGGACCGTGAAGCGGCCGGTCAAGTTCACGCTCACCCGCCAGCAGATGTTCGCGCTCGTCGGCTACCGCCCCGCCTCCATCCAGCGGATCCGGCTCGGCGCCGACGGCAAGGGCAGGCTCACCGCGATCGCCCACGACGTGGTCGAGCAGACCGCCAAGGCCAAGGGGTACGCGGAGCAGGTCGCCGTCTCCACCCGGGTGATGTACGCCGCGCCGCACCGGCGCACCACCCACCGGCTGGCCCCGCTGGATGTCCCGGTGCCGACCATCATGCGGGCGCCGGGCGAGGCACAGGGCATGTTCGCGCTGGAGTCGGCGGTGGACGAGATGGCGCTCGCCTGCGGTCTCGACCCCGTGGAGTTCCGGATCCGCAATGAGCCCGAGGTCCACCCCGAGTCCGGACTGCCCTTCTCCAGCCGCCATCTGGTGGACTGTCTGCGCGAGGGCGCCCGCCGGGCCGGCTGGGAGCGACGCGACCCCACCCCCCGCGCGCCCCATGACGGCCGGTGGCTGATCGGGACCGGGGTGGCCGCCTCGACGTATCCCTCGCCCCGCTTCCCGGGGAACACCGCGACGATCCGGATGGGGCCGGACGGGCACTGTACGGTGCTGATCGCCGCCGCCGACATGGGCACCGGCACCTGGACCGCGCTCACCCAGATCGCCGCGGACGCGCTGGGCGTGCCCGTCGAGCGGGTGGAGCTGCGCATCGGGGACACGGCGCTGCCGCCCGCGTCGGTCGCCGGGTTCTCGTCCGGCATCACCAGCTGGGGCAGCTCGGTCTCCGAGACGGCCGCCCGGCTGCGCGCGCTCCTGGAGTCCGACTTCGGCGGCACGGTGCCGCCGGACGGCCTGGAGGTCACCGCCGACATGCCCGGCAACCCCGACGCCGAGCACTATGCGATGCACAGCTTCGGCGCCCAGTTCGCCGAGGTGCGGGTGGACGAGGACACCGGCGAGATCCGGGTGGTGCGGCTGCTCGGCATGTTCGACGTGGGGCAGGTCATCAACCCCAAGACGGCGCGCTCGCAGCTGATCGGCGGGATGACGCAGGGGATCTCGATGGCCCTGCACGAACACAGCGTGCTCGACCAGCGGTTCGGCCATGTGGTCAACCAGGACTTCGCCCAGTACCACATCGCCGCCAACGCCGATGTGCACGCGATCGAGGCCCACTGGCTGGACGAGACGGACCCGCACACCAATGTGATGGGCTCCAAGGGCCTGGGCGAGGTCTGCATCGTCGGCACGGCCGCGGCCGTCGCCAACGCCGTGCACCACGCGACCGGGGTCCGGGTCCGCGATCTGCCCATCACCCTCGACAAGCTGGTGGCTTAGATGGTGTCTCCGTGGTCCGCGTGGATCAGCCCGCGATGTCCGGTGCCGTGTGGCGCGAGGCGGAGGGTCGTCCTCGTCGCAAGCCTGCTCGGGCGATCCCGGCAACGCGGCGAGGTACGGCCCGCCGCGGCAGCGGCCGCTCGTCCCCGCAGCGGAGCCGCTGCTCGTGACGCCCGCGACTCCGCCGCGGGCACAGCGGCATCGCCGGCCCGCGCGGGCCGCGGAGACGGGGCCTAGCCGTGTCCCGGCCGCCGATCCTTGTCACCGGCGCCGCCGGGAGCGTCGGGGCGGTGGGCCGGAGCGTCGTCGAGGAGCTGCGACGGCGCGAACTGCCGGTGCGCGCCATGGTCCACCGCGAGGACGAACGGGCGGCAGGCCTGCGCGCCACGGGCGCGGAGGTCGTCGTCGGCGATCTGACCCGCGCCCCGGATGTCGCCCGCGCGCTGGACGGGTGCGGGCGGATGTATTTCGGCATGAGCGTGTCGCCCCACTATCTGGAGGCGACGGTGACGACGGCGGCGGTCGCCCGCGAATACGCGCGGCTGGACGCGTTCGTCAATATGTCGCAGATGACGGTCTCCCAAATGGACCTCACCAGTACGTCCGAATCGAATCAGCACCGGCAGCAATGGCTGGGCGAACAGGTCCTCGACTGGTCCGGGCTGCCCGTCACCCACATCAGGCCCACCGTCTTCATGGAGAATCCGCTCTTCGAGATCTTCGCCTATTCCTCGATCGCGGAAGAGGGCACGATCCGGCTGCCGTTCGGCTCCGGGCGCACCTCTCCGGTCGCCGCGCGGGATGTCGCCGCGGTGACGGCGGAGATCCTGACGGACCCCGCCTCGCATATCGGAAAGACCTACCATCTGACCGGCCGGACCTCCCGCGATATGACCGCCATGGCCGCGGAGTTCGCCGACGTGCTGAACCGGCCCGTCAGTTATGTGGACGTCTCCTACGAGGCATGGATCGCCCATGAATTGAGCGCGCTGGGCCTTCCCGCCCATCTTTCCGACCACCTCGCCACCATGGCGCGTCTCCACGCGGAAAACCGCTACGATCGCGCGACGGACGACATCGAGACGATCACCGGAAGGCCCGCGACCGGTGTCCGGGAGTTCGTCCAGGACCATTCCGAACTGTTCGCGACGTGAGAACGGGACCGCGGTGCGTGTACTGCTGGGCATCATCGGTGCCGTCATCGTGCTGGGGATCTTCGCCTCGGTGCTGCGCACGCTGGTGATTCCCCGGCCGACCCGCACCGGATTCACCGGGCTCGTCCAGCGGCTGGTCCGTCGGCCGTTCCGGTTCACGGCCGACCAGCTGCGGAGCACCGAGGCCAAGGACCGGGTGCTGGCCCCGGTGGCGCCGGTGTCCATCGTCATCACACTGATCGGCTGGCTGGCGTCCTTCATGATCGGCTACGCACTGCTCCTGGCCGCGGTGAGCGGAATCGGCATCCGGGACGCGCTGTACGAGGCCGGCTCCTCGCTCTTGACCCTCGGCTTCGCCACCAGCCGCCGGGCCACGCTCACCGCCGTCGACTTCTGCGCCGCGGCCACCGGGCCCATCGTGGTGGGCCTGCAGGTCGGTTACCTGCCCACCCTGTACAACGCGTATCAGCGCCGGGAGACCGAGGTCACCCTGTTGCACACCCGGGCGGGCAGCCCGCCCTGGGGCCCGCAGATCCTGGCCCGCTACGCGCAGGTCAAGCTGCTGGACGACATCGACGAGCTGTTCCGCGGCTGGGAGCGGTGGAGCGCCGCGGTCAGCGAGAGCCACACCACGTATCCGATCCTGGTCCACTTCCGCTCCCCCAAGGCCAACCGCAACTGGCTGATCGCCCTGCTGGCCGTGCTGGACGCGGCGGCGCTGCGGCTGGCGTTCAACCCCTCCCAACCACGGGCCCAGGTGCGGCTGGCGCTGCGGGCGGGCTTCATCTGTCTGCGCGATATCGCCGACATCCGCAATATCCCGTACAACGCCGACCCCAGCCCGGACGGTCCGCTGCGCCTCGAGTACGCGGACTTTCTGGTGGGCGTGGAGCGGATGCGCGAGCAGGGCTATCCGATGGAGCGCACCCCGGAGGAGGCCTGGCCGCAATTCCGCGGCTGGCGGGTGAACTACGAGGAGCTCGCCTACCGGCTGGCCCAGGACATCGACGCCGTCCCGGCCCCCTGGTCCGGCCCCCGCCGCACCGCCCTGGTCATCAGCGTCCCCCTCACCCCGGTCGACCGCCGCCCGGTCGGCTAGCCCATCCTTTTCATCACCCCGAAAGGGGTACCCAGCCCCATGGGCATGCACGAGGCCCCCGCCGAGCGGCTGCGCATGATCGTCGAGGCGGGTGACCGGCTGCGGGGCACCGAGCTGCTGGGATTCGCGCTCGACCACGCGGTGACCGAGTCCGGCGGCCTCGGCGGCATGGTGCATCTGCGCGGCCCCGGCGCCCCGGGGGGCTGCTGCTGACGGCGGCCCACGGGCTGATCCGTACCGTCGCGCGGGACTGGGCGGAGGTCGAGCCGGCCGGCGCCACGGCCCCGGCCCGCGCGGTGGCCCTGGGCGTACCGGTGTGGGCGCCCGCCCGGGCGGGCGATCGGAGACGGACGAGGGCGGGCGCGGGCTGCAGCTGGTCTCCGCCCTCTCCCAGCGCTGGGGTACGCGCTACACCTCGGCCGGCAAGTGCGTCTGGACCGAACAGCAGGTCCCCTGAGGGGCCTCAGTTGGGGGTGCCGGCGGGGCGGATCTCGTCGAGATGGCTCTCGACCCAGTCGCGCAGCTGCCCCAGCGGCCCGGCGACGCCGCGCCCCAGATCGGTCAGCGCGTACTCGACATGCGGCGGGACGGCCGGGTAGACGGTGCGGTCCACGAAACCGCCGTCCTCCAGCCGGCGCAGCGTCTGGGTGAGGACCTTCGGGCTGACGCCCTGCAGCCGCCGCTGGAGCACCCCGAACCGCCGCGGGCCGTCCTCCATGGCGCCGATCGCCAGCGCCGACCACTTGTTGCCGAGCAGATCGAGCACCTCGCGGCAGGGACACTGGGCGGCGTAGACATCGTGCTGGTCATGGCGGCCCGAGGCACAGCTCACGGTCATGAGGAAGTCCTTCGGCGCGTCGCTGACGTGGACACTTCCCCGAAGGTAGCAGTATCCCTTGCGGGTAACCAGGGGCTAGCGCCTAGCTTCGAAGTGTTCGTACCGCCGGCCCGGGCCCGGGCCGTGAACCTCAGGAGGACCCGTGTCCGCGTCACCTTCCATGAAGGCCATCAGCCAGGACGAGTTCGGCGGTCCGGAGGTGCTGCACCCGGTGCGGCGGGAGCGGCCGCAACCGCTGCCCACCGAGGTGCTGGTGCGCGTCGTCGCCGCGGGGGTGAACCCGGTGGACGCCAAGACCCGGGCCGGCGGGGGCATGGCCGGGGTGCTGGGCGAGCCGCCGTTCGTCCTGGGCTGGGACGTCTGCGGCATCGTCGAGGAGACCGGTTTCGGGGTGCATACGCTCGCTCCGGGGGACGAGGTCTACGGCATGCCGTGGTTCCCGCGCGAAGCGGGCGGCTACGCCGAGTACGTCACCGCCCCGTCCCGGCAGTTCGCCCCCAAGCCCGTGCGGCTGAACCATGAGCAGGCCGCCGCCGTACCGCTCGCCGCGCTGACCGCGTGGCAGGTGCTGACCGACGCCGCCGGTGTCCGGCGCGGCCAGCGGGTGCTGATCCACGCCGCGGCCGGCGGGGTCGGCCACTTCGCCGTCCAGTTCGCCCGGCATCTGGGCGCCCATGTCATCGGCACCGCGCGGGCCACCAAGCACGACTGGCTGCGCAAGCTGGGCGCCGACGAACTGGTCGACTACACCGCCGTACGGTTCGAGGAGGCGGTGCGCGATGTCGATGTGGTCGTCGATCTGGTCGGGGACGAGGTCGAGCACACCAGCACCCGTTCGCTGGACACGCTGCGCCCCGGCGGCCTGCTCGTGGCGGTGCCCTCGGGCGTCTCCCCCGAGCTGCTGGAGCTCGCCAAGGCCCGGGGGCTGCGCGCCACGGCCTTTCTGGTGGAGCCGGACGGGCACGCGCTCGCCCGGATCGGCGGGCTCTTCGACGCCGGTGAGGTCGTCGTCGAGGTCGAGGACGTGCTGCCGCTGGAGCGGGCGGCGGACGCACACCGGCGGCTCCAGGAGCACCGCACCCGCGGCAAGCTGGTGCTGCGCGTCACGGACTGAGGCGCCGTACCGCCGCTACGTCAGCCCGGGGCGGCGGCGCGCCCCGCCGCGCATGGCCTCAACCGGCCCAGACGCCGCCGCCCGCGGCCGTCTCCCGTGCTGATGTCCGTACTACGGGACTACGGGCCTGGTACTCCCGGCCGGAGGCCCACGCCCCGGCCGCGTACCGGGCGCTGGGCGAGCCGGTGGTGGGCCGCGCGCTGCGGCTGTTGCAGAACAACCCTGCCCATCCGTGGACGGTGGCGGGGCTCGCCGCGAAGACCGGCGTCTCCGGTGCGGCGCCGACCCGCCGCTTCACCGAGCTGGTGGGCGAGCCGCCCATGGTGTATCTGACCGGCTGGCGGCCGGCGCTCGCCGCCGATCTGCTGCGGGAGCGGGAGGCGACGCTCGGGGCGGTGGCCCGGCGGGTCGGATACGGCAGAGCCTTCGCACTCAGCGCCGCCTTCAAGCGCGAACGGGGCGTCAGCCCGCGGAAGCACCGCGCTCTCCACGCTCACCCCGCTCCCCGCGCCGGGACGTCCGGAGAGTGACCGGCGGGACACGCAGACAGCCGTCCGGCCCGCAGGTGGCGGTGCCATCACCCACCCACTCAACCCCCCACCTCACCCACGGACCGTCACCCCGCGGGAGCACCCCGCTCCCCGCGCCGGGACGTCCGGAGAGTGACCGGCGGGACACACAGACAGCCGTCCGGCCCGCAAGTGGCGGCGCCATCACCCACCCACTCAACCCCCACCTCACCCACGGACCGTCACCCCGCGGGAGCACCCCGCTCCCCGCGCCGGGACGTCCGGAGGGTGACGGGCGGGACACGCAGACAGCCGTCCGGCCCGCAGGTGGCGGTGCGGTCGTACAGGTCCATCAGACGGCGGGCGCTGCGGGCGATGTCATAGCGGTCGACGGCATCCGGCACCGGGAACCGCTGGGGGCCCGCGACGGTGTGCCGGCGCAGCGCGTCGGCGAGGGCGGCCGCGCCGGGGCCGACGCGGCGAGCGCCGGGGGCCGCGCCGGCGGGCAGTTCGTCGAGGGCGGGGCAGACGGCGTGCAGCACCGGAAGCCCGGCCGCGAGCGCCTCCAGCGCGGCGAGGCCGAACGCCTCCTCGGACGACGGGGAGACCAGCACATCCATGGCGGCCAGCAGCCCTGGCAGCCCCGCGGGCCGGTCGTCGGCCTGCGCCACCGCCCCGTCGCGCTCCCCCAGCAGCCGGACCCGGTCGGCCACCCCGAGCCAGGCCGCCAGATCCTCCAGAGCGGACCGCTCGGGCCCCTCGCCGACCAGCAGCAGCCGGGCCTCGGGGACCTCGGCGACGGCCCGCAGCGCCACATCGAACCGCTTGCCCGCCGCCAGCCGGCCGACCCCGCCCACCACGAAGGCGTGGTCGGGGATGCCGAGCCGGGCGCGGGCGGCGGCGCGGGCGGCCGGTTCGAAGTGGAAGTGGCGGGCGTCGATGCCGTTGGGCACCAGATGGATGCGGTGGTTGGGCACGCCCCAGTCGCGCAGCCGGTCGGCGACCGCGGCCGAGACGGCGACGGTCGCCGAGCCCAGGCGCTCGGCGGCGAGATAGCGGGCGCGGGTGGCGCCGGTGAGCGGACGGCCGTCGATCCGCCGCTCGCCCAGGGTGTGTTCGGTGGCGATGACCGCGCGGACGCCCGCCAGCCGGGCGGCGATCCGGCCGTAGACGCAGGCCCGGTAGAGATGGGTGTGCACCAGGTCGTAGCCGCCGGACCGGATGATCCGCACCAGCCGGGGCAGCGCGGCGAGCTGCCGGTCGCCCCCGCCCATGGGCAGATGGGTGACGGGAATGCCGTCCGCGCGGATGCCATGGGCGGTCGCGCCGGGGCCCGTGAGGGCGACGACGTCGCAGCGCAAGGGCAAGTGGCGCAGCAACAGCCTCAGTTGCTGTTCGGCGCCACCCGCTCCGAGGCGGGAGATGATGTGCAGGACTCTCATCGGGCGACCGCGCCCCATCCTCCGTATTCGGCGGACTTCCATCGCGTCCGACCCTGCCAGAGGGCGGGATGTAAATCACGTAAGACGCGCGCCGATGGGCCGTCGGAGTGGACATCTTTCGCGCAGTCAACAGGGCGCGCCGAAAATCCGATTTGCACGGTCACGCCCCATGGGATTGTTACCTTCTCATCTCGCGCGATGACCTGAAGAATATGGTCCGTACGGGTCATCGGAGCGCGATATTCGGTTCCAGCCAGCCCCGCGGGAGTGCCCAGATGTCCGCACAGACCCCCGTCAGAGATTCCCCTCGGAAAACCTCCCGACACGCCGCACCCACCCCTCACGTCGCACCCCCGCCCCCGCCCCCGCGCGCGGCGCTGGATGCGGGTGCCCCGCACCGCCGCGCCGCCGGGGGTTACGAGTACAAGCGGTACAGCGAGCTGGCGGGCCCGCTGACGGCGCCGCCCGCGGACCGCCCGTACCGGGTGCGCTGCCGCAGTCTGCTGGCGCAGGAGCCGCACCGGATCCGGGCGGCGCTGCTGCTGTGCGCGGCGCCGGTGTGCTCGGCGGTGCTGCTGCTGTGGCTGCTGCATCCGGACCATTGGGTGGAGCGCGACTTCGTGACGGTGTGGGAGACCGCGGCGGATGTGACGATGCTGGTGTCGATCGCGCTGATCGAGAGCTTCCGGCTGTTCACGGTCCTCTCCAACGCGCACGCCACCCTGGTGGCCCGGGACCCGGTGCCGGTGGTCGCCGCGCCCGGGACCCGGGTGGCGTTCCTGACCAGCTTCGTGCCCGGCAAGGAGCCGCTCGCGATGGTCCGGGCGACGCTGGAGGGCGCGGTGCGGATCCGGCACACCGGGCCGCTGGACGTCTGGCTGCTGGACGAGGGGGACGACGCGGAGGTCAAGGAGCTGTGCGCGCGCCTGGGCGTACGGCACTTCTCCCGTAAGGGCGTCGAGAAGTGGAATCAGCCGAAGGGCGGTTTCCGGGCGAAGACCAAGCACGGGAATTACAACGCCTGGCTGGACGCGCACGGTGACGATTATGAATTCATGGCATGCGTGGACACCGACCATGAGCCGCTGCCCAACTTCCTGGAGCGTATGCTGGGTTACTTCCGGGACCCGGATGTGGCGTTTGTGGTGGGACCGCAGGTCTACGGAAATTACGACTCGCCGGTCACCAAGGCCGCCGAAAGCCAGCAGTTCCTTTTCCACGCGCTGATCCAGCGGGCCGGAAACGCCTACGGCTGCCCGATGTTCGTGGGCACCAACAATGTCGTGCGGATCAGCGCGCTGCGCTCCATCGGCGGGCTGTACGACTCGATCACCGAGGACATGGCCACCGGTTTCGAGCTGCACCGCCGCCGCAATCCCGCGACGAAGAAGAAGTGGCGCTCGGTCTACACCCCCGATGTGCTCGCGGTCGGCGAGGGCCCGAGCACCTGGACGGACTTCTTCACCCAGCAGATGCGCTGGAGCCGGGGCACCTACGAGACCGTGCTCAAGCAGTTCTGGAAGGCGCCGTTCACCCTGTCGCCGGGCAAGCTGCTCAACTACACGCTGATGATCGGCTACTACCCGATGACCGCGCTCAACTGGATGCTCTCCGCGCTGTCCTGTGCGCTGTTCCTGATGCTGGGCGCCTCCGGGATCCGGATCCCCGCCGAGATGTGGATGATGCTCTACAGCGATGCCGCCATGCTGCAGATCGGGCTGTACGTCTGGAACCGGCGGCACAATGTCTCCCCGCATGAGCCGGAGGGCTCCGGCGGCCTTGCCGGGATGCTGCTCTCCGCGCTGTCCGCCCCGATCTACGCCAAGTCGCTGTGCGACGCGGTGCTGCGGCGCTCCAGCCGGTTCGTGGTCACGCCCAAGGGCGACTCGTCCAGCCCCGACCGGCTCTCCACGTTCCGGATCCATCTGCTGTGGGCCGGGGTGTTCGGCTCCTCGCTGACCGGCTCGTTCTTCCTGGGCCATACGCATGCGGCGATGCGGACGTGGGCGGTCCTCGCGCTCGCCCTGTGTCTGGCGCCCGTGGTGATCTGGTCGGGCGGGCTGCTGCGCGGCCGGCGCCGGCGCCGCGCCGCCGCGGCCGTGCCGACGGCACGCGCGGACAGCCCGTGTGCGGCGCCGAGCGCACCGCCGAAGGAGAAGGACCCGGTGTGTGCGCTGTGACCGGCGCGCCCGCTCTCAGGCGCCCGGTCCGCCCGCGTTGCCGGCGTGAGGGGCGCTGAGCGTGTTACGGGCCAGGTCGAGCGCGTACTCGGTCCACCAACGGCCCGCCGGAGGCCCGCCGTTGCAGGTTCCGTCGGACTCACCGGGGCGCTTGATCCACAGATAGGCGTCCACTTCCGGGTCCCCGGTGCTGGTGCTGGGCGGCTCGCCCAGCGCCCGCCCCGGGGGATTGCACCAGTACTCCCCCGCCCGGATCCCGTGCCGGGCCGCGCCGCCCGGCTTCAGCGGGCCGTTGCCGTTGCGGCTGGTGTCGATGACGAAGTGGGCACCGCCGAGGGCGGCGGACAGCTCATGTCCGTATCGCTCGCTGGTGGCCGTGGGCTGGAAGTTGGAGACGTTCAGCGAGAAGCCGTCCGCCTGGTCGATGCCGCTGTCCTTGAGCGGCTTCACCAGCCGGGCGGGGTCCTCGATCCAGTCCGCGTTCCCCGCGTCCAGATACACCCGGGTCCGGGGCAACGCGGCGAACGTGGTGACGGCGTCGCGCAGCAGCGCCAGCCGCGGGGCGCGCAGCGCGGCGGGGACACAGCGGTCGACGACCTGCGCGACGGCGTCCGGCTCCACGACGACCATGGCCTTCCGGTCGCCGATTCCGTTCGCGACCTGGCGGATCCAATTCCGGTAGTCGCTCCCATTCAGCGCGCCGCCCGCCGAATAGCGTCCGCAGTCGCGGAACGGAATATGATAAGCGACCAGCACCGGAGTGGACCCGGTGTGCGCGGCGGAATCCACCACGAAACGCACCCGATCACGCGGTGCGGGCCCCAGCCATTCCGCGACCGGCTCCTCCGCGATCCGCCGGATCAGCGCCGCATCGCCGCTACGGCCCTCCCGCTGCTGCTCACGGGCGCGCCGGGCGGCCGGGCTGTCCGGGTTCACCCAGAGCCCGCCGCGCTGGACCGGCTGGCCGAACATGCCGAGACAGCCACTCAGCGGCAGCAGCAATACGGTGGACACGACGGCCGGAGCCCAGCGCCGCACCATGGTTTTTCTGACACCTTTCTCGCCCATGCGAGTATTCCTCTTCCCCGAGTGCGGAACTGACGGCCCGTGCGCATGATGGCATCGCGACGGAAAGATGCCGCATTCACGACACGAGAAAGAAAGAACGCGTCACCGATGGCGGGGCGCGATCTCCGTCGGTTGTTCCCCGGCGCGGTTTTCGGCGCGGTTGTCGGCGCGGTTGTCGATGGGGTCGCCGGTGTGGTCGCCGGTGTCGTCGGGGCGCCACAGCGGATGCTCACGGGCCGCCCAGTCCGGGTCGACCCGCCCGGTGCGCAAGCCCCGCCGGGCCTCCGGGTCGGCCACCGCCTTGGCGATGTGCCCGATCAGTACGATGCCGATGGCCAGCGCCAGCCAGTCGTGGACGAACGTGGCGCTGACGCGCCACACCAGCGGGGCCAGTCCGGTGAACCACATCAGCAGCCCCGTGCCCGCCATCACCAGCACGGCGCCCGTGATATATCCGGCGTACAGCTTCTGCCCGGCGTTGAACTTCCCCGCCGGGCGCTCCTCAGGGCGGTGGTCGCGCCGCAGCGCCGCGCGCAGCCAGCGCCGGTCATGCGGTCCGAAGCGGTTGAGACGGGTCAGATCGGCCCGGAAGGCGCGGGAGGCGAGGCCGAGGAGGACCGGGGCGGGGGTGAGGATGCCGGACCATTCGTGGACGGTGACGACGAGCGCGCGCCGGCCGACCAGTTCGGCGAGCTCGGGCAGGTAGAGGCAGGCCGCGCTGACCACGCAGACGCCCAGGAGGACGGCGGTGGTGCGGTGGATCCAGCGCTCGGCGGGGCTGAACCGGCGCACCCGGCGGGCCAGGGCCTCGGCCTCGGCTTCAGTGAGTTCGGCTTCAGGCAGTGGGGTCATCGTCGCGTCCGTTCGACTTGCCGACCCAGGCGTCGACGTCATAGCCGCGGCGCTCCCAGTAGCCGGGCCGCACCTCACCGGTGACGGTGATGCCGGAGAGCCATTTCGCCGACTTGTAGAAGTACATGGGCGCCACGTACAGCCGCACCGGGCCGCCGTGGCTGTGCCCGAGCGGCTGGTCCCGCATGCGCAGCGCGACCAGGACGTCCGAGCGGCGCGCCTGGTCGAGGGTGAGGCTCTCGGTGTACGCGCCGTCGAAGCAGCCGAACCGCACGGCCTTGGCCTCCGGGCGGACCCCGGCGGCATCCAGCAGCGTCGACAGCCGCACCCCCTCGAACGGCGTCCCGGGCACCCGCCAGCCGGTGACGCACTGGACATCGCGGACGAGTCGGTGCTGTGGGAGTGCGCGCAGATCGGCGAGGCGGTAGGTACTGGGCTTGTCGACGAGCCCGCCGACGGTGAGGCGGTAGGTGGTGGCGTCCTTGTGGGGGACGGAGGAGGTGACGGAGTAGTAGCGGAACCCCCCGCCGTTGGGGAGAAGCCCGGTCACCCCGGTCGGGTCCTTGTCCGCCACCGCCCCGAGAACGTCCTCCAACCGCCCCTGCAACCAGGGCGCCGCCGCCATCCCGCCCGCGCCGAGTCCGAGCATGCCGAGGACGAGGCGACGGCCGACAGGGGTGCCGCTGCCGTCCGTCCCGGCGTGGGTATTGGGGTCCATGCCCTTGATGAGAGCACCGGGTGGGGGTGGCGCGCCATCTCCTGCGGAGATTCGTCAGACTTCCGTCAGACTTCGGCGCCCCGACCCCCGCCCCGACCCCCGCCTCGGGGCTCCGCCCCCGGCCCCGGGACGCCCTTCGGGCGTGTCCTCAATCGCCGGACGGGCTGGGTTCGGCCCGAGCGGGCCCGGGGCTCCGGAGCCCAACATCCAGCCCCTCCGCCGTTGATGAGCCGGGCCTGGGGGCGGAGGCCAGCGGGGTCCGGGGCTCCGCCCCGGTGGGCTGCGGGGGCACAGCCCCGGACGGCGCCCGGGGGCGCAGCCCCAGCCGGGGGCCCGGGGCACACCCCCAAGCAGGCGCCCCGCAGCCTCAGCCGGGGTGCAGGGGCGGAGCCCCAGCGGGTCCGGGGCGCAGCCCCGGACCCGCCCGCGCGCTACGAGACGGCCTTGGCCGCCGCCCGGCCCGCCGTCCGGCCGGAGAAGAGGCAGCCGCCCAGGAAGGTGCCCTCCAGGGACCGGTAGCCGTGGACGCCGCCGCCGCCGAAGCCGGCCGCCTCGCCGGCCGCGTAGACGCCGGGCAGCGGATCGCCGCCGTCGGTCAGGACGCGGGAGGAGAGGTCCGTCTCGAGGCCGCCGAGCGTCTTGCGGGTCAGGATGTTGAGGCGGACGGCGATCAGCGGGCCCGCCTTGGGGTCGAGCAGGCGATGCGGGGCGGCGGTGCGGATGAGGCGGTCGGGAAGATAGCGGCGCGCCCCGCGTACGGCGGTGACCTGGAGGTCCTTGGTGTAGGGGTGGGCGATCTCCCGGTCGCGCGCGGTGATTTCGCGCACCAGCTCGGCCTCGTCGATGAGCGGTTCCTTCGTCAGCTCGTTCATCCGCCGCACCAGCGCCGTCGGCGACCGCTCGACGACGAAGTCCGCGCCGTGGTCCATGAACGCCTGGACGGGACCCGGGGCCCCGGCCCGTGCGCGCCCGAGGACGTCGCGGATGCTCTTGCCTGTGAGGTCGGGGTTCTGCTCGGAGCCGGAGAGCGTGAACTCCTTCTCGATGATTTTCCGCGTGAGCACGAACCAGGTGTAGTCGTATCCGGTCCGCATGATGTGTTCGAGCGTGCCCAGCGTGTCGAAGCCGGGGAACAGCGGCACCGGGAGCCGCTTGCCGCGGGCGTCGAGCCACAGCGGCGAGGGGCCGGAGAGGATGCGGATGCCGTGCCGGGGCCAGATGGGGTTCCAGTTCTCGATGCCCTCGGTGTAGTGCCACATCCGGTCGTGGTTGATGATCCGGCCGCCGGCCGCCTCGGCGACGCCGAGCATCTTGCCGTCCACATGCGCCGGGACGCCGGAGATCATCCGCTCGGGCGGGGAGCCGAGCCGCTCGGGCCAGTTCTCGCGGACGAGGTCGTGATTGCCGCCGATGCCGCCGGAGGTGATGATCACGGCCTGGGCGCGGAGTTCGAAGGCGCCGGTGACCTCGCGGCCGCTGGCCGTGCCCCGTTCGGCGCGGCTCGGCTCCAGGATGTCGCCGGTGACGGTGTCGACGGTGCCCGCGCTGCGGGCGAGCCCCGTGACGCGGTGCCGGAAGCGCATCTCGACCAGGCCCCGGGCGGCGGCGGCCCGCACCCGCCGTTCGAAGGGGGCGACGACGCCGGGGCCGGTGCCCCAGGTGATGTGGAAGCGGGGAACG
Source organism: Streptomyces sp. NPDC005393 (assembly GCF_040606675.1). NCBI lineage: Bacteria > Bacillati > Actinomycetota > Actinomycetes > Kitasatosporales > Streptomycetaceae > Streptomyces > Streptomyces sp. NPDC005393. Next base: position 12,675 of record NZ_JBEXFG010000017.1, on the reverse strand, counting down.
GAGTTGCCGTGCCCGGTCGCGTCGTAGCCGCCGCGCTCGGCCCAGCCGACGAGGGGGAACAGCCGCAGCCCTTGGGCGTGCAGCCACGACCGCTTCTCGCCCGCCGCGAAGTCGACGTACGCCTCTGCCCAGCGGCGCGGCCAGTGGTCCTCCTCGCGGTCGAACCCGGCCGTGCCGAGCCAGTCCTGCCAGGCGAGTTCGCGGCTGTCGCGGATGCGGAGGCGGCGCTGCTCGGGCGAGTCGACGAGGAAGAGGCCGCCGAAGGACCAGTGGGCCTGGCCACCGAGCGACTGCTCGGGCTCCTGATCGAGGAGGATCACCTTGCGGCCCGCGTCGGCGAGTTCGGCGGTGGCCGCCAGCCCCGCGAGGCCCGCCCCGACCACGATCACATCCGCGTCGTACGCCATGGTGGTGGTGTCCCGTCCTCGTCAGCCGGCCGACGGTGTCGTCGGTGCGATCCTGCCTACCGGCCAGTACGGCGTCAACCCGACGCATGGGAGCGCTTTCCGGCCTGCCAACCCAACTCCTCGTTCGATACCCCCATGTACAACAAAAGGCCACAATCGTTCACCGAGATTGGACAGTGTTCGGCCAACCGTGCATCATCAACGACCATGGCTGAACGCTCCCTTGAGCACCCCGGGCCGCTGCCCCAGACGGAACGTCGCATCGTCAATCCGACGCTCGTCACCCCCGGCCCCCAGCCCGTCGAAACCGGGTCCGGCGCCGACGCACCCCAGGTACTGCGGGGCGAGGTGATCGGCCCCCGGCACGCCCGCCCCCGTCCGGTCGACAACCGGCGCAAGGCCGCCGCCGGGGCGATTCTGCTGTCCGCCACCGGCGCCGCCACCGCGCTCTTCCTCCTCATGGGCAAGGACGTCCATCAGACGTCGGCCGCCCCCGAGCGCGACACCTCGACCTCCGCGCCCGACGAACCCGAGACCCATACCGCCGCACTCGCCGCGTCGGCGGTGGGTGACGCCCCGCTGCGCGGCTCGCGCGCGGACGAGCCCGAGGCGGAGGGGCCGGTCTCCGCGAAGCCGGCGTCTCAGGCTCCGGCCGACGGCTCCGCGCAGGCCGGCACCCGGACCCCCTCGTCCGGCGGGGGCCACTCCACCCCCTCGTCGCCGACCGGGCCGTCCCCGGGCTCGGGGCAGTACGGCGACTGGCAGGACGAGGCGGACGAGCTGGACCGCTGGGCCCAGGAGTACGCGAGGCAGCACGGCGACGACGGCGGCTACGGATCCGGGCCCTACGGCCAGGGGCAGAACCAGGGCCACGGTCGCTACGGGAACGGCGGCGGGTACGGAGACAGCGACGGCTACGGCGGCGGCCACCGGCGCTGACCCCCGCGCGATCTGCTTATATGACGGCATGCCTGATCAGGAACCGCTTTCCGCCAATGAGCTGCTGGACATCGTGGACGAGCGGGACCGCGTGGTGGGCCAGGCCCGGCGCGGCGACGCCATGGCCCACAGACTCCGGCACCGCTGCGTCTTCGTCCTGGCGCGGGACGCCGAGGGCCGGATCTTCGTCCACCGCCGCACCCCGCAGAAGATCGTCTTCCCGTCGCTGTACGACATGTTCGTCGGCGGGGTCGTCGGAACGGGCGAGGGCTATGACGAGGCGGCGCTGCGCGAGGCGGAGGAGGAGCTGGGCGTCTCGGGACTGCCCGCGCCGATACCACTGTTCTCATTCCTCTACGACACGCCCGAGCACACCTGGTGGAGCCGCGTCTACGACGTCCGCTGCGAACTGCCGGTCCGACCGCAGGCCGAGGAGATCGCCTGGCACGCCTTCCTCACCGAGGAGGAGCTGACCCGCCGCCTCCCCGAGTGGGAGTGGGTGCCGGACGGGCGGGAGGCGTACCGGCGGCTGCTGGAGTGGCGCCGTGAGAGGCTCGTACCGTGACCGAATCCGGCCGCTCAGAGCCCCGCGAGAGCCGTGGGTCCGCCGTCGCGGGCGTACGGCTGTGGTTCGCGCCCGAGCGGCTGCGCGAGGAGGGCCAGACCCCCGACTACCGCTTCTCGCTCGCCAACGAACGGACCTTCCTGGCCTGGCTGCGCACCTCGATGGCCCTGGTGGGCGGCGGATTCGCGGTCGCCCAGTTCCTGCCGGCCACCGAGCGGGCACTCCGGCTCGCACTGGCGGTCACACTGCTGGCCGGCGGCGCGGTGTGCGCGCTGCGGGCCATCAACCACTGGATCCGCTGCGAGCGCGCCATGCGGCGAGGCGAGGACCTCCCCGTGTCGCGCTTCCCCGTGGTGCTGGGGATGGCCGTCGGGGTGGTCGCGTTGTCGATGGTGCTCGTGGTGGCCCTCGGGTGGGGCGTGTGAGGCCATGCCGGAAGGGAATGGGACGAACGGAACGCGGACGCGGGATCCCGGCCTCCAGCCGGAGCGGACCCGGCTGGCCTGGCGCCGTACGACGCTGGCCTGCGCCGTGGCCGCCTCGCTCGCCGGTCGGCAGACCCTGCACACCGTCGGCGTCGGCCCGGTCTCGCTCCTCGCTCTGGCCTTGGTCGTGCTGGCGTGGCTGGCCTTCCTGGCCGTGGCCCACCGCCGCATCCGGGCCCTGCACGTGCCACGGCCGCCCGCACTGTCCCCGCGGGCGGCCGTGGTCTCGGTGGCTTGTGTGATGGCGGTGGCGGTCTTCGGCGCGGTGACCCTGCGCTGAGGGTCCGCCCTCGCGCTGCCGTCGCGCTGCGTCGGCGCCGTCTCGCGGGTGCGGGTCGTGGGCGCCTGCGGCGGCACCCCGCCCGTTCCCGCGGCATCCGATATGCGGCTCCGCCGCGTGGACGGGCCCCCTCGCCCCCACCGGGGCTCCGCCCCGGGCCCCGATTCGACCCACGGCCCGGCGGCCGGCGACGCGGCCCGGGCCCACCTCCAAGGCGCCGAAGGCGCGAGACGGCGCCGCACCCGGCCGAACCGACCAGCCCGAGCGCACCGACCGCGAGCTGGGGAAACCGGCTAGCGCACCTTGATGGCGATCTTGCCCCTGGTGTGCCCTTCCATGCTGAGCAGCTGCGCGTCCGCCGTTTCCTCCAGAGGGAAGACCGCGGCGATCTCCACCCCCAGGACCCCTCGCTCGGCCAGCGAGGTCAGGTACAGCAGGTCCTCGGGGTCGGGCTGGGTGAAGACGTAACGACCGCCGAGGCCGATGACCGCTGGGTCGGCGATGGAGGCCAGGCGGCCGCGGGGGGCGAGGAGGCGCGCCGAGGCGGCGAGCGCTTCGCCGCCGATCAGGTCGAAGACGGCGTTCACCCCGTCGGGGGCGAGCTCCCGCGCCCGGTCGACCAGTCCCTCCCCGTACGCGATCGGCTCCGCGCCCAGCCCGCGCAGGTAGTCGTGGTTGCGCTCGCTCGCGGTGCCGATGACGCGGGCGCCCAGATGCCGCGCGATCTGCACCGCCATGGAGCCGACGCCGCCCGCGGCGGCGTGGACGAGCACCGTCTCGCACTCGGCCACCATCAGCACCTTGGCCAGCGCCTGGTACGCGGTGAGGCCCGCCAGTGGGATGCCCGCGGCTTCCTCGAAGGAGAGATTCCGCGGCTTTCGGGCGAGCGCGCGCAGGTGTGGGGCCGCATACTCGGCGCAGGTGCCCCGGTGCAGGAGGTCCTCCCGCGAGTATCCGATCACCTCGTCACCGGTCCGGAACTCGGGCGCCGCCGGGCCTGGCCGCTCCACGACCCCGGCCACGTCCCAGCCGGGGATGACGGGGAAGACCGTCTCCAGGACGGGATCGAGAAGTCCGGCCTGCGCCTTCCAGTCGACGGGGTTCACGGCGGCGGCCTTGACGTGGATGAGGACGCAGTCGGGTCCGATCTTGGGTTCACGGACCTCGCCGTATTCGAGGACCTCGGGGCCGCCGTAGCGGCGGTAGGTGACGGCCTTCATGGTGGCGCTCCTTGCGGTTCCTTGCCGTGCCTGGTCCGTACGGTCCCTGCCGGGTCCGATCACTTGCCGGGCCCGCTTCCGTGCGGCCCCTCCCTTCGACGCTCCTGCGCGCTGACCGCCACCGCAAATCCGAGCCGCCCCGCTACGCCGTGCTCTGCGCCGCCAGCGGCGACAGCAATGTCGCATTCGATGGTGTTCCGGTGTGCCAAGGGCGTATAGCGTCGCGATCATGAAACCGCTGACGGGCACCACCACCGACCAGGCACCGGCAGATCCGGCCGCCACCGAAGCCTGGGCGCTGGAGTACGGCGACGCGGTTCTGGAGGCCGAGGACCGCGCCGAGCGGCAGCGGGAACGGGACGGGTGACGGACGCGCACTGGACTACATACCGACTGGTCGGCATCATAAGTCGGGTCCACCATGAGGCAGGACCGTCCGCCCGTTCCGCTACGGAGGAAGAGATTCGATGAACGCAGGCAACCCACCAGGGCTCGACCTCGAGCAGCTCCGCGCCCACCTCGACCGCGAACGGGCGGGGCTGGTGCGCGGACCGCTGAGCGCCGGGCTGATCGAAGGAGGCCGGTCGAATCTCACCTACACCGTCACCGACGGCACCTCCCGCTGGGTCGTACGCCGTCCGCCGCTGGGCCATGTGCTCGCCACCGCCCATGACATGGCGCGCGAGCACCGGGTGATCAGCGCGCTGCACCCGACGGCCGTGCCGGTGCCGGAGCCGGTGCTGCTGTGCGAGGACGAGACGGTCATCGGATCGCCCTTCTACGTCATGGAGTTCGTGGAGGGCACCCCGTACCGCACCGCCGACCAGCTCGCCGCGATCGGCGCGGAGCGCACCCGCGGCGTCGTCCTCTCCCTGGTGGACACGCTCGTCGCCCTGCACTCCGTCGACCCGGCGGCCGTCGGGCTCGGCGACTTCGGGCGGCCGGACGGCTTTCTGGAGCGGCAGCTGCGCCGCTGGGGCAAGCAGCTGGCGGCCTCGCGCAGCCGCGACCTCCCCGGGATCGACGAGCTGCAGGCCCGGCTCGCCAAGGCGCTGCCCGCCTCCCCCGCGCCCACCGTCGTCCATGGTGACTACCGGCTCGACAACGTCCTCGTGGACGCCGACGACCGGATCGCGGCGATTCTCGACTGGGAGATGTCCACACTCGGCGATCCACTGACCGATCTCGGCCTGATCGTGATGTACGGCGAACACCCGAATCTCCCCGACTCGCCCGTCTCCTCCACCCAGGGCGCCCCCGGACACCCCACCACGGACGAGCTGATCCAGCGCTACGCCGAGGGCTCGGGGCGCGACGTCAGCGGGGTCTCCTGGTACACCGCCTTCGCCTACTTCAAGCTCGCGGTGATCCTCGAGGGCATCCACTACCGCTTCACGCTCGGCCAGACCCTCGGCGCGGGCTTCGACCGCATCGGCGACATCGTCCCCGGCTTCATCGAGCACGGCCTCACCACCCTCCAGGAGAGCTGAGACACGTCATGGACTTCGCATTCGACGCCCACACCGAAGAGCTGCGCGGCAAGCTGCTCACCTTCATGGACGAGCATGTCCTCCCGGCGGAGGCGGTCGCCGAGGAGCAGCGCGCCCGTCTCGCCTCGCCCTGGGACACCCCGGCCGTGGTCGATGAGCTCAAGGCCGAGGCGCGCAAGCAGGGGCTGTGGAACCTCTTCCTGCCCGACGCCGAGTACGGTGCGGGGCTGACCAACCTCCAGTACGCCCCGCTCGCGGAGATCACCGGCCGCAGCCCCCAGCTGGCCCCCACCGCCCTGAACTGCGCGGCCCCGGACACCGGCAATATGGAGGTGCTCGCCCAGTTCGGCAATGAGCAGCAGCGCGAGCAGTGGCTGGAGCCGCTGCTCGCGGGCGAGATCCGGTCGGCCTTCGCGATGACCGAGCCCGAGGTGGCCTCGTCCGACGCGACCAATATCGAGACCCGGATCGCGCGCGACGGCGACGACTATGTCATCACCGGCCGCAAGTGGTACATCTCCGGCGCGATGAACCCCGACTGCAAGATCTTCATCGTGATGGGCAAGACCGACCCGGACGGCGCCGATGTGCGCCGCCAGCAGTCGATGGTGCTGGTGCCGCGCGACACCCCGGGCGTCGAGGTCCGCCGGGCGATGCGGGTGTACGGCTACGAGGACCACTACCACGGCGGCCACGCGGAGGTCGTCTTCCACGGCGCCCGGGTCCCGGCCACGAACCTCATCGGCGAGGAGGGCGGCGGCTTCGCCATCGCCCAGGCCCGGCTCGGCCCCGGCCGTATCCACCACTGCATGCGGCTGATCGGCATGGCCGAGCGCGCGATTGAGCTGATGTGCCGACGGGCCGTGGCCCGGCACGCGTTCGGCAAGGCGCTCGCCCAGCAGGGCCAGGTCCATGAGTGGATCGCGGACGCGCGGGTGGCGGTCGAGCAGCTGCGGCTGCTGGTCCTCAAGACGGCCTGGCTGATGGACACGGTGGGCAACCGCGAGGCGCACACCGAGATCCAGGCCATCAAGATCGCGACCCCGCGCACGGTGGTGGGCATCCTGGACCAGGCGGTGCAGTTGCACGGCGCCGGCGGGGTCAGCCAGGACTTCCCCCTGGCCGAACTCTGGGCGGCCGCCCGCACCCTCCGCCTGGCGGACGGCCCGGACGAGGTCCACCAGCGCTCGCTGGCCCGGCGCGAGCTCAAGAAGTACCGGTAGAGAGGACGCGGGGTGGGGGCTCTTCCCCCCGCCCCGTCCCGGGCCCCGGGACGCCCTTCGGGCGCGTCCTCAAACGCCGGACGGGCTGAAAATCACGGCCGCAAGGCGCGCAAGAGCAGATCGGCGAGGTGGTCGGCCACCTGTTGGGGGGTCAGGGGGCCGCCGGGGCGGTACCAGGTGCCCAGGTGGTGGACGGAGCCGAAGTGGTAGTCCACCACCAGGTCGGCCGGGGTGTCCGCGCTGAACACCCCGGTCCGCTGACCCTCCTCGATCAGCGCGCGGAACCGCTCGTGGTAGCGGCGGCGCTCGGCGCGTACCTGCTTGTGCTTCTCCGGGCTGAGATGGTGCATGGACCGGAAGAAGATGGTGGCGTCGTCGAGGTTCTCGATGGTGGTGACGACGACATCGGCGGCCGCGTCGCGCAGCCGCCGCTCCACCGGGGCGTCGGCGTCCGCGAAGGCGTCGAGCCGCTCCTGCTGAAGCCTCAGCACCCGGCCGTAGATCTCATGGAGCAGATCGTCCTTGGAGCCGAAGTAGTGGTACAGCGCGCCCTTGGTGACGCCCGCCGCCTCGACGATCTCCTGGACGGACGTCCGGTCGAATCCGCGCTCCGCGAAGAGGCGGGTCGCAGCGGCGAGGAGCCGCTGTGGCACCGGTTGTCCGTCGCCGTCAGTCGCTTTGGCCATGGTCGCCACCGTTCTCTCTATCCTCGCAGTTCTCGTCGGAGGATCTTGCCACTGGTCGTCTTCGGCAGTTCGGGCAGGATCTCCACCTCGCGGGGGTACTTGTACGCGGCGAGCCGCTCCTCGCAGTACGCGGACAGCTCCTCCGGCGTGGCCTCGGCCCCCGGTCGCAGGCTGATGTACGCCTTGACCGTCTCGCCGCGGTAGGCGTCGGGTTTGCCGACGACGGCCGCCTCACGGACGGCGGGGTGAGTGTAGAGCACGTCTTCGACCTCACGTGGCCACACCTTGAACCCCGAGGCGTTGATCATGTCCTTCTTGCGGTCGACGACGTACAGCCAGCCGCCCTCGTCCATGAAGCCGATGTCGCCGGTGCGCAGTTCGCCGTCGGGGAGGGCGGCGGCGGTGGCCTCTGGGCGCCGCCAGTAGCCGGGGACGACCATCGGGCCGCCGACGACGATCTCGCCCGGCTCGCCGAACGGCACGTCCTTGCCCTCCTCGTCCACGATACGGATGACCGTGTCCGCGCCGGGGAGGCCGACGGCGAGGGTGCCGGAGGCCGGGTCGACGGGGGCCTGGAGGCCGGGCGGGACGCTGGCGCACGGGGCGGTGCACTCGGTGAGCCCGTAGCCGTTGTGCAGATACGGGCCGAGGGCCGACTGGAACCGCTCGACCAGCGCGGGCGGCAGCGGGGCGCCGCCGGAGGAGATGATCCGGAAGGACGAGAAGTGGTCGCGGGTCGCCCTCTCATGGGCCATCAGCGCCATGAAGGCGGTGGAGGGGCCGACGGTGTAGGCGGGGCGGTGCTCGGCGAAGGCGTCGAGGACGACACCGGTCTCGAAGCGGTAGGCGACGGCGAGGGTCCCGGCGCCCGCGACACACGAGGCCAGCTCGCAGACCATGCCGGTGATGTGGAACAGCGGCGCCAGCGCGAAGATCGTGGAGCCCGCGGGCAGCTCATGGAGGAGGTGCTGCCGCTCGGCGTTGTAGGAGATGTTGCCGTGGGTGTTGGTGGCGCCCTTGGGGGTGCCGCTGGTCCCGGACGTGTAGCTGATCAGCGCGATGTCCTCGGGGCGCGGCTCGTGGACGGCCGGCGGACGGGCGCCGGCGCGGGCGGCCGCGATGAGGTCGCCCGCGTCCTCGGGGACGGGGAGGCGCTCATCGCGCAGCACCCGCTCGTCGTCGCGGGTCTGGAAGTCATGGGCGTCGGCGGTGAGCGGGATGCGCACCGGGGACGCGGCGGCCGCCTCGCGTACGTAGTCCTTCCAGGCGTGGCGGGAGCAGACCAGCGCGGTCACCTCGGCGTCGCCGAGGATATGGCCGAGCTCACCGCCCTTGTACATGGGGTTGACCGGTACCACGGTGCCGCCCGCCTTCCAGGCGCCGAACAGGGCGAGCACGAAGTGCGGGGTGTTCTGCAGCATGATCGCGAGCCGGTCGCCGGGCCGGAAGCCGCGCTCGGCGAGATGGCCCGCTATGCCGTCGGTCAGCTCATCGGCCTCCCGGTAGGTCAGCCGTCCGTCGAAGTAGGCGATCGCCGGATGGTCCGGGGAGGTCCGCACGGCGTCCCGGAAGGCGTGCAGCACACTCGGCCGCGGGGTGATCGGCGCGCGCTGTGCCTCGGTGAGCTGAGCGAGCCATGGCTTGTCCTGATACGAGGTCATGCGGAGCGGCCCCTGTTCTTCGGTGAGGGTGGAGGTGTGGGGGGCGGATCAGTCGGTGGCCTTGGGGAGCGCGCCCCGCTCTTCGAGGGTGCGCTGCACCTCGTTCATACCCGTGAGCCAGCGGTCGGTGTCGCCGGCGCGGGCAGCGTAGTAGCGGGCGGCCTCGGGGTGCGGAAGGATCAGGAAGCGCTCCTCGGCGATGCCCGCGAAAAGGGCGTCGGCGACCTGCTCGGGTTCGATCGCGGTGGGGGCGAGCACCACTTCCCCGGTGGCGCCCGAGGCCGTCAGCATGTCGGTGCGCACGCCCTGCGGGCAGATGGCGTGCACGCCGATGCCGCGGTGGCGGTAGGTGGCCGAGAGCCATTCGGCGAAGGCGAGCGCGGCGTGCTTGGAGACGCTGTACGGGGCCGAGCCGAGCATGGTGAGCAGTCCGGCGGCGGACACGGTGGAGACGAACCGGCCGCTGCCCCGCTCCAGCCACTCGGGCAGCAGCTCACGGGCCGCCCGGACATGGGCCATCACATTGACGTCCCAGGCCTCGGCCCAGAGCCGCTCGTCGGCCTCCGGCCCGCCGCTGTGGCCGACGCCGGCGTTGGCGCAGAAGATGTCGATGGTGCCGCCGAGCGCCGCGCGGGCCTCGGGCACGATGCCGGAGGCGTCGCCGGGGACGGCGGTCCCGCCGATCTCGTCGGCGACGGACTTCGCCTTGGCGGCGTCGAGGTCGTTGACCACGACCTGGGCGCCCTCGGCGGCGAAGCGGCGGGCGAGGGCGGCGCCGATGCCGCCGCCCGCTCCGGTGACGACAACACGCGCTCCACGCACGGTACCCACGATCGAACGCTCCTCGGATCGGTTCGGATCTGCTGCGCACACCGCCCGGTGCTGCCCCGCACCGCGCCGTGCCGCATCGGCAGACTAACCAGTCGGTATGTGTAAACGGAAGAGGTACGCCCCCTGACCGGCCGGCCACCGATGCCCTACCGCCCCGGCTTGCCCTTGCGCATCACCCGGCGCCATCGGGCGTTCTCCCCCGCGAGCGCGTTCCACACCACATTGAGCGGATGGGCGGCGTCCAGGGCGGCGCGCTCCCCGTCGCGGACGAACACCCCGACCAGCACCTCCAGCTCCGGCCCGATGTCGTCGGTCAGCTCCAGCGTCCGCAGCCCGGCGCCGGTCCGGAGCCGGCCGTCGGCCACCGCGTCGCCGATCCCCTGGGTGACGAGCACACAGCCGCGCACCACCCCGGAGGAGAGCAGTTCGAGCCCGTACTGCACGGTGTCGATCTCGGCCGCGATATGCAGCTCCTGGCGGTAGCGGCTGCCGAACCAGCCGCGCAGAAAGCCGGGTATGAGGCCGTCGGCCGAGACCGCCAGCGGCAGCGCGGGCAGCTCGCCCACCGGGACGGCGGGCCCCGGCAGCTCCCCGGCGTCGAGGTTGGTGACCAGCGACAGCCCGCCGCGCCGCCACTCCATCACCTCGAAGCCGTCGAGCCGGCCGTCGCGGCCCGCCGTGGTCAGCACGGAGCCGCAGACCAGATCGAGCTCCTTGGCGTCGAGCCGCTCCAGCAGATCCCGGGTGCGCACATGCTCGACCTTGAGCTCCACACCGCGGCTCTTGAACTCCTCGGTGACCAGCTCCACGGCGTTCAGCAGAAAGCCGAGGGTATAGCGGGTGGAGCCGACGACCAGCCCGCTGCCGAGGCGGCGACGGCAGTCGCGCACCTCCTCCCGCCAGTCCTTCAGGGTGCCGCGCGCGAGTCCGGCGAGGCTTTCCCCCGTCGCCGTGAAGAGCACATTCTGGCTGCGTCCCCGCTTGAGCACGAGCGGCTCGCCGCACAGCGCGCCGAAGTTGCGGTTCATGGTGTCGAGTTGCTTCTGCACGCTGGACTGCTCACGCCCCAGCAGCCGGGCGGCGCCCAGCGCGGTGCCCGCCTCATGGACCGCGAGCAGCGTGCGGAGCTGGTCCATCGTGGTGTCCAGCAGCGCCGTGGGGTACTGCCACCGATCGCTTAAGGGCATGGGGGGCATTGCCTTCCGCTGAGAGTATTCCGCGCCGCGACGACGATTCGGCAGCATAGTGCAACGCCTTCGGCAGAACTGATCCAGAACTGATCCGGAACTGTCCCGGAACCGATCAGGTACTGATCTTCAGAACAGCGGCGATTTCCTCGCGATGGATTTCCGGGAATTCGTTCCGGCCGACCGCATTCCGGGTAAGGCGAACGGCCGGCGGATTGATCGACACCAAACCCGTACGCGTGTCGTATGGCCGCCGGCGCGGCCGGTTGGGACGATGCACGCACATCGGGCCACCCGAGGGGAAATGCGATGACGGGGATGAGCGTACGACCGTACTGGGAGCTGGGATTCGACGCCGACGGGGACGTCGACACCCGGCAGCGTGACCGACTGCTGGAACAGACCGCCCGGCAGGGCATCACGGACCTGGTGGTGTTCTCGCACGGCTGGAACAACACCCGTGCGATGGCCACCGGCCTCTACGACCGCTTTTTCGCGCCCTTCCCCAGCCTGCTGGGCGAGGCGCCGGATACGCGGCTGGGCTATGTGGGGGTGATCTGGCCCTCGATGCGGTTCGCCGACGAGACGCTCGCGGACCTGCCCCGGGAGGCGGGCCCCGGCGGGGGCCCGGGACTCGACGAGGACACCCGCCGCGCGCTGGAGGCCGTCTTCCCCGGGCGCGGGCAGATGGTGGCGCGCCTCGCCGAGCTGCTGGCCGAACGGCCCGAGCGGCCCGCGGCCCTGGATGAGTTCGGGGTGCTGGTGCGCGGTCTGGTGCGGACCCCCGAGGGGTCCGGCGCGACCGAGTACGCGGCCGACGTGGACGGGGACGGCGAGCCCGCGATGCTCGGGGACGACGCCGCAGCGGTCTGCGAGCGGTTCGCCGGCGCGCTCGCCGAGTCGCGCAAGACGGCCGGCGCGCGCGGCGGACTCTTCGACGGCGGAATCGACGGGCTGTGGGACGGGGCGCGGGAACTCCTGCGCCACGCCACGTACTACGCCATGAAGCGGCGGGCCGGAACGGTCGGGCGCGATGGCCTCGGGCCCGTGCTCGGCGCCCTCGCGGCCGCCCGGCCCGCCCCGCGGATCCATCTGGTCGGCCACAGCTTCGGCGGCCGTCTGGTGTCGTACGCGCTGGGCGGGCTCCCGGGGGAGACCGCCGTGGCGTCCGTGACGCTGCTCCAGGGTGCCTTTTCCCACTACGCCTTCGCCGAGCGGCTGCCGCACGCCGCCGACCGCGGCGGTGCGCTGCGCGGTGACCGGAGCCGGGTCAGCGGGCCGCTGGTGTGCTGCCACTCGCGCCATGACACCGCGCTCGGGGTGTTCTACCCGGTCGCCTCCGAGCTGGCCGGGGACGATGCCTCGCTGCTGCCGGGCGACGCCCGGTGGGGGGCGATGGGGCACACCGGCATCCAGGCGGTGGAGGGCGTCCGGCGGCTGGATCTGGCCGCGGCGCTGAGCCATCCGTTCCCGGCCGACGGCTGTGTGAGCGTCGATGTGTCGGACGTCGTACGGCACGGCCCTCCGGCCATCGGCGCGCACAACGACATCTGCCACGAGGAGTTGGCGCGGGTGGTGCTGCGCGCGGGCCGGATCATGGGCTAGACCCAACGCCGTGTAGTTAAGGGCGGGGCTGATGTGTCAAGGCGTCTGAAGTAGAGATGGAGCTCCTGCTAGAACCGTGTCGACCAAGATCACTGT